>JANWLE010000063.1 GCA_025451035.1 Solirubrobacteraceae bacterium
CTAGGGCCGGCCGGTCTGTGCGTGCTGCGCGCTGCGGGTCCAGGCGCTGTCGAGGATCCGGCTGATCAGCTCATCGAAGCTGATACCGGCCGCATCGGCAGCCTGGGGAAGCAGGCTCGTCTCGGTGAGACCGGGAACAACGTTGGTCTCGAGCACGAAGATCTCTCCTTGCTCCTCGCAGAGCATCAGGTCCACCCTGGCGAAGCCGTGGCAGCCCAGCAACCGGTAGGTCGCGACGGCGAGCTCCCGTGCCGCGGAGCCCATCTCGTCGGAAATCTCGGCCGGGCAGATGAAGGTAGTGCGGCCGATCCCATACCGCGCCTCGAAGTCGTAGAACGCCTCATCTCGTGGCACAGCCTGCACCACCGGTAGCGCCTCCGGGGCGGTGTCGCTGCCTGTCGATAGGACCGACACCGCCAAATCTGCGCCGGGTACGTACCGCTCGAGCAAGACCCGCCGGTCGTAGGAAAAGGCCGACACCAGAGCGCTCGGCACCTGCTCGCTGGCGCGGGCGAACTTGATGCCAAGCGCCGAGCCCTGCGCGGCGGGCTTGATGACGATCGGGAAGCCGAGCCGCTGCTCTATGTCGGCGAGTGCGCCGCCAGCGCCGAGATCCTTGAACGAGGTCTCGCTGAAGAAGAAGAAGTCCGGAGTGGTGATGCCCGCGTCACGCATCAGCTGCTTGGCGATGATCTTGTCCGAGCAACGGCTGCAGGCAGACGGTCCAGAACCCGTGTAGGGGATCCCAACGGCTTCCAGAAGCTCCTGCACGGTGCCGTCCTCACCCTCGCGACCGTGCAGTGCTATGAAGGCCACATCCGGCTTGGTATCTCTGAGTCGATCGACGAGGTCCGGTCCCACGTCGATGACTACCGCCTCGTGACCGAGCCGTTGCAGCGCATCCTGTACCTGCGCTCCGGAGCGCAGCGATACACCCCGCTCGAGCGACCGGCCGCCCTTTAGTACCGCGACTCGGTGGCTCATCTGTCGCGACGTCGGCGCGCCGTCTCGTCTCCGCGTATGGGGAAGGCGACCACGTCGGCGAGGCCCTCGCGCGCGGTGCTGGCCGATGGGCTGGCGTTCTCATCCTGAGCGGATGGCTGCTCTGCTCCCGTTAGTGTGCCGAATAGGGCGACTTGCTCGTTGACGACCTTGCCGATCCTGCGGATCGCCTCGGCTATGTCCGTCTCGGTGACGCCGGCGAAGTTCAACCGCATCGACGATGCACCGCGACCGTCCAGGTAGGCTGCGCGTCCGGGAACGAACGCGACCCCCTCGCTCTCCAGCGCCCGCGCCAAGAGGTCTGTGGTATCGATGTAGTCCGGCAGCGTCGCCCAAATGAACATGCCTCCCTGCGGCCGTGTCCAGCTCGCTCTGGGCCCGAGGTGCTCAGCGAGCGACTGAAGCATCACGTCACGGCGCTTGCGATAGAGGCCCTTCAATGTCTCCAGATAGTCACGCCAGTCGTGCTCGGCGAAATAGGTGGCGACGAACATCTGCGTCACTGTCGAGGTGCACAGGTCCGCTCCCTGCTTGCCCAAGTTGAGCTTCTCCAGCACCGGCCGTGGCGCCACCGCCCAACCGAGCCGGACCCCTGGGGAGAGAATCTTCGAGAACGTCCCGAGGTAGATGACAAAGTCAGACGCGCCTCCCTGTCGCGCGCTGGAGGCGTCCAGCGAATAAAGGGTGGCTAGTGGATCGCCTTCATAGCGCAGGAGGCCGTAGGGGTTGTCCTCCAAGATCAAGAGCTCGCGCTCACGCGCCACTTGCACGAGGCGCTGGCGGCGTGGCAGAGACATCGTTACGCCGCCGGGGTTCTGGAAGTTAGGGATCGTGTAGATGAACTTGGGTCGTCGGCCTTCGCCTTGGAGACGGTCGAGCGTCGCCTCCAGCTCGTCGATCGGCATGCCTTCGGCGTCCATCTCGATCTGGACGACCTCAGCCTCATACGAGCTGAAGGTGGGCACGGCACCGGGGTAGGTCGGTGCCTCGGCGATGATCACGTCCCCGGGGTCGATCAGTGTCTTGCAGACGAGGTCGATCACCTGCTGGCCCCCGGTGGTGACGATCAGATCCTCCGGATCGACCAGGGTGCCCTCCGCGCGCATCACCTCGGTGATGCACTCAGAGACCGCTGAGATTCCCTCTGTCGGTCCGTACTGCAGGGCCTTGGCGGTGTCCTCGGCGGCCACCTTGCTCATCAGCCTGGCGTAAAGCTCGGGTGAAAAGCTGTGTGTATCGGGCAGGCCACCGGCGAGCGAGATCACCTCTGGTCGTTCGGTCAACGCCATCATGTCGCGCATCGCCGAGGAGCGCATCCCACGCGTGCGCGCAGCGAACAGCTCCTCGTATCGCTTGAGCTCGTGGGCGGTCGGCCTCGAGCGCCGTCCGCCACTGGACGATCTGCTCATTGGTCAATGCTCCCCATGTTGAGCCGGCCCAGTACGGCCGGGTTGAGCGATGTCGTGCAATGACCTATTCGCTGACGGCGTCGGTTGCCCTTGCGCGCGCGCGCCACTTCGTAGAAGTGTCCCGCCGGGAGTGTCGTTTATCGTCATGCTCTAGGACCGTAGCGCACAGCTCCCGCGATCACATGGACAATCTAGTTTTCTATATCGGGCTAGGCATAGGTCTCGCGATAGCGGCGGGGTTGCGCCCCTTCCTTCCGCTACTGCTCGCCGGGGCTCTCGGCTCCGCTGGAGTGCTCGGTTTGGGCTTCGTCCATGGCCGCTACCACTTCCTGCAGTCCGGCTGGTGGCTGGTTGCGGTCACCGTCGTGCTGGTATGTGCCTATCTAGCCCAGATCACCCTGGGTGGACGCCTTGAATCCTCCGTGTTTGCAGCCGTGATCGCCGGACTGGGTGTAGCGGCCGGCGCGCTTTTGTTCGCTGGAACGCTCGCAGATCACGGTAAGGCCTCCTGGCCAGGACTAGTTGCTGGGGGGCTGCTCGCAGGATTAGCCGATCGCATCGTCGCACCCGTGATCAAACGCACGCGCCAGCGCCTGGAGGATCGCACCGCTCGCGAGGCATTGACCGTATACCTGGACGGGGTGGCGCTGCTGATCGCCGCGCTGGTGGCGCTATTGCACCCGCTCGGCTATGTGGCTCTGGCACTATTTCTCTGGTTCGCTGTGGCGGGCCGCCGCCGCTCACGCGAGAAGTACGCGGGCTTGAGAATCTTGCGCCGACAGTGACGCCAAGGCGCAAGCTTGTCCTCTGTGTGATCGACGCGATGGCGCCCGCGATGCTGGAGCGAGCTGTGAAGGCCGGAGACATGCCGGTGCTGGGGACGCTGATGGAGCGCGGCCTGTATGTACCCGACTGCGTCGCGGCCTTCCCCTCGGTCACACCTGTGTGCGCGGCCTCGATCGTCACAGGCGCCTGGCAGGACCAACACAACATTCCAGCGATGAACTGGTTCAAGCGTGACGAGAACCGCTACGTCGAGTATGGGTCGAGCTTCAGGGCGTCACAGCGGGTCGGCATCTCGCGGCAGCTGACCGACACCGTCTACAACATGAACCGCTCTCACCTGGCGGCTGATCCACTGACGATTTTCGAGAAGCTCGACGACGCCGGTGTGCGCACGGCCGGCACGACATACCTTATGTATAGGGGTCGCCACCGCCATCAGCCTCAGCGCGACAGCGCCCTGACTCGCCTGGCGAGCACCCTCTTGCGACACCCCGTCATGGGGCCGCGCGAGCTGTTCTATGCAGACATCTTTGCCAGCCGTCAGGCCCCGTGTAGCTCAACTCTGGGCATGCCCGGGGTGCGTGACCGTCACTCTGGCTGCGTCTGTGCCTACATGGTCGAAAACGACCTGTTCGATTTTCTGTTGCTATCGCTGCCCGACAACGACTGGTATTCGCACAAGCGTGGCCCCGAAGGGCAGCTACGGTCGCTCGCGTCGGCCGATCTGCAACTCGCGCGGATCATGGATGCTGGCGGCGGCGTGGAGCGCTTCCTCGAAGATCATGCGGTGATCGTGATGGCCGACCACTCGCAGGTGCCGATCGAGCACAAGATCTCCCTGCAGGACGAGCTGAACGACCTAGAGGTGCTGCTGCCGACTCGTCCCTCAAACCGTGGCTCGGGGCGAGGTGACAAAGCGCGGATCGCGGTCTGCCCGTCACAGCGCGCAGCGATGGTCTACGTACTCGCCGAACATCGCCACCAGGAGCTGCGCTCAGACGTCATCAGGCGGGCGCTGCAGATCGATGGTGTGGACCTCGTGATGTGGCTCGAGCGCGATCCCTACGGTGCGCCCCAACAAGCGGTGATCGCGAGGCCCGCGGTAGGCGAGCTTCGTTTCATGCCGGGCCACGATGTGCGCGACACCCGACATGCACGCTGGAACGTGGCTGGGGATTTGTCGGTGATCTCGGCGCAGCTCGATGGTCACGTGCTGAGCACCCCCGTTTACCCAGATGCGCTCGGGCGGGTGTGGGCCGCGCTGCTGTGCGAGACCTCTGGGGAGGTGCTGTTGAGCGCCGCTCCCGACTACGAGTTCGTCGACTGGGGTGGCCAGGCCCACGTCGGCGGCGGCAGTCACGGCTCTTTGCATGCCAGCGACTCTCTCGGTGCGCTTGTCATGTACGGGATCGACTCAACAGGGCAAGAGCGCTCACCATGGGCGATCCGCGACATCGCATCGCTGATCGAGCTCCACTTCGGCGTCGGCTCGCCCGCTTCCTGAACCCTGCCCGACCGCCGGGCGCTACTCTCGGCGGGATGCGCCTGCCCTCCACGGCCTCGCTATTGGCATGCCTATTGGTGAGCCAGCTGCTCGGGAACGGCGCGCCGGCGCAGGCAGCGAAGTCCCCGCCAGGCGATCACAGCTCGATCGGCGTCGCGAGCGCTGGGACAAACACACAACGGTCGCTGTCGTCGTTGAGTAACTCCAACACGCCTGTGCCAGTCGCACCGAGCGACACGCCACCAGCGGGGCGACGGCTGTCGGCCAACCAGGTGTTGGCTATCGCGTCGGCCCTCCCCAAGATGCGCAAGGTTCGTCGCGAATACCGAGGCTCCTACGGCGGCGCCTACCTCAAGGGCCCCGGCCGCTGGCAGGTCAGTTACTTCTCGCGCAACGGCAAGAAGGAGATCGGTCAGGTGGTCATCGAAGACTTCACTGGCCGTGTGGTCGAACAGTGGACCGGTTTTCAGGTCGCCTGGACGATGGCTCGAGGGTACCCCGGCGCGTTTGGCAGGCACGTCAACGCCCTGTACGTATGGCTGCCGATGTGCGTGCTCTTCTTCATCCCTTTCGTGCGCTGGCGAAAACCCTTCTCGTTGCTGCACCTCGACCTGCTGGTGCTGCTGTCCTTCTCGGCTTCGCTCGCTTTCTTCAATCACGGCCGCATCTACGCCTCGGTGCCCCTGGTCTATCCGCCGCTCCTATACCTACTAGCTCGGATGTTGGCAATTGCGCGCATCGTGCCCAAACGCTCGCGCGTACACAGCGAATCCAGCCAACACGTAAACGAGAGCGTCGTCGTGCCTGCGCCGGCTGGCCCGGATAGCTCAAGACCGAGGCTTGTCGCATACGAGCCGCGCTTGCGCCGGGCCCGTTACAGCACCGTCCCGGTAGCTTGGCTTCTGATCGGGGTTATCTTCCTGATCGGGTTTCGCGTCGGCCTGAACATCGCCGACTCCAACGTCATCGATGTGGGCTATGCAGGGGTGATCGGGGCTCACAAGATCGTCGAGGGTAAGCCGCTGTACGGGAAATGGCCTGTCGACAACGAACACGGTGACACCTACGGCCCCGCCAGCTACGAGTCCTACATACCTTTCGTGCAGCTCTTCGGATGGAGCGGAAAGTGGGATCAGCTGCCGGCCGCACACGCCGCGGCGATCTTCTTCGATCTTCTCGCTACCGGCCTCATGTTCCTGCTCGGCATGCGTCTCGACGGGCGGGCGCTCGGAACCAGTCTCGCCTATGCGTGGGTCTCCTACCCTTTCACCCTGTTCGCATTGGAGAGCAACTCCAACGACACCATCGTCGCTGTGTTGGTGCTGGCGGCCCTGCTGCTCGCGGCGCGACCACTGGCCCGCGGGGCCGCGGCGGCCGCTGGTGCACTGTCGAAGTTCGCGCCGTTCGCGCTCGCTCCGATACTCGCCACGCACGGACTGCAGCAGCTGGCATGGGCCAGGCGCACGCGAATGCTCGCCATGTTCACAGGGGCGTTCATCCTGGTAGGCGCGACCCTGTTGATTCCCGCCCTCACCCACGATTCGCCGCGCGTGATCTACCAGCGCACGGTCGCCTACCAGATGAACCGCGGTTCACCTTTCTCTGTGTGGGGCTTGTACGGCAACCTCGGTGGTCTCCAAGCAGCTGTTGAGGCGGGCGCGCTCGTACTGGCCGTTGCGCTTGCCTTGGTGCCACGTCGCGTTGACGTGTTCGGCCTCGCCGCTGTCTGCGCGGCAGTGCTAATCGCGCTTCAGCTTGGGGTCGAACACTGGTTTTACCTCTATATCCCGTGGTTCTTTGCCCCTGCGATGGTCGCGCTGCTGGCGGGAGCCGATGTGCGGGGGCGGCCCGCTGCCGATCACCAGGCTGGTCGGCGACTGCGGCGGCCGCTCAGCTACGCAGCGCGCTAGCCGGCAACACGAGGGTCACCGGGAGCCTCGGGGCGTGGCATCAGAATCTGCTCGATCGAATCGGCGCGCAGCGGTTGCGAGCTAGCTATCAGTACCCCCATCAGCCATGGATCCTCCTCGGAGGTGTCAAAGCGGACAGGCATCTGGCTGCGCAGCGATTGGATCGCCTGCTCGCGCCTGACCCCGATCACACCACCTCTTGGTCCTGTCATGCCGACATCGGTGATGTAGGCGGTGCCACCGGGGAGCACCCGTGCATCCGCGGTCGGCACATGCGTGTGGGTACCCACGACGGCGGTCACGCGCCCGTCGAGGTGCCAGCCGAGACCGACCTTCTCGCTGGTTGCCTCGGCGTGCATGTCGACGAGGATGTGGTCGACCTCGCCAAGGCCACTGATCGCTAACTCGATCTCCGTGAAGGCAGGGTGGGCTGCACGCAGATAAAGGTTTCCGCTGAGGTTGATCACACCCAGGCGTACGCCACTCTCGCTCTCAACGACACAGGCGCCTCTTCCCGGCTGGGTGACCAGATAGTTAGCGGGCCTGAGAATGCGGCGCTCCTCTTCCATGTACGGGTAGATCTCGCGTCTGCGGTAGGCGTGATTGCCGAGGGTGATCACATCGACGCCGCGCGCAAAAAGCTCCTTAGCCGCCTTCGGCGTGATACCTATGCCGCCCGCGACGTTCTCCGCGTTTACGACCACGAAGGTCGGATCGTGACGCTCACGCAGCAGGGGCAGACAGTCGAACAGTGTTCGCTTCCCGAGCGCGCCGACGAGATCTCCGATAAACAGGATCCTCACCCCATTGGGGGCGCCTGGCGAGCCGGCTCGCTGCCCTGTGTCGTCCACGTTCGCAGACGGTGGCCTGGGGCTTCGCAATACTCTGCTCATCGTGCGAGGGAGATACCCTGGGATGAGGCGCCGGTGAGCACCGAGGGTCGCAGCGGCGGAGAGGCTGCTGAGCCGCCGACCTTGCACGAGCGGGAGGCCGCGCAAGAGGCCGAGTCGATCCCGGTGGCGTCCCCGCCCGAGCCGCCGAAGGTAGCTGTACCCAACTGGGTGCAGCTAGTGCTGCTGCCGCTCGCGCTGCTGGCGGTTTGGGCGATGATCCACGCAGCCGGGAAGCTCTTTCTGATCTTTGTGGTGGCGGCGATCATCGCGCTCATCCTGAACCCGGCTGTCAATTTCCTCAAGCGCCCACGGCTGCCTCGCGGCTTGGCGGTGCTGGGGGTGTATCTCGCATTCTTCCTGACGGTCGCCGGGGTCGGCTTCCTGCTCGCGAACCCTATCTCCAATCAAGTCCGCACATTTGCTCACAACCTTCCAACACTGATCGAAGAAGCCAACGCGGCGCTCGCCAGCGTGCAGCGCTGGCTGAACCAACACGGCGCGCACGTCCAGCTCGTCAAGCAGGGCAAGACAGCACTACAGACATTCCAAGATAAGATCGCCAAGAGCTCGAGCAAAGTCGCCTCCTCGTTCGGAAGTTTGCTCAGCGAAACGGTCAGCGCAGGCTTCGACCTAATCGTCGTCTTCGTGGTCTCGGTCTACATGCTCCTTTATGGCGAGCGGATCGGGGCGCTGGTGCGGCGCGTGATGCCGAGGGGCAACGGCACGCCAGCCGACGACTACCCCACGCTTGTCCAGAACGCGCTCTCCCGCTATGTAGGCGGCCAGTTGCTCTTCAGTCTCATCATGGGCACCACGGGAGGTGTCGCGCTCTATTTGTTCGGCGTGATGGGCATATTCCCCGACGGTCGCAAGTACGCGGTGGCGTTCGGGGCCTTCTTTGGGCTGATGGAGCTGATCCCCTACATTGGGCCGATTCTCGGCGCCGTCCCGCCGATCCTCGTGGCGCTCATCACCGACCCGGTCAGCGCGATCTGGGTGACGTTGCTGTTCCTCGGGCTGCAACAGCTCGAGGGTCACGTCGTGGCTCCCCAGATCTTCGGCCACACGCTGCGCATCAACCCACTGCTCGTAATTTTCGCCCTGCTGTTCGGGGAGACCGTGTATGGGATCGTCGGCGCGCTGGTGGCGCTGCCCGTGCTCTCGGTGCTGCGTGAGACCGTCGTTTATCTTAGCCGGCACCTCGAGCTCGAAAAATGGAACCGCTCGGGCGATCGAGTGCTGTGAGCGAAGCTGAACCACGCCAGCGAAGCGGTGAGCAGGCCGAGCCGGTCCTCGAGGTGACCGACGTCAGCAAGCGCTACGGCGAGCGCGAGGCGCTGCGTGGCGTGAGCTTCAGCGCTCACGCGGGCGAGCGGGTGGCGATCATCGGCCCCAATGGCGCGGGCAAGACGACGCTGCTGTCGATCGTCGCAGGCACGCAAGCCCCGACATCCGGCATGGTGAGCTGTCCGCCCGGCCAGGTTGGCTGGGTCCCGCAGCAGCCGGCGGTCTACTCGAAGCTCTCCGTCGCGGAGAACCTAGAGCTGTTTGCCCGCCTCGAGAAAGTCAAGGATCCAGCGGTTGCGGTGCAGCGGATGCTCGACCAGAGCGGTCTTCGGGAGCGCGCCGGCGAGCAGGTTGGTCGACTGTCGGGGGGCAATCGTCAACGGGTGAACATCGCGATCGGGCTGCTGCGGGATCCCCCGGCGTTGCTGTTGGACGAGCCGTCGTCGTCGCTTGACCCGCGTCAGCGCGAGCGCCTGTGGCAGTTCGTCGGAACTCTTGCGCAGCGCGGCACGAGCGTCGTTTTCTCGACGCACAACGTCAGCGAGGCAGAGCGTCGCGCGGACCGGGTGCTGGTGCTCGCCGATGGCGAGTTGCTCTTCACCGGCACCGCGGCCGAACTCAAGCGTGAGGTCAGCCACGGTGTGGAGCACGACTTTGAGGGAGCGTTCGTGGCGTTCCTGCGGGAGCGCGGCCACTGATGCGCTGGCTACTGGCAAAGGACTTGAGGATTCTGCTGCGCTCGCGCTTGCTGCTGGGGCTGCTGATCATCTATCCGATAGCGATCGCGCTGCTGATCGGCTTGGCGATTTCGCGTAGCCCCGGCAAGCCAAAGGTCGCGATCGTCAATCTCTCGTTGCCGGGCCAGGAGATAGAAATCGGCAACAACCGCCTGGACATCTCCCACTACACGGCGAGCCTGATGGACAAGGTTTCGCCGGTGGTGCTATCCAGCAGAGCCCAGGCGGTCAACGCGGTCTCCTCCGGTAAGGTCCTGGCCGCCCTCGTACTGCCAGCCGATTTCACTCAACGGCTCTCCTCCGTGCTGACGCAGGCTCGTGTGGAAGTGCTCTACAACGGCAACGCGCTCGAGCAGAGCCTGGTCCGCTCGACGGTCGATTCGGCGTTGGCTGAAGCGAACCTGGTGTTGGCTGATGAAATCAAGCAGCTGGCTGCCGAAGATATTGACCTTCTCCTCAAGGGAGGCAATTTCCACATACTCGGCAGCGAACGGGAAATTCTCGGCCTTTCCCGTATCGCCGCGGTGCTTCACGCCATTGTCCGCAAGCAGCCGCCAGGGGCGACGCGCGCCAAGCTCGCGCGCGTCGCCAGTTTCGCTGACTTCGCTGCGCAAAACCTCGACCTCTCAAAGCAGGTTCTCACCACCGTCAGCCAGCCGATCCAGGTCAGCGCGACGCTGCTGCACGGTCGGCGCACGCCGCTAGACGCCTACGCCGTCGTTGTCGCCGTGAGCATCTCGCTGATGTTCCTCGCCGTGCTGTTGGCCGCCGCCGGCATTGCGCTCGAGCGTGAGGAGCACACGCTTGCACGCTTGATAAGAGGTCCACCGGGACTGCCAGCTCTGCTCTCGCGAGAGAAGATGGTGCTCGAGAAGGTCATCTTTGCGGCTGCCTGCGCCGTGATCGTGGCATTCTCGATGCTCGCGGGCATCAGCGCGTTCATCAGCCTGGAATGGGGACGGGCGGCCCTGTGGCTGGTGGCGCTTGTGGTAGGCGCCGCAGCGTTTGCTGCCCTTGGCGTGGCGATCGGGACGCTCGCGAGGGAGGTGCGAGCAGCCTCGCTGCTCTCGTTCGCGCTTGCGCTTCCGCTCGCTTTCTTGGCCCTCGTGCCGGCCGGCGCGGTGACTAGCGGCCTTTATGACGTGATCCAGGTGATCTCGTTCATATTCCCGTTCAAGGCGTGCCTGCAGGGCCTCGACTGCGCCGTGAACAGGGCTTCGCCCGGCCTGGGCGTCTCGCTCGCTCACCTTCTCGGTATCGCGGTCGGCTACTCGCTTCTCGCTCGCCTGGCCCTCAGGCGAACCGCCTAAGTGCGCCTGGCCGTCTGGGCGGGAGAGCCAGCCCAAGGCGGGCTCTGGCTCGGCGGTATGCTCACCTGTCCATGACTTTTCCCAAGACGCGCATGCGCCGTTTGCGCGCGTCGGCGTCAATACGCCGCCTCGTACGCGAGACCAACGCAGCAGCCAGCCAGCTGGTGCTGCCGCTGTTCGTCTCCGAGGCGGTCTCGACCAGCGAACCGATCGAGGCGATGCCAGGCATCGAGCGCTTGTCTGTGCCGGCCGCGCTTGAGCAGGCCAGCGCGGCGAGTGAGCTCGGCGTCGGCGGAGTCCTGCTGTTCGGGGTTCCCGCCGAGAAGGACCCGGAGGGCTCCGCGGCGTGGGCCAGCGACGGAATCGTCCAGTCGGCTTGCGCTGCTTTGAAGCGTGAGCTCCCCGAGCTCACGCTCATCACCGACGTTTGTCTGTGTGAGTACGCCGAGCACGGCCACTGCGGGGTGCTGACAGCCGACGGCAAGGTGGATAACGACGCTACGCTCGAGCTGCTCGCCCGCATCGCGGTCAGTCATGCGCAGGCTGGTGCGGACATCGTCGCCCCTTCCGACATGATGGACGGGCGCGTGCAGGCCATTCGTTCCAAGCTCGACGCCGAATCGTTTAGCGAAACGCCGATCATTGCCTACTCCGCTAAGTTCGCCTCCTCGTTCTACGGGCCCTTTCGCGAGGCGGCGGGCTCCGCGCCGGCATTCGGTGACAGGCGCTCATACCAGATGGATCCGGCTAACGGCCGCGAGGCCGTAAGGGAGGCGCTACTGGATGTCGCCGAGGGCGCCGACATGGTGATGGTCAAGCCCGCGCTCGCATACGGGGACCTGATCAGTGCGGTCAAGCAGGCCACTGGCCTGCCGACGGTCGCATACAACGTCAGTGGCGAGTACGCGATGGTCAAGGCAGCCGCGGCCGCCGGCTATATCGACGAGCGCGCCGCGGTGCTGGAGATACTCACCTCGCTCCGCCGCGCCGGTGCCGATGTCGTGATTTCCTACCACGCCAAGGATGCGGCTAAATGGCTAGCGGAGCAAAACTGACCTCGACAACCTTCGCTCGCGTGACCGACGATCGCACGAGCACGAGCACGAGCACGAACCAGTCGCCCGCCGTCTGCACGCTCGCATCCTCGCCGAGCTTTCCTCAGAGGCCCGGACCGTCCGCTGCGGGCGCACGAGTTCCGGCGTACGAGTTCCCCGTTGCACGAGCTGGCCAGAGGCGTGACGCTCTCCATCGCTGAAAACCGCTCTAGCGAGCTCTATGCGGAAGCCCTCAAGGTCCTGGTGGGCGGCGTGAACTCGCCCGTCAGGGCGATGCGATCGGTTGGCCGTACGCCGATCTTCATCGATCACGGACGTGGCGCGGAAATATTTGACGTGGACGGCAACGGCTATGTCGACTACGTGTGTTCGTGGGGGCCGCTGATCCATGGCCACGCGAACCCCGAGGTGCTGGCTGCGGTGGTCGACGCCGCCTCGAAGGGGATGAGCTTCGGTGCACCGACAGCCGGGGAGGTCGCACTGGCAGAGGAGGTCGCGGGCCGGATGAGCTCGGTGCAGATGCTGCGCATGACATCTTCTGGAACCGAGGCCACTATGACCGCGGTGCGCCTCGCGCGAGCGGCCACCGGGCGCGAGAAGATCATCAAGTTCATCGGCGCCTACCACGGCCACGTCGATGGGCTGCTTGCGCAGGCTGGTTCTGGGCTCGCGACGCAGGCGATTCCGTCGAGCCCGGGCGTGCCAACCGCCGCCGCGGCGAGCACGGTGCTCGTGCCATGGAACGACTCGCGAGCGCTTATCGAGGCGACGACAGCGCATGAGCCAGCCGCCATTCTCGCTGAGGCGATCCCCGCCAACATGGGTCTTGTTCCCGCTCGACCAGGGTTTGTCGAGCTCTTGCGCGAGCGTGCCGACGCGACCGGGGCGCTGTTGATCCTGGACGAGGTGATCAGCGGCTTTCGCGTAGCTCGCGGCGGCGCCCAGGACCTCCTCGGGGTGGACGCGGACCTGACCGTTATGGGCAAGGTGATCGGTGGGGGCCTGCCCGCTGGGGCGGTCGGTGGGCGAGCGGAGCTGATGCAGCTGCTGGCCCCGGTGGGCGAGGTCTATCAGGCGGGAACCCTCTCGGGCAATCCGCTGGCTGTGGCCGCGGGCTTGGCTACATTGCGTCTGCTCGACGAGAATGCGTACGCGCGCCTCGAGCAGATCACCGAACGACTGGCTGCTGGCCTACGCCGGGCTGCCGGCGACTACCCGGTGCAGGTGGTGTGCAAGCCGGGACTGCTGACCGTGTTCTTCAGCGAGAGTCCCGTCGAAGATCTCTCAAGCGCGCAAAGCTGCGATCTCGACGCATACGCTTCGTGGTGCCGAGGACTATATGCGCGGGGTGTTTACGCGCCGCCGTCCCAGTTCGAGGCATGGTTTCCGTCGCTGGCGCTCACGAGCGAGCAGCTCGAGCTGACCTTGAACTCGGCGGCCACGGTCTTCGAAGAACTACGCCGTCAGCGCGAGGTAGCGAGGTGAACTCGCTCGAGCGTCTCGCTGAACTCTTGCGCGAGCAGGGTGGTCTGGTCGCTGACCTGTTGGCGCCCGCGGGTACTCCGCCCAGGACAGAGGACGGGCCAGCGCAGCTTGCTGCCGCTGGACCTCGCGTAGAGGGCCGCCGCGAAGAGTACGAGCTGCTGATCGAGGCCATCTATGAGGGCTATCTGCTGCATTACGGCAAAGCTCGCCTGGTCCATGCAAGCGAAGCGGATCTCGGACTGCTGGCCGGGGACCGGCTTTATGCGATCGGGCTCTCTCGCCTGGTCCACATTGGCGATGTCGCGGCGGTGGCCGAGCTGGCCGACGTCATCACTCTCACCGCGCTCGCGCAGGGCGATGGCCAGCATGAGCTAGCGCAGACGATGTGGACGGCGGGGGCGAGGGCGGTCGGCTGGGGAGCGAGCGACGACTACGCTCACGCCAAGCGGCTCGCGTTCGCCGGAGAGCCGTCTGCGCTCGAGGCGATGCGCGCCAGCGCTTGCTCCTGAAGTCGCCGCTGCTCTCTCAGTCGATATTGTTTGCGATCCTTCCAGCGAGGATCGGCACTAAACGCCGAGCGAAGGTCACTGCCAGGAGACACAAGGTGCCCGACAAGCACGCCAAGCACAAGTCAAAGTACACAGCCGACCGCGGCATACCAGGAGCCTTCGAGGGCGAGACGGTAACCCGCCGCCGCTTCATGACCGGCACCGCGCATACGGCTGGAGCGATAGCCGCGGCGTCCTTTGCCCTGCCCGCCCTTGGCTTCGCGATTGGACCCATCTTCAAGCAGCCGCCTCATTATTGGGAAGACATCGGCTCGACCGCCGACTTCACCGACAACAACTATGTCCCGGTCGCGATCACCCTCACGAGGGGGATCGGCGAGGCGGGCAAGTCGACCGCATATGTGCGGCAAAAAAACCCGACGATCGATACCGATCCATACGACCAGAACACCCCTTACATCGCAATCTCCACCCGCTGCGCGCACCTCGGCTGCCCCGTGCGTTGGGTCGACGCCGCCGAGCACTTCATCTGCCCCTGCCACGGTGGCGTCTATGACCTGCTGGGACGCCGCGTCGGTGGACCGCCGGTGAGGCCGCTCGACCGCTTTCCCACGCGTGTGCGCAACGGCCGTGTGGAGCTCTACACCGGCCGCTTTTCCGTCAACAGCCAGCTACGCCGCTTCTCACCCCGCGACCCGGGCGAGGCGCTGGACGGCATCGGTCAGTACCTGTATCCCTCGCGTCCCTCGGCCCGCAAGCTCTGATCGTGCCCAAGCTGCCTAAGCTTCCCACTCCCCCGCTGCCACCTCAGTTTAAGAGCCCGCCGCCGCGCCCGGGAGACGAGGCGGCGGGCTCAGGTCCGCTCCAGCAGGCGGCGGAGGCTGGGATCAGCGTGGTCGACTGGGTCGATGAGCGCATGTCACTGTCGGGTGCAGGGCGCTGGATGCTGTTCCGCAAGGTGCCCAAGGGCACCAACTGGGCCTACACGCTCGGCTCAGCGACGATGTTCGCGTTCCTCTCGCAGGCGGTCACCGGCGTGTTTCTGGCGATGTACTACCGGCCCGATCCCGCCGGCGGCGCGTATGAATCGATCCGCTATGTGACCAACGAAGTCTTTCTAGGCCAGTTCGTGCGAGGGATGCACAAGTGGGGGTCGACCGTAATGGTGGTGCTCGTCTTCCTGCACATGGGTCGCACTTTCTTCTATGGCGCCTACAAGTATCCGCGTGAGCTCAACTGGGTGATTGGCGTGGTGCTCTTGATCCTGACCATGCTGATGTCTTTCACGGGCTACCTGCTCCCGTTTGATCAGCGCGCCTACTGGGCGACGATCGTGGGTGTGAACATCAACGGTACGGGCCCGCTGCTCGGCCCGTACCTGTCGGACTTCCTGCGCGCCGGCCCCGAATTCGGGGCGACCACGCTGTCGCGTTTCTACGCCATCCACATGCTGTTGGTTCCTGGGGCGATCGCCGCGATGATCGGCGCTCACCTCTACCTGGTGGCGAAGCTCGGGACTACCGCACCGCCCTGGCAGAAAGCCGAGAAGAACCCTGAGCTGCGTAAGGCCGAGCTATGAACCAGCGCGAGAAGGAGCAGTATCTACGCGAGTACGCGATCCTGAAGGCGCAAGGCAAGCCGTTCTTCCCATACGCGGTCGCCAAGGACAGCCTCATGGCCTGTGTCGTGATGGCGGTCATCATCACGATGTCCCTGGTGCTCGGCGCCGAGCTTGGCTCCAAGGCGAACCCGACCACCACCACCTACGTCCCGCGTCCCGAGTGGTACTTCTTCTTCCTGTTCGAGCTTTTGCGCGTGATCAAGCCGCCGAGCCTTGTGCCGCTGGCGACGATCGGCGTGCCCACGCTCGGCATGATCCTGCTGTTCTTGCTGCCCTTCTACGACCGCGGCCCCGAGCGCCGTCCGGAGAAGCGCCCGATCGCGATGTTCACAGCCATCTTCGTGATCGGCGCCATGGCCTTCCTCACCTACGAGGGCGCCAACGCGGGCACGCCGACAGCGCTCGACATCGCTACGCCTGCGTCGGTCACGCAGCAGGGGTCAACGGCTGTCGCCCAGTTCAACGAAGGCAGGCTCGTCGTCGCCCAGTCAGGCTGCGAGGCGTGTCATCAGATCGGTGAGAACGGAAACAACGGTCCGGGGCCAGTACTGACGCACATAGCGTCACGTCTGCCTGGCGAGGGAATCAGGCGTACGCTGGAAAACCCCACGGCCCCGATGCCGTCGTTCAAGAACTTGCCGCCAAAGAAGCTCGCGGCCATCGTCGACTTCCTCTCCCAGCTCAAGTAGATCCGCTTGGCGATGCCTGCTAGGCACGGCGCTGACGCCAAAAGTGGGCGGCTGGAGGCGGATGACGTCCGGGCCATGTTCGATCGCATCGCTGGGGTGTATGACCCGCTGAACACGGCCATGACCGCCGGCCTACACCATCGCTGGCGCGCACGTGCTGCCGACCTGGCGCACGTGGGGCCCGGCAGCCGTGTGCTCGACGTCGCGACCGGCACCGGAGATTTGGCGATAGAGCTCTCGCGCAGGGTCGCACCGGACGGGGAAGTCGTAGGCAGCGACTTCTCCGAGCGCATGCTCGACCTGGCGCGAGCCAAGAGCGCCAAGCGACGGATCGGCACTGCAGAGCGAGCTGGCATACGTTTCGAGTGGGGCGATGCGCTGTCGCTCCCCTACGCGGATGACACCTTCGACGCTGCGACCGTCGGGTTCGGGGCGCGTAACTTCTCTGATCTGACGGTGGGACTGAGCGAGATGGCGCGCGTGGTGAAGCCTGGGGGCCGCGTCGTGGTGCTCGACTTCACGACGCCCACCCGGCCACCCCTGTCCTGGTTCTACCGGGTTTGGTTTGACCGCATCGTGCCACTGCTCGGCCACGTCACCGCGCCGCTGGCGTCGCGGCGGCGTAGCAAAGCGAAGGACAGCGGCTCGCAGGTCACGATCGCGGAGGCCTACACGTACCTGCCCAACTCAGTCAAGCGCTTCTTGACGCCTGAGCAGCTTGCGGCTGAAATGCAGCGCATTGGCATGATGGACGTGCGTTACGTGGTAACGGCGGGCGGCATTGTGGTGATCCACGCCGCTACCGTCCCTTTGTAGGAATCGCATGAGCGGGGGCTTTGAGTGATGAGACTGCATCCAGGTGGCGCCACGGCGGATGTAGACGCGGTCGAAGAGATCCTTCGGCGGGGCGGCGACGCGCTACGCAAGCGTATGGCGCGTGCCGAGGCGCACCTGGAACACGTGACGGCGCAGGCGGGAGCGCCGCTGGCCGCGCACGCACTGGCCACGATCGCCGCGGGTGGCAAGCGCCTGCGCCCGTTGCTGGTGGTGTTGGCCGCCGACGCGACAGGCGGTGCGAGCAGCGAGCCGGACAGCGAGCAAGCGCTCACCCGCGCAGCGGTCGCCGTCGAGCTGGTGCACTCCGCGACGCTGGTGCACGATGATGTCATCGACGGGGCGCAGTTGCGTCGCGGACACCCGACAGTGGTTGCCGAGGCGGGGCGCCTGACGGCGATTGCCACCGGGGACTTGCTGTTCTCGCGGGCGTTCGCGGAGCTCGCCAGGAATGACAGCACCGCCCAGCTCAGGGCGCTGTCAGACGCCTCCTCGGCGCTCGCCGAGGGGGAGCTTCTGCAGCGCGAGGACGCCTACGCGTCCCATGTCCCGGTCGAGCGCTACCTGCGCCGGTGCGAGCTGAAGACGGCGGCCCTGTTCGAGGCTGCCTGCCGCCTTGGTGCGCTCACCGCCAGTGCCGCGGCGACCGAGTTGGCCGATGCGCTTGGCTCGTTTGCGCGGCGCATCGGTCTGGCCTTTCAGCTGCTGGACGACGTGCTCGATGTGTCCGGGCCGGTCCAGCACACCGGCAAGTCGCGCGGCACCGATCTACTCGATGGCACCGTCACGCTGCCGTTGATCCTCGCGCGCGAGCGCGACCCACAGCTGACGGCTTTTGACCTCGCCTCACTGGCGAGCCCTGAGCAGGCGGAGGAGCTTTGTGACCGCATCGCCGCCACCGGCGCCCTGCAGACGGCTAGGGAGCGAGCCCTCCAGTTCGTGGCGGAGGCCAAGCAGATGCTGCCAGCGATACTGCCCGACGGACGGGGGGCGCTGCTCGATCTGCTCGCCGACGCGGTTGTCGAGCGCTACCGCTAGAAGTCGCTGGGTACGATCACATCCGCGTTCAATGCGCGGATGAAAAAGTCGACTTCATCGGACATATTTGCGTGCGTGATCCGCTTCAGGTCGGCCAGGAGTTCCTCGGTGGCGCGGTCGAGCTCGTGGTCGAGGCGTTCGACCGCGGGCAGCGCGAATACGCCGGTATCGACCCGCTCACAGTCGGGGCAGCGCAACGTGACTTGCCACCGCTCTGAGCTTTCCTCGGCCCAGTCCAGGGGGTAGACGAAGCTACCTTCGCAGTGAGGGCAGAGATCCAGGCGTTCGCTGGCCTCGGCTTGCAGTGAGCGACCGGGGCGATCGATACGAGATACGTGATTTGTGTGGTCGTAATTCATTTCTTTTCAAGACAGTCATCGACTGCTTGAGCCTCGCCCTTTAGCTCACGATCGAGCTAGAGCCAGGTTTGTGTAGCTTCGCTGGCCTACAGGCCAGCTAAAACGACCTGGCTGGCTGCACTTCTAGACCCGGTAACCTGTTTGCGAAGCCTCGACTGCCTAGTGGCAGCGCAGCGACCGCCATGGCAACCGCAATCCGCACGATCGGTCACGAGGACCGACTCAGCGTCGTCGATCACCTGGAAGAGCTTCGCGTCCGGCTGATCGTCAGTGCGCTCGCGCTCGCGGTGGCGTTCGGCCTGTGCCTATGGCAGAACCACGCGCTGCTGCGCCTCGTCAACGAACCACTGGAAAAGCAGACCAGCAGCCAGGTGGCAAAAGGCCACGGCCCGCTCGGTCAGACCGCGCTGGCGCAGCAGGGGGTGCTCAGGCTCGCCCATACCACCGAAGGCGTTCTCGAGCTGCTGAGCGCGCCGAAAAGCGGTCTGTCTGCCTCGGCGCGTAGCGCCTTGGCGGGCGAGGTTCCAAACCTCAAGAGAGACGTCGCAAGCATCCCCAGGACCCCCGAAGGCAACAAGCCCGTGACGCTCGGGATCGGCGAGCCGTTCGTCACCACGGTCACCGTCACGTTCATTTTTGCGCTGATCTTCTCCGCGCCCGTGCTCCTGTTTGAGCTGTATGGGTTTGTGCTGCCTAGCTTCACGCCGGTGGAGCGCCGGGCGGTGAGGCCCCTGCTTATCTCGGTGCCGTTCCTTTTCGCCGCTGGCGTGCTGTTTGGCTACTTCATAGTGCTGCCCGCGGCCGTGCGCTTCTTTCAAAACTTCAACAGCAGCGAGTTCAACGTGCTGGTGCAAGCCAGCCCTTACTACAAATTTGCCGCCACCATCCTGCTGGCGATGGGACTCGTCTTCCAGGTGCCCGTCGCCATCCTCGGCGCAGTACACGCAGGACTCGTCACGCCCACGCAACTGCGCAAAGGGCGCCGCTACGCGCTGGTCGCCTGCGCAACGGTGGCGGCCCTCCTGCCCGGTGACGCGATGACCCTGATCCTCGAGACGGTTCCCCTGTATGTGCTGTATGAGCTGAGCATCGTCCTTGCCGCGGTCGCTCAGCGCCGGGCTGCCGCCCGTCGCCCTGCCGACAGCGGCGAGGACGGCGGCGGTTCCTCACCGGGGGCTCCGCCGCGGGATGGCCCTGGAGGATCCCCCCAACCATCCGGAGGCGATGACTGCCCCGGCGGCGATCTGAGCGTGCAGGAGATCATCGATCATGTCGACCGACGTCTGCTCGGGTAGGCGCGCGCCGCCTGCCCGGCTAGACGAACCTCCGCCTCGTGGCCACCGCCGAGTTCGGTGCGACTTTCGGCTAGGGTAGATCAACGCTTTGCTGAGAAGATCGACAGGAATAAAGCTCTGAAATGCTCTTTGACCTGAGAGGACGAGGTCGCCGCCGGACAGTGCAAGTCATCTACTTGGGCTTGGCGCTGCTGTTCGGCGTGGGCTTCATCGGCTTTGGCGCTGGCGGTGGGTTCGGTTCCGGCGGCGTGCTGAACTTTCTCGGCGAAAACAAGGAAGGCGGCAACGCGACCTTCGGCAAACAGGTTTCCGCGGCACAGAAGCGCATCACGCGCCACCCGAAGGAACCGGCGGCCTGGGCCGCGCTGACCGAAGCACAGCTGCATCAGGCCAGCGAAGGCCAGTACTACGACCAGGAAACCGAAAAGTACACGGACAAGGGCAAGGAACTGCTGTCCAAGGTCGCCCGCTCATGGAGCACCTATCTCAGCTTGGAACAGCACAATCCGAGTACGGCGCTCGCCAAGCAGATGTTCGGCAGGGTGTTCTCCGAAATCGGCCTGAACCAGCCCTCCCAGGCTGTTCAGTCACTCGAGATCATCGTCGAAGCGGAACCTACAAACTGGTCTTGGTACACGCAGCTGGCGGCGTTCGCCTATAAGGCGAACAACCCACGCGAGGGTGATCTCGCGAGCGGCAAGGCGGTCAGTCTCGCGCCGGCGTCCGAGCGAAAGACGCTCAAGCAGAAGCTCGAAGAAGTCAAGAAGAACCCCAGCGGCCTGACGGGCGGCTCGACTGCCGCGACCGGTGGCGCGACGCCGGGCGGCTGACGGCCGCAGGCGCCTTGAGAGACCTAGCCGGGCCACCGCAGTGGACGCTCTGCCTATGGCTTGACGACAACAGGGCGACACCGTCCCGCTGCTGTATTCGCGCTCTTGGCTAGAATCGTGCAACACGCCTCCGGGTACTCGTCTCTCCCGGTCTTCATGCGGGCCGTTAGCTCAATTGGCAGAGCAGGGGCCTCTTAAGCCCAAGGTTGTTGGTTCGATTCCAACACGGCCCACTTTCCCGCGCACAAAACGACGACGCCGGCCGCTAGCGCCCTGCAGCCACGGCGCGAGCCGCTCCGTGTGGGAGCACCCGCCCGCCCAGCCGCA
This sequence comes from Solirubrobacteraceae bacterium, assembly GCA_025451035.1. GTDB lineage: Bacteria > Actinomycetota > Thermoleophilia > Solirubrobacterales > Solirubrobacteraceae > Palsa-744. Next base: position 20,881 of record JANWLE010000063.1, read on the forward strand.
CCCAGCCGTCCGCTAGCGGCCTGACGTGGATCTCGCTCTGCGCCTGAGTAGGGCCCTGCATGATCCGCAGCTCGCGGCCGAGCGCCGCACACAGCGAGATGGCCGCCGACCCCGTAGCCGGGTCCTCTTCGATACCAAGGTCGCGGGCGAAGACCCGCGCACGCACCAAGCCCTGGTGGCGGTCTAGCCACGCCCACGCCCCGACGCAACCAAGATTTTCGGGTGGGGCGAGAAGCGCATCTATCGCGGCGGGGCCACTTAGCTCCCTCAGCTGCCAAGGCGGCGAATACTCAGGCTTGGCCGTGATCCAGGTCAGTTGACCGTCGCTGGTGATGTGCACGTCTCCCGCTGGCGGTCGCAGCACCGACAGCGAGGGGTCCCGCTGGAGCAAAAACCAGGCAGTCCCCACTAGCGGGTGGCCGGCAAACGGCAATTGGGTGTTCGGCGTGAAGATCTCAAGCTCCCCCGTGGCGGGATCATTGACGAACACGGTCTCGCTGAAAGCTAGGTGGTGGGCCAGCGCTTGGCGAACCATGGCGGGCGGGACGGGCTCGGTCGCGAACACGCCCAGGGGGTTGCCGAAGCGCCCGGCGGCGTCGCAGAAGACGCGCAGCACCTGCAGCTCGTACTTTGCTGTCGCTAGGTCGTGGGCGTGCACTTCTAGCCGGCGCGAGGATTGGGTCGTGGTAGGTGGCTAATGTGATCAATGATGCTAAGTCTGGTTCCTTCACGTCAGCCTCGTTATAACCGCCAGATGACCACGCGGGCGTTGAAGGTGCTGCTCGCGTCCCCTTCCCCACGGCGTGCGTCCGGTGATCGCCGCACGCTGGCCCTCGGACTGCTCGCGACCCTCACCACCGGCGGTGTGTTCGCGGGCGAGCTCGCACGCGTGTGGCGGCGCGGCTCAGCTCCCCTGCCGGCCGTGGCGGACGATGTGCTGAACGCTGCCCAGACCGCGGCAAGGGAGACTGTTGAGGTTGCGGTAGCGGGCTACCGCGAGGGTTCCACGGCGGAGACGGCTCTGCTGGGAGTGCTTGCGTCGTTCACCGCAACGCTTGGCGCGGTTCGTGCAGCGACGCACCTGATCCACTCCAAGGGGTCGTTCGGCCCGCTGCACAATGTGATTTTGGGGGCGCGCCACATCCACCACTTCGTACCGGGCATCGCGCTCGCCTTCCTCGCCGGCGGGGGCGCGATCGTGCTCCCCCGCCGCCACACGCGGTCTTGGTTGCGGATCCCGTTCGGGGTTGGCCTCGCGCTAACGCTGGACGAGTCGGCGCTGCTGCTCGAGCTAGACGACGTTTACTGGACCGAGGAGGGGGTCTTGAGTGTGCAGATAGCGTTTGGGGCGCTGGGCATGCTCTCCGCACTGGTGCTTGTCCTGCGCCTGCTGCGCCGCGGCGAGAGCAAAGTGCTGCCGGCGCAGGATGCGGCGAAGCTCGCCGCGCCGCAAGCCGCCACAAGCCTCACCTAGACGTAGCCCCGAGTGGGCTGGTCGCTTGTTCGTGGCGGACGGGCCGTCGCCTTGCTATAGCGCGCTCGGCTGCCCAGAGGCGGGCCGGCCGTCGCGCGTCAAGAGCGACTGTTGGGCCGCCTCGGTCCAGATCACCTGCTCGCGGCCCGGGCCGACCCCGACTAGGGCCACGGGCGTCCCGGTGTGCTCAGAGATGAACTGCAGGTACTCGCGCGCGGCGTCCGGGAGGTCGGAGACCGTCCGGCACTCGCCAAGATCCTCCTTCCACCCGCGTAGCTCCGTGAGCTCGGCGGTGGTGTGATGCAGCACTGTCTGGTGATATGGGAAGTCCTCGAACTCTGCTCCCTCCGCTCCGCGGTAGCTGGTGCACACGCTGATGCGATCCAGGCCGGAGAGCACATCGAGCTTGGTGATCACCAGTGAGGTGAGCGTGTTGAGGTTCGCCGCATACCGAAGCGCAACCAGGTCGAGCCAACCGGTGCGCCGGGGACGTCCGGTCGTGGTTCCGAACTCACCGCCGCGGCTGCGAATCTTCTCCCCCATCTCGTCGTGCAGCTCGCTGGGGAACGGACCCGCGCCCACGCGCGTCGTATAGGCCTTGGAGATCCCCCAGATCTCGTCGATGTTCTTCGGCCCGACACCGCTGCCGACACAGGCCGCGCCGGCGAGAGGATTAGAGGAGGTCACGAACGGATAGGTGCCATGGTCGATGTCGAGCATCGCGCCCTGCGCCCCCTCGAAGATGACCTTCTTACCCTCGCCCAAAAACTCCCACATCAGCTTCGCGGTATCGGCGATGTGCTGCTCCAGGCGGTGCCCGTACGTCAGGTACTCCTCGGTCATCGTGCGCAGGTCGAGCGAGGGGTCCTTCTCGTAAGGCCGCAGCGACAGCCGCTTGGGCTCCATCGCGGCGACGATCTTCTTCTTCAGGATCTTCTCGTCCAGCAAGTCCTGCACGCGGATGCCGAGGCGTGCGGCCTTATCCGCGTAACAGGGGCCGATCCCCCTGCGTGTGGTGCCGATCTGCAGGCTGCCGAGCTTCGCCTCGCCCGCGGAGTCGAGCAGCAGGTGGTAGGGCATGATCAAATGCGCGTTGGCGGAGATCCTCAGGCCGCCGATGTCGACGCGTCGCGCCCGCAGCGAGTCGAGCTCATCGATCAGGACCTTCGGATCGATGACGACGCCGTTGCCGATCACGCAGCACTTGCCCGGGTAGAGGATCCCCGAGGGGATCAGGTGCAGCTTCCACTCGACCCCGTCGCGGACGATCGTGTGCCCGGCATTGTTGCCTCCCTGGAAGCGCACGACCGCGTCGGCGTCTTCCGCGAGCAGGTCGGTGATCTTGCCCTTACCCTCGTCGCCCCACTGGGCGCCCACTATGACTATTCCGGGCATCGCTATGAGAGTCTACGAAAGGGGCTCAGAGGGAGCCGGTTTGGCCGTGAAGGGCGAGCGCCGAATGCTCAGTGTCCGGGGTCGACAGCGGCAGCCGCTGCCGCTTGTCGTCGCCGAACAGCGGCAGCGGATCCCCGCACATCTCCATCAGCCGTGAGACGGTACGCGCCCCGATCTGCTCGGCGAGCAGATCGGGCGTGAGGTTGGTCGTGGCGAGTATCGCGCGCTCTGATTCATAACGAGCGTTGATGATCGAGTAGAGCTGCTCGAGCACCCACGCCGTGTCCCGCTCCGCGCCGAGGTCATCGAGATGAAGAAGGTCAACTGCCGTGAGGCGTTCGATCAAATCGAGCTTGCCGCCGGGCGAGTCGATTGAGTCGCGCAGGATGTTCAGCAGCCGCGGCAGCGAATAGATCGCGGCCGAGTAGCCGGCGTCCATCGCTGCCTTGGAGATGATCATCGCGAGCGTCGTCTTGCCGGTGCCGATGTCCCCGACAAGCCACAAGCCGCGCCCCTGTGCAAGTCGCTTGCGCAACGTACGCACATAGGCGCGTACCGCCGAGACGACCGGCTCTGGCATCCCCGGCACCGGTGGGCGGTCGAAGGAGACACCCCGGTACCTGCGGGGGATCCTTCCCTCCAGCGACGCGGTGCGGCGCTGAGAGACACGGCTGGAACGACAGCGGCAATCAGAGGCTGTGTTCGTCGTCTCGTCGACCACGAAACCGTCGCCGTCGCACATGCCGAACGGACAGGGCGAATAGCCGAGCCGGTGGTGGACGACCGCATCGAGGTGATCTGTGACCTGGTCGCTCACTGTTCGTAGCGACCGCCGCCGGCGTAGTTCATGAACTTCGGGTATTCCTTCTGGAAGGTCAAGGTGACCTTGCCAACCGCGCCGTTTCGGTGCTTGGCGATGATCAGGTCGGCCTCGCCGATGCGTTCGGACTCCTCGTCGTAGTACTCGTCGCGGTAAATGAACATCACTAGGTCGGAGTCTTGCTCGAGGTTGCCCGACTCCCGCAGGTCCGACAGCTGCGGGGTCTTGGGCGAGCGCTGCTCGACCGCGCGCGAGAGTTGCGAGAGCGCGATCACCGGCACGTTCAGCTCGCGAGCCAGGATCTTCAGCCCGCGGCTGATCTCGCCGACCGCGGTCACACGCGAGTCGTAGCGGCTGTCTGTGCGCATCAACTGTAGATAGTCGACGATGATCAGGCCGAGGCCGCCCTCGCATTGGCTGTGAAGGCGCCTGGCCTTGGCGCGGATCTCGAGCAGGCCGACGTCGCTTGAGTCATCCACCCACAGTGGCGCCGCCGCGAGGCGCTGGCTGGCCGAGACGATCTTCGGCCAGCGGTGCTCCGCCACTCGTCCCTTGCGCAGCTCCTCGCCCTTGATGCGGGCCTGAGAGGACACGAAGCGCTGGGCGAGCTCAGACTCGGCCATCTCCAGCGAGAACAGCGCGACCGGACGTTTATGGTCGATCGAGGCGTTCTCCGCGATATTGCACACCAGGGCGCTCTTGCCCATCGCCGGGCGGGCGGCGATGATGATCAGGTTGCCTGGCTGAAAACCGCCGGTTATCTCGTCGAGGTCCTTGAAGCCCGAGGGAGTCCCGGTCAGCGAGGTCTTCTCCAGGGACAGGCGGTGCAGCTTGTCCAGCTCCTCGTGCAGAACCTCCTCGATCGCGCGGAAGTCCTGCTGGCGGTCATCGCGCGCCACCTCCAGCATGGTCTTCTCCGCCTGCTCGACCAGCTCGCGTGGCGGAGCCTCATGGCTCATCACGCTCGCCTGGATTTCGTAGGAGGCGGACAGCAGCCTGCGCAAAAGCGCGTTCTCGCGAACGATCTGCGCGTAGCGCCGGACATGTCCGGCGGCGGGCACCACGCCCGTCAGTTCGTCAACGGCGGCGATCCCGCCGACCTCTTCCAGCTTCCCGCTCTGACGCAGGCGATCGGTGACGGTCAGCACATCGACCGGCTCAGACTCGTTGTAGAGGACGAGCATCGCCTCGTAGATCAGCGCGTGGCGTTCACGGTAGAAGTCTTCGGGGCGCAAGCCCTCCTCGATGACCAGGGCGTACAGCGAGCGGTCAGACAGCAGAATGGCGCCCAGCACCGACTGCTCGGCGTCGAGGTTGTGGGGGGGAACTAGAACCCCAGCTGGGGGGGCGCCGGAACCGTTGGTGATTGTGTTGGTTGCGACGGCGCTCATCGTTCGGCCGAGTGTAGATCGATGCCGCACATGAGCATTGAAGCGAACCCGCTAAGTGGGAATGAATTGATAGACACGAACCAATGTTCGGTCCTGTGGCGGACAGACCGCAAGCGCCTGGCAGGTCTGTAGTTGGCTGGCGGCGCTGCTACTTCTTAGCTACGACCATCGTCTTGATGGTCGCGCTCTCTCCGCCCGGGACGTCGACCACAACCATGTAGGTGCCGACGTTCTTGATCGGTTCAGGCAGGTGTACGCCGGCCTTGTCGACCCTGATCGAACGCGCGTCGCGGATCGCGTTGGCGATGTCTTGCGGGGTGACCGAGCCGAATAGGCGACCGTCCGCGCCAGCCTGCTGGGCGATGGTCAACACAGTCTTGTTCAGCAGGCGGATGTTCTCCTCGGCGCGTTCGATCGCCTGGCGTTCGGCGCGCTCTTCGGCCTCCTGGCGGCGGCGGATCTCCTCGACCGCGCCGCGGGTCGCCGGTTGGGCCAGCTTGCGCGGGATCAGGTAGTTGCGCAAATACCCCTTGGAGACGTCGACGACCTTGCCCTGCTCGCCAAGTGCCTCCACGTCCTTGAGAAGTATCGCCTCGGGCATGTCCGCCTAACGGTCGCGGTCGCGGTCACGGTCGCGACGAGGGCTGTCGTCACGACCGCCCTCGTTCACGTACGGGAGCAGCGCCAGTTCGCGGGCGACCTTCACCGCTTTGGCGATTTGGCCCTGATGGCGCCGGCAGGTGCCCATGATCCGCCGCGAGCGGATCTTGCCCTTCTCGGAGACAAACTTGCGCAACGAGGAGATGTCCTTGTAGTCGACCTGCTCCACCTTGTCGCGGCAGTACTGGCAGGGCTTACGACGGCCGCCGGAGGTAGCGCCTCGCTTGTCTCGTCTTCTAGTTGGCTTTTGGCGGCCGCGTTGCTTTCCCACTTCAAGACCTCGCTGTGCTGTGTGGCTGACTTAGAACGGAATTTCGTCCTCGCCGGCTCCTGCACCGACCGGTACCGGCTGGAAATCCCGCTCATCTACCGGGACATCACTCTCGATACCACCCCCGTTGCTCGCAAAGCCGCCACCGCCACCGGTGCCCTCGCGCGAGCCGAGGAATTGGACTGAATCAGCGATGATATCGATTGCGCTGCGTTTCGTGCCGTCTTGTGCCTCCCACTCCCGCCATTCGAGGCGTCCGTCGATGGCCACAGGGCGTCCCTTGGAGAGATAGCGCGCGGCATTCTCGCCCTGCGCACCCCACACCTTGACGTTGAAGTAGTTGGGCTTGTCGACCCATTCGCCGCTGGCGTTGTCCTTGCGACGGGTGTTGCAGGCGATGCGCAGCTCGCACACCGAGGTGCCGCTCGGCAGCGAGCGCAGCTCCGGGTCCGCGGTCAGGTTCCCGGTCATCACGACTCTGTTGATGTTTGTAGCGGCCATGACGCTCCTTTCCAGATCTCTTGCGCCTTATTTGACTCTGCCGCCGAGTGTAGAACGGTCGCCGGGCGTCATTTTTGGCGTGGTGACAGGCAATCCGCTTATTGCGCGGTTTTGCTCGCGAGCGTCATCCCTGCGGGATGACGAATCTCTCTAACCCTTGCTTCGCACTGGCGGCTCGACGGGGCGAGGACGTGGAGATGTGCCGAACACCTCGTCCCAGTAGGGCGCGCTGATCCCGAAGCCACGCGTGTCGTCCTGGAAGTGGTGGCGCATGTGACGCTCGCGCAGCATCCGGCCCAGGCGTCCCTTCGGGTAGAAGTGATGCACGTAGTAGTGGAGCATGTCGTAGATCAAATAGCCGGTGAAGAAGCCGGCTCCCAGCGCGGCCGCGGGATGGGCTCCAAAGATCTCGTACAGCGTCGCGAGCACCAACGCGCCGAGCGGCATGCTCACGGCGGGGGGCATCACCAGCCGCAACGGATCGTTGGGGTGCTCGTGGTGGACGCCGTGGATGATCCAGTGCATCCGGGCTCCGAGGCCATCCTGCGGCTCGAAGTGAAAGATGATGCGGTGCAACCAGTACTCAAACAGCGTCCACAGGCCGTAGCCGCCCGCGAGCAGGCCGACCACCGCGAGCACGTTGATGTAGGCGAGCGCCCATACCAGCAACACGACGATCGCCGGTACGAAGATGATCAGCGGCACCGAAGGGTGCACACGCGAAAGCAAGTCGAGCACTCTAGAGTCGAACATGCGCGGTGACGCGCGCAACACGTCGCTTCTGCTGATGTTTGCCGCCTCGCGCTCGGTGCCGCTCATGCTTCCCCTTCCATACCCGCTATCGCGACGATTTTATTACGCAAATCTCTGCTATAGCGAGGAAATGGCCGAGCGACCTCGGCCATGCGGCAGGCGCGGTCCTAGGACTCGGCCAGCGCAGGGGCCGCGTCGGCCTCGGGGCGAGCCTGGCTTGAGACCTCGCCGCCCTGCATGTGCGGCGCCGGTGGCGTCCCCGGCTTCAGCTTGACGATGCGAAAGCGCACGATCCCGTCGGTGATCCGCAGCGTCCGGTCCAGATCGTGCAGCAGCGCGGGGGTGGAGGCGTGGAACTGCAGCAGGTGATACTCAGCGGTGCTCTTGTGCGCGATCGGGTAGGTCAGCGCCCGGCCGCCCCACTCGTCGTGGCGCAGGAGCTCACCGCGGGCTGAGATCGCATCGCGCGAGTCCGCGACGATCTTCGCTCGCGTGGACTCCTCTGCACCTTGGTCGAGGAGCAGGACGAGATCGTATGTCGGTGCTGGTGAGCTCATCAGAAAACAAACACCCGCGTAAAGACGCGGGGAGGTGGATCATAACAGCGTGCGGGCGCAGGGTGCGCCGGCGTGAAGCGGCGAGGATCCCTTCAGCTGTCCCTCGACTGACCCAGGCCCTTCGCGCGGATGTCGGCGAGCTGCTCGTCGATCCAGTCGCCGGGGTCCCGTGAGGTCACGATCTCGACGAGTCCCTGGGCGCGACGGCGGCGCTCGGACACCTCCATCGTCAGTGCGGCATAGATCGAGTCGGCCAGCTCCTGGATGTCGAACGGGTTCACAGAAAGGGCGTACTGGCCCAGCTCCTCGTGCGCGCCGGTGTTCTCCGAGAGGATCGAGACGCCCTCTCGCTCGTTGACGATCGGCCCCTCCTTGGCGACGAGGTTCATGCCGTCGAACATGGCATTGACCAGTAGCACGTCATAGTGCTTGTAGGCGGCCATTGCCTCCTCGAGATCATCCCTGAGCTTCAACTGGATCGGCATCCAATCGGGCGTGCCATGCCTGTGGTTGACGACCGCCACGAGCGCCTCGATGCGCTCCAGGTACTCGGCGTACTGCGGCACGTCTGTACGCGAGGGCATCATCTGCGCGACGAACGTCACGCGCTCTGAGAACTCGGGGTGCTGGTCGAGGAACAGGTCGAAGGCCGAGAAGCCGCGCAGCACGTTCTTCGAGAGGTCAGCCCTGTCGACGCGTAGGATCAGAAAGTCCCTGCGGCGCCGCAGAAGCTCCTTCTCGTAGTCGGCCACGCGTGGCCCCTGAGCCAAGCGCCCCGTGGCCTTGTGGTCGATCGGCAGGGGATATGCCCTGACCCAGATCTCGCGCCCACCGAAGCGAACGATGCCGCGCTCGAAGTCCACCTCGAGGTCCATCAGGTCTTGGCAGCACTGCAGGAAGTTGCGTCTGTAGGAGCGGGTGTGAAAGCCGACGATGTCGTTCGCCAGAAGACCCGTGAAGATCTCCTGGCGAATGTGGGAAGGAAGCACCCGCCAAGAGTCGGACTGGGTCCAGGGAATGTGGACGAAATGATGCAAAAAGACGTCCGGACGCGCCCTACGGACGAGATCGGGGAGCGTGTACAGGTGGTAGTCGTGCACCATCACGACCGGCTCGGCCTGGCCCTCGAGCTCCTCGACGACGGCGCGCGCGAGGTCTTCGTTGACGACGTTGTAGCCGAACTCGAACGCCTCGATCTCCTCGCGGCGGATGTCGGGAGCGTTGGAGAGATCCCACAGGTAGTGCTGGATGAACCACAGCATCGGGTTGGCGAAAACGTTGTAGAAGCGGTCGTAGGCCTCCGGATTGGATGCCACGAGCCGCACCTGGTACTCGCCGCCCGCGGGAGAGCGCACTGGGAACGCCCGCCCGTGGTTGCGGCGGGACGCCTCGACATCGTGGTCGGTCATGGCCGACGCGATCCAGAGCGCCTCCCGGTGGGAGGCCAGGCCCGTGAGGGCGGTGACCAGGCCGCCGGAGCCACGCTGCACTTCGCCGTTGGGCTGGAAGGTCACGGGACCGCGATTAGAGACCAGCACGAGCGGGGTCCGCTGTGCCGGCGAGCGGCTCATGATTGCTGCAGCTCCCTGAAGATTCGCAGGTAGTCGCGCAGATATCTCGGCGTGAGGAAGTGGGCCCGCACGTGCTCCTTGCCGCGCCGGCCCAGCATCTTTCCGAGCGCCGGATCCTCCATGATCTCGAGCGTCCGCTTAGCGCAATCCTCGACGTTCGAGACGAGGAAGCCCGTGACGCCATCCTCGACCTGCAGCGGGATGCCGCCGACGTTGCCGCCGATGAAAGGCCGCGCCTTCCAGATCGCCTCGGAGACCGTCAGCCCGAAACCCTCGCGCGTGGACTTCTGGATCACGACATCGGCGTGCGACTGGAAGGCATTGACCTCGATCGCGCCGACGTTGTTGAAGTTGTTGAGGATGTGTATGTCTGGGTCGCCTTCGGCATGCGCGATCGTCGCGTTGAAGAAATCCCACCCCTCTGGGTCATCGGAGGCCATCGACCCGACCAGCGCGAGCTGCATCGTGGAGATGCTCTCCTTGACGATGCGGTAGGTGTCGATCACTCCCAGCGGGTCCTTCCATGGGTCAAAGCGCGAGACCTGACACATCAGCGGCCGGTCAATGTCGATCCCGAACTGCCCGCACACGTACGAGGCGTCCTCGGGCGAGAGCGCCATGTTCTTCGGGGTCAGCGGGTCGATTGCGGGCGGGACGATGTGAACGTGGCCGTTCATCCCTGCAGGCACGTAGTCGGGCGTGTGAAAGAGCGCCTGTGGATAGTCGGCTATGTATGGCAGCAGGCGCTCGATCGTCTGCTGGTTGGGGGTCGACAGGTCGATGTGGCAGCGCCACAGCCAACCCGCGGCCTTCTCCGGCACCAGCTTGTACAGGGCAGCCGGCTGGGGGTCGTGGATCAAGCACACATCCCAGCCGCCCGCGAGCTCGCGGGCGTTCATCTCGTTGTAGCGGCGCCAGGTCTCCCACTGCTCCTCGGTCAAGTCCTGGGGAGCGCCCTGCAGCGCATTGTGCATCAGCTTGGTCGCGTTGAAGAATTCCTCGCGCCCGTAGATAACCTGCCACTCGCACTCCAGACCCACATCGCGCATCAGCGGGACCAGCGTGTAGAGGATCTCCGATACGCCGCCCCCAAAGGCCGTGGCGGAGAGATGCACCACGCGGCTGCCCTTCAGCGGCTCGGCGAGCTCACGGATTTCATCTATCAGACCACGCCCGCAGATGTGGGTGTAGTCGGCGAGAGTCTTGTGACCTGTCGCGACGGGCTGGAGCACCGGCGCAAGATACTCAAGCGGACACCGTCATGTAAGCACCTTGTTGCCGGCGCGCGGGCGAAGTGCTTTCCGCCGGCTCCATCGGGCCGGCGGCTATGGGCGGGCCGTGCGGTTAAGGTTGGTCTTTGCAGATGTTCAACGGACGCATCTACCGGGTCGCTTTGCTGCCGCTGCTGCTAGCGGTGGTGGTCGCCGGATTCTCCTTCACCGGTCCTCCGGCGCCTGTCAGCTCGAACCTGGCTCCGGACGCCTTCAACGGGACGCGCGCCGCCGAAGAGCTCATGCGCCTGAGCCGGGAATTCCCTGCGCGCCGTCCGGGTGGCGTCGGGGACGAACGCCTCGCGCTACGCATCGAGCGGGAGATCCGGAAGCTGGGGGCCCCAGCCAATGGAGGCTTTCGCGTGTCGGTGCATCGCTTCAACGCGCAGACGATCGATGGCCAGCGAACCCTCACGAACGTAGTGGCTGAGCGCCCCGGCTCCACTGGGGCGAGCCCGATCGTGGTCCTTGCCCATCGCGACGCCGCCGGCGTCGGGGCGCGGGCGGAGCTATCGGGTACAGCGGTGCTGCTCGAGCTGGCGCGGGTGTTCGCGAGCCGCGAGACGCGCCGCACGATCATCCTCGTCTCCACCAGCGGAGGCAGCGGAGGGGACGCGGGAGCCGCTGAGTTCGCCGCGGAATCGCCGCGGCCGCTGGACGCGGCCATCGTGCTGGGGGACCTCGCCTCGAGCCGGACGCACACACCGTTCGTCGTCTCCTACTCCGATGGTTTGGGCAATGCTCCTGCGCGGCTGACCGCCACCGTGCAGAACTCGATCACGCAGGAGATCGGCGCGCAGCCTGGCACACCCAGCCTCATAGCCCAGTTTGCGCACCTGGCGTTCCCCTTGGCCACCGGCGAGCAGGGACCGCTCAACGCCCAGGGGATTGCCGCCGTACTGGTGCAGGTCAGCGGCGTACGCGGTCCGTCTGCCCACGCGCAGATCTGCCCTGAGCGCATCGATAACTTCGGTCGCGCCGTGCTCAACGCGATAGACGCGTTCGACACCGCCCCTGACATCTCCTCGAGCTCTGAAGCGACGCTCGCCTTTCACGGCGAGCTGATCCCGGGCTGGGCGCTGCGCCTGCTCGCTATCGCCATGATCCTGCCTGTCCTGTTGCTTGCAATCGATGCTTTTGCGCGTGTGCGACGCCGCCGCGAAGCGGTCGCCGGCTGGGCTATGTGGACGTTGTCTTTGGCCGCTCCGTTTCTGGCGTGCGCGCTGCTGGTTGTGGTTCTGGCAGCGCTGGGACTGGCCGGCGCCAGTCCACCGGAGGCAGTCTCAGCGCAGGCGCTGTCACTGGGTGCCACGGCGATCGCGAGGATCGCCGTGATCGGGCTCATCTTCTTGTGCGCCTGGTGGGGCCGCTTCAGGCTGATGCGGCATCTGCCTGCGCTAGGGCGACCAGACACCCCGGCGGCCGGGGTAGCCGTCTTGCTCGTCTTCATCGCAGCGACGCTGTTGGTGTGGCTGGCGAACCCCTTCGCCGCACTGCTGCTAATCCCCGTGCTGCACCTGCTTGCGCTCATCGCCGATCCTGAGCTGCGTTCCTCACGCCCGGTTGGCTTGGCGCTGCTCGGCCTTGCGCTGACACCCGCCTGCGGTCTGCTCGCCTTCTATGCGCACGAGCTCGGTCTCGGTCCGCTTGGCGCCGCCTGGACTGTGTTGACGCTCACCGGTGCCCAGCTCGGACTGTTCGGTGTGATCCTCGCGAGCGTGGTAGCGGGCTGCCTGCTTGGGGTGCTGCTGCTGGCGCTCCAGGGGCGAGCGCATACGCACGTTTCCGGCGAGAGCGTGGCCGGTGGACGTGTCTACCCCACGAGCCACCCGCTCGACTGGCAGGAGCCGCTGCTGCGCAGCTGAAGGACTCAAGCGGCGACAGACGAGAGCTTCGCTGTGCGTTGTTCAGACCGCCCGGACGTCGGGACTCCAGGCGAAAGGGCCAGCTAGCCAAGTGCAGCAGCTAGGCGAGGTGCTCGAAGCCGCGCAGTGCTTGGCGGGCTCCGTTGTGCCTGAGGACGACCTCCGCCGGGCCCTCGACGATGCGGCCAATCCAGGTCAGATCGGCCCCGCCGGCTACCCGTTTGTAGGCATGGCTGACACGATCCATGCGCTTGCTGGGCACACAGACACACAGCTCGTAGTCTTCGCCCGCGGTCGCCGCGGCGTTCCAATCGGGAACCCCCATGCGGGCGGCTGTTCGCTCGGTGGCCTCGTTGGTCGGCAGTCGCTCCAGTTCGAGCTCGACCGTCACTCCCGAGGCCCGCGCGATGTGAAACGCGTCGGTCGCGATCCCGTCGGAAAGGTCGATCATGGCGTGGCCCCCTGCCTGCGCGAGCGCCCGGCCCTCCTTCAGGCGCGGCAGCGGCCGCAGTGGACGTCCCCCGAGGCTGCCAGTGACCGCCACCTGATCGCCGGGCCGCGCTCCCTCCCTGCCAAGCAGACGCTGGTCGCGCTCGGCCCACCCCACAACGGTTACGCTCGCCAGCAGGACGGGCGCGCTAACCACATCGCCGCCGGCGATCGTCGTACCCGTCCGTTCGGCGAGCTGCTCGGCGCCGAGCATTACCTCGAGCGCCTGCTCCTCACTGACGTGGCTGGGGACGCCGAGCGCCATGTACGCCTCGCCGGTCTGGGCCCCCATTGCGGCGATGTCCGACAGCGCCCCCGCGAGGGCGCGCCAGCCTATGTCCTGGAAGGAGAGGTCTGGATCGTCGAGCGTGAAGTGGACGCCCTCGACCACCATGTCGACGGTCGTCACGCACAGCTTCAGCGCTTTCACGACAGCGGCGTCGTCGCCAATGGAACGCACGACACGCTCGCCGCGTGGCACGAGCGCGGCCGTGATCGACTCGATCAGCGAAAGCTCGGGAATCTCCCCGCCCTATTCGCCTGGGCGGCTTGAGCGCCTGATTTGAGGATGTCCGGCCCCGTGCTCAGCGGTGCCTGTAAACGATTCGCGCACGGTCCAAGTCGTAGGGGGAGAGCTCGCAGCGCACGCGATCGCCGGGCAAGATCCGAATCCTGAAGCGGCGCATCTTGCCGGCCACATGCCCGAGTACGACGTGATCGTTGTCTAGCCGGACGCGGAACATCGCGTTGGGCAGTGCCTCGATCACCTCACCCTCGAATTCGACCTTGTCTTCCTTTGCCACCGTTTGCGTCCAATCCGGTCGTCCTCCGCGGCCGCGGAGGATCCACCATTTGCGATATTCCGCCTAGCAAACTACCAGTGTCAGCCTTTGGGAGGGCCCGCCCCTGCGGTTTCGCCAGCCCCACTGCCCCCGCTGGGAGTGCTTTCTGGGGCTTGCCCGGAGGGGGCTTCGTGCGTGGGTTCAGGGGATTTTTCGTGGCTTGGATGATGGGTCTGTTCGCCCCCGGCTGGTTCCGGCGCTTCGGTAGCTTCTTTTTTTTCGGCGTGGCGTGCGTGATGTGGATGCTTGCCCTTTTTCGTTTCAGACTTTTCTTCCTGGCTGCTTTCCTGCGCGGCGGCGCCCGTGCTCGCGTATTTGCCGAAGAACGGCTGATACGAGATTGGTTCGGTTGGCGACGGGAACGACAGGCATTTTTCCCCTTCGGTAACCGCAGCCATGTAGTCATGCCAAATTTCGGCCGGCAGGTAGCCGCCCTGTTGCGGCTCGCCGTGCACGTCGGTCATCGAAACGCGCTTGTTCGGGTAACCCATCCACACTACCGTCGAATAGTTGGGGGTGTAGCCGTCTAGCCACGCGTCGATCAATTCGCTGGTCGTCCCCGTCTTGGCAGCCGTGGGACAGTTGATCGCCGAGCGGCCCGCGGTGCCCGACAGGACGTTTTCGTGAAGGATGCTGGTCTCCTCGGAGGTGATGCCGTCAGCCAGCACCTTCACGCGCTGCGGCTTGCCCCAACTGGAGTCCACTCGACCGCTGGGAAAAATGACCTTTGTGATCGCGATCGGCTTGTTGCGCCAGCCGCCGTCGGCGAGTGTCGCGTACACATCGGCCATTTCCAGCGGCGTCACGCCGAGGGTCAGTCCGCCTAGCGCCTCCGCGGGGTAGCTGCTCAGGTGGGTGGTTACGCCCAGCTTGTAGGCCATTTGGGTGATCGACTGCTCGCCGAGGTCCGCGGCGAGCTGCGCATAGACGGTGTTGTCTGAGGCGAGCGTCGCCTGGACGAGGTTTATCGACTTGTTCAGGGATGTTTTCTCGAACGTTTCCACGGGCACATTCCACCCCGGGAGCTGCCCGACGGCGATCGTGTGCGAGACGTAGAAGGTGGAGTTCGGGTCGACGCCGCGTGAGAGCGCGTCGGCGAGGTCGATCGCCTTGAAAGTCGAGCCGGGCTGGCGGTGGCCGTCCGCCGCGAGGTTGTACTGAGACTGGTTGTAGTTCTCCGACTCGGCCATCGCCTCGATGTAGCCGTTGGCCGGGTTGATCGTCACGATCGCGGCCGCCGGATCTTCGGGCTGGTTGAGGATATTCGCGATCGCGTTGCGTGCCTTGCGCTGCATGCTCAGATTGACCGTCGTGTAGACCTTCAACCCACCCTGCTCGACGGTCGCCTTGCCGTAGCGGTGAACGAGCTGTTCGCGCACGTATTCGAAAAAGAAATCCTCGCGTCTCTGTGCGTAGTAGTCGCCGTGGTGGACCTCGAGCGGTGCATGCTCGGCTGTTGCTGCCTGGTCCTTGGTGATGTAGTGCAGTTCTGCCATCTTTCCCAGCACCTCGTTACGACGGGCGCGTGCCGCGTCGGGATACAGGAAAGGGTTGTATTGCGAGGGCGCCTGCGGCAGGCCGGCGAGCAGGGCCGCCTGCTGCAAATTCAGCGCCGACGCGGGCTTGTTGAAGAAAATGCGGGAGGCCGCCTGCACGCCGATCGCGGTCTGACCGTTGACGGTGCCATAGGGGACACTGTTGAGGTATTCGGTGAGGATCGAGCCCTTGCTGTGTTCTTTGTCGTACTCGAGCGCGAACTTGGCCTCCAAGATCTTCTGTTTGATCGACTTCGTGTCGCTGCCGAGGTAGAGGTTGCGCACGAGTTGCATCGTGATGGTCGATCCACCCTGTAGCGCTTGGCCGCGGGTCAGGTCCTTTACGGCCGACCGGAAGACCGCGGTCAGATCGATACCGTCGTTTTTATAGAAGCGCTGATCCTCGATCGCGACAGTCGCCTCACGCAGGTCTGGGACCATCTGCGACCCCGTGATCGGCGTGCGCAGCTGGTCGGATTGGATGAAGCCGAGACGTTCACCGTCGGCGGCGAACACTTGCGAGACGGCGCCGCTGACGATCGGGTGAAGAGAGGCCAGGCTTGGCGCGGACTGCGTGATCGACAAGACGTACGCGACCACGCTGATGACGGCGATCACTCCCGCAGTCGTGACCACGCCGAGGGCGACGAAAAGGATTCGGGTCGGGCCACCGTGGCTGTGACGGCGCCGACGTTGTCTTGCCTGTCGGGACATCTAGCTAAGGGGAGCGCCGGTCAGGATGGCCTCGGAGCCGACTGCCCCGCGCGGATGAGGTTGATTCTCTCACAGTAGTAATCATTTGGCGTGGGCCGGCCGCCACCGGCCGATGCGTATTCCACCCGCTCAAGGTACTACCCGTCTTGAGTGTGATTTCCTGCTCCAGGGTTCTATAAAGAGAAAAAGGGGATGGTGAGCGCACGAGATGAACGCTGAAGGCACCCAGGCGCTGCTCGAGCCTGCGGCTGAGGCGATACCGGCGCGTCCCCTTCCCGTGCCGGAGCGTCCCTACCTTGAGCGGCTGCGCGCAGACAAGCTGCGGCTAGCGGCACTGCAGGACACCTTCAGGGCTTTCTGGGTATCGCGAGTGCTTGTGCTCGCCGCCGGCCTGGCCACAGTCCTGATGTTTGGCTCTGGGCCGACGCGGAGGGTGCTCAATCCTCCCGGTGTGCTGCGCGGGCTGGGCGGCATCGGGGACCTCTTGGCGGCGCCCGTGGCGCGTTGGGACTCGGCGTGGTATCTCGTCATAGCCCACTACGGGTATCGCCCCGACCTGGGTGTTTTCACAGCGCCGCGGACAGCCTTCTTCCCGCTCTATCCACTCGGCCTGAGGGGTATCTCGGACCTGGGTGTGCCGCCGGTGCTCGCGGGAGTGCTGATATCGCTCGGCGCGCTTGCGGCTGCGCTCTACGGCGTGCACCGGTTGACGACGCTCGAGTTCGGCGGCGGAGCCGGGCGAGAGGCGGCCCGCCTGGCCGTGCTGCTGCTGGCGCTCTCGCCGATGGCGTTCTTCTTCTCGGCGGTGTACTCGGAGTCGCTGTATCTGGCGCTGTCGGTAGCCGTGTTCTGGTGCGCGCGCAATGGCCGCTGGACGCTGGCCTGCTTGACTGGCGCGCTGGCGACGACGACGCGTAGCGCAGGCGTGCTGCTCGCAGTCCCGATCCTCTACCTCTACCTGTACGGGCCGCGCGAGGATTGTGCCCCCACCCGGGTGCGCACAAGGTGGTGGCATCCACGCTACTGCCTGAGCGCGGACGTGGCATGGCTGGCGCTGCTGCCGCTAGGGCTTGCCCTCTACATGGGCTACCTGGGCTTCTCCGGGGAGAGCCCTCTCGCCCCATTCCACGTGCAGGAAGTATGGGGGCGACATTTCGCCGGTCCCTTCGGCGGCGCCGTGGACGGTGCCCGCGCCGCCTTCGACGGGGTGCGCCAGCTTCTGTTCGCCCAGCACGGGCGCGTCTATTTCGCCGAGACCGTCGGCGACCCGACCGTCGCGGCGTCGCACAACGTGGTGTCGGGGGCGTTCCTGCTCGCCGCGACCGTGATGCTCATAGGGGTCCTGCGGCGACTTCCACGCGCCTACGGCCTGTATGTGCTGGCTGCGCTGGCGCTACCGTTGTCTTATCCGGTGTCGGCGCAGCCGCTGATGTCGCTACCTCGCTTCGTGGTCGTCCTGTTCCCGCTGCCAATGTGGCTCGCGCTATGGCTGAGTGAGCATCCACGCCTGCGGCTGCCCACGCTGATGCTAAGCGCGTCGCTGATGATGGTGTTCCTCGGTCAATTCGCAACCTGGCACTGGGTGGCGTAGCGGGACATGCGCGCTGTCCTTTTGGACGGGCTCGGGACGCTACTCGAGCTACTCGCGCCCTGGCACTCGCTAGAGGAGCGTATGCTCGCCGCTGGGCTTGAGATATCCAGCGAGCAGGCGCGGCGAGCGTTCGCTGCCGAGATCGACTACTACCAGGACCACCACCTCGAGGGGACAGACGAGAACTCGCTCGCGGATCTACGCGCCCGCTGTGCCAGCGTGCTCCACGGCGCGCTGCCTGCGAGCTTGCGCGACGCGCTCTCGTCGCAGGATGCACGTAGGCTGCTACTGGACTGCCTGCGTTTCAGTCCCTACCCGGAGGTCCCGGCCGCGCTTTTGCGGCTGCGCCTCCGCGGGCGCAGACTGATCGTCGTCAGCAACTGGGATATCTCGCTGCACGAGGTCGTGCGCAACGCTGGCCTCAGTGATCTCCTCGACGGCGTCGTGAGCTCGGCTGAGGTCGGCCAGGCCAAGCCCGCGGGCGCCGTCTTCAAGCGCGCACTCGCCCTGGCTGGCGTGACACCGGCACAAGCGGTGCATGTCGGCGACTCGCTCGTCAACGACGTTCAGGGGGCTCTCTCGGTGGGCGTGGCACCCATCCTGCTGTGCCGCTCGAGCGGCGCTCCACGGCAGGTGCCTGCGGGGGTGCCGGTGATCAGCTCGCTCACGCAGCTAGACGCCTGAGTAAGCTCGAAACGTGGAGCTCGCACCGACATCCCCCGCGCCACCCGCGCTGGCCGGCAATGATTGGCCCGCGTGGACGGCTCCGGTGGCGCTGGTCGCGGCGTTCGTGTTGAGCGCCGTCGGTGCGGCGGCGGTCGACATTCCCGCCGCGATCCTCGGCGCGAACATCACCACCTCGAAACTTCCGCCGGGCCTGGTGTTGGCGGACACGGTCGTGCAGGATCTCGCGTTCGTCGCCGCTGCCGTGCTGTGCGCGCGGTTCGGAGCGCGTGCCGTACACGCCTGGCAATTCGGGCTGCGGCCCACGCGGCTCAGTTGGCGGCGGGCAGCGCTCGCGGTGCCGGGAGTGTACGTGGCCTTCCTCCTGTTCGCCCTCGTCTGGTCGGCGGCGGTGGGCTCCTCGACCGAGCAGAACCTGCTGGAAGACCTCGGCACCAACGAAACGACGCTGCTGCTGATCATGAGCGCCCTCTTGACAACGGTGATCGCGCCCATCTGCGAGGAGCTGCTGTTTCGCGGCTACATCTTCGCGGCGCTGTCCAAATGGAAGGGCTGGCTGGTGGGGGCGGTGCTGACGGGCGTGCTGTTCGGAGCAGTCCACGCGACCTCCTCGCCCGCGGTGGACCTGGTGCCGCTAGCCGTGCTCGGCTTCTTGCTATGCGTCCTCTACCGCCAGACCGGCTCGCTGTACCCGTGCATAGCTGCGCATGCCCTCAACAACTCGATCGCCTTCGGGGTGATGGAGCACTGGGATTGGCAGCTAGCGGTGCTTATCCTCGCCGCCCTATCGACGATCGCCTCGCTTGCCGTCTTGCTGGCGAGAGTCGGAGTGATATCGGTGGTGTCTACGGAGGAGATCATCCCCTCGGGCTCTTAAGATCACTCCCGTGGTAGCCCAAGCACCCCCAGCTCCCCCCGCTCCCACGGTCCAGCTCCCCCCGCCGAGCGCGGCGATGGCCGTGCGCCAGACGCACGGCCGCCACCCCTACGCAGTCGTGGGAGAGCGTGTCCTGATCATCGGCAGCGTGTCCACGTACGCCCCGGGGCAGAGAATGCTCGTGACCTTCTACCAGGATGGGCACAGGGTCTTCGCGCGGAGCGTGCCGCTCGCCGCGGCGCACGGCGGCGGTCGCTTTCGCGCCGGCTACAGCAGCCGACGATCGGGCTTGCTCGAGGTGAAGGCCGAACACACAGCCACAGCCCAGTTGCCGGCCTTTGCCGCCCAACCGTTGAAGCTGCGCTTCTTTGGCGCGAACCTCAGCGAGGGTGCGCATGGCCCGGCGGTGTGGGCGCTGCAGTATGGACTGGCGGCACTGCATTACGAGGTGCCCTTCAGCGGCTACTACGACGAAGCGACCGTGCGGGCGGTGATCGCCTACCGCAAGGTCACAGGCCAAGCCCGCGTCGGCTCGACGAGCTCACGCATCTTCGGCATGCTGCAGCGCCGCGCGGGCGGCTTTCGCGTCCGCTATCCGGGTGACGGCAACCACGTCGAGGCGGACTTGGCCAAGCAGGTGCTGGTGGAGGTGGAACCGCACGGGAAGGTCAGGCGCGTCTACACGATGAGCTCTGGTAAGCCGTCCACGCCGACTGTCCTCGGCCGCTTCAGGGTGTATGAAAAGACGTCGGGCACGAACGCCGAGGGCATGGTCGACTCCAACTATTTTCTTCGCGGCTACGCCATTCACGGCTACGCCGAAGTGCCGACATATGCGGCAAGCCACGGCTGTTTGCGCATCCCGATCCCAGACGCGCCGACGGTGTACGCGTGGGTAAAGGTCGGCTATGCGGTGGACGTCTACTAGGTCTTGATGCTCAGCACGCGGGCGAGGAAGCCGAGCCCGAAGCCGTAGATCAGCAGCGCCAGCAGCGTGTCTGCGCCACGGATGATCCACTGGTTGGTGGTGCCCGAGGTGAAACCAGAGAACGGTGAAGTGAGTCGGCTCGACGCTTCGTCGATCGTCTTGTGCAAGGTGCTCTCGCGTTTCGCTGCCGGTACTTCGGTGCTCGCGTTCGGCGTCCCGCTGGCCAGTTCCTGCTGCTGTCCCTGGGAAGCGCTGCTGGTCTGACCCACGACGAAGATCACAAAAGAAGCGATCACGATCAGGCAGATCACGCGTGAGGTGATGCGGAGGACATGGGAGATCATCGGTCGATCACAAATCTAGATCGGACCGAAACCGCCGGTAGATTAGAGGTGCGTGTATGGGACGTGGACATATGTAGGAAGCGTGGCGAGATCGAGTAATTTCGTTGCCCATGAGTGACCCTTCGCTGTCGTTCCAAACAGCCCTACCCAAGTCGTCCAGCGCGGTCCTCGAGCGTGCCCGCTCGGTGCTGGTGGAGCAGCTTCGCGAACATGCGCTGGTGCTCGGCGAGGTTACGCTCACCAGCGGCGCCAAAGCCTCCTACTACGTCGACGCCAAGCGAGCGATCCTCAGGCCGGAGGGGTTTGCCGCGCTCGGCGAGCTCGTCGCCGCGCAGGCGCTGGCATGGGGCGCCAGTGCGGTCGGCGGGATGACGATGGGAGCAGACCCGGTCGCGTGCGCGGCGCTGGCCGGCGGTGCGCAGGTGAAGGTCTTCTTTGTGCGCAAGGAGGTCAAGCCGCACGGCTTGAGCAGACGCATCGAGGGACCGGTGCTGAGCGAGAACGACCGCTGCCTGGTTGTCGAGGACGTCGTCACCACGGGCGGCTCGACGATTGACGCGATCGCTGCGCTGAAGGAGGCTGGGCATGAGATCTGCGGGGTGTTGAGCGTGCTCGACCGTCTTGCGGGCGCCGCGAACTCGATCGAAGCGGCGGCAGGCGCACCGTATCTGGCGCTGAGCACGATCGACGACGTCTACCCGGATCGCCCCGTTTGAGCGCTCGTATATCCGAGGTCTCGGTGCGCGACGCGCGCGAGCAGGACATCCCCGTGTTGCTCGAGATGTTGACCGAGTTCGCCGCCTACGAGCACCTCAGCGCCGAGCTACACGCGACAGCCGAAGGGCTCAGGCGTGGCCTGTTCGGCGAGGACGCGACAGCCGCGGCATTGATCGCCGAACGGGAAGACCAGGTAGCTGGCTATGCGATCTACTTCGCGACGTTCTCGACGTTTCTAGCCAGCAGCGCCGTCTGGCTCGAGGATCTGTATGTTCGCCCCGCCCATCGGCGGCACGGCGTTGGCCGCGGTCTGCTGGCTGCGGTCGCTGCGCAGCTCAGCCAGGGCGACGGCGGGCGACTCGAGTTCTCGGCGCTGGACTGGAACGGGCCCGCGCTCGCGTTCTACCGGGGGCTCGGCGCCGCGCCGCTGCGCGAGTGGGTGATCCATCGCGTGCAGGGCCAGGCGCTGAGCGATCTCGCTGCGAGCCCTCGGTAGCCTTCGTCGCCTAGCCCTCGTAGTCCAATGGATAAGACGGCCGCCTCCTAAGCGGCAAATCCAGGTTCGACTCCTGGCGGGGGCATCGGCCGGCCGTGAAGCCAGTTGCGCTATTTGTGGCGTCTACCGCCCGTGCGAGCGGGACAGGATAGGGTCGACACCCGGCCTGGCCAATGCCTCCAAACGCGGCGCTAACACGCGGCAATCTCCCCAGGCCACGCTGGGCTCGAGTCCTGCCAGTGCGCCGCTCAGGCGTCCTGCTGACCCTGCTCCTGCGCCTCGTCCTCATACAGTGACTCCCGCGCCAGCTCCTGGCCTTTACCTGACCACAGCTTGATCTCGAGCAGATCGCCGCGGTAGTCATCGGGTGCGATCAGCGTGAAGCGTTCGTCGAAGAGCTCGCATTGATCCACGGTCAGGTCCCCTAGCTCGGCGGTGGCGATCCTGCCACCGGGAAGGAGCGGCCTACCCCACACGAGCGTCATAGCAGCGAGTGCTCCCCCCGCCCCCCGCCAGCTGCCGATCACCTCGTCGCAGACATCCAGGCGCCACTGCGGGTTGCGCTCGGCCGTCTGCTCGGTGAAATCCACCTTCGTGGTGAAGCCGCTCGGCTCCGATCCGTCGCGCGCGGGAATGAAGCGCACGTAGCCGAACAACTCGTACCCGTCGGCGGTGATCGCCGTGGCCGGCACATAGGCATGTCCATGCCAGCTGCGCTCCGGGTAGAAGACGATTTCGCCCACCTCGCCGATGTCCACCCCGTCGGTGTTCAAGGTCTCACAAGCCGCCAAGAGCTCGCTGCGCAGACGCTCCTGCCAGCGCCCGTAAGGGACACCTTCCTGAGATGGCTCGGCCGCGAAGCGCGGCACCACGCGTGCTTGTGGCGGCACAGAGTTGAGCCTAACGGTCAGGCAGCGACGGTGGCTCGCGATGGGCTTCCAGCAGCAAGGTGACCGGCCCGTCTGCCTGCAGGTCGATGCGCATGTGTGCGCCGAACCGCCCCCGCTTGGCGCCCGTGCGCGTGCAGAAGCGCTCATACAGCGGCTCGGCTCGATCGGGCCTGGCCGCGTCTGTGAAGTTGGGGCGGTTGCCCTGTCGCGTGTCGGCATAGAGCGTGAACTGGCTGACGCACAGGATCTCGCGCTCAGACAGAGGCTCGTTCATCCGTCCTTGCGGGTCGGGGAAGACGCGCAGCGCCAGTACCTTCTCGGCGAGCCGGTCGGCCACGGACTCGTCGTCCTCGTGCGTGATCCCCAGCAGAACCGCAAGTCCTGGCCCGATCGACGCGATCGCAGCCCCGTCGACGCTCACGGATGCGCCGCATACCCGTTGCACCAGAGCCCGCATCAGAGCAGGATCATCGCAGGGATCGTGACCACCACGGCGACGACGGTGCTCCACGCGATCGTCGTTGAGGCCAGGCGCAGGTCAAGCCCGTAGGTGTGGGCGATGATGAGCGTGTTGATCCCGCTGGGCATCGCGGCCTGCAGCAGGTAGGCGCGCGGCAGGTGCACCGCCAGCGAGCAGACGCC
Organism: Solirubrobacteraceae bacterium; assembly: GCA_025451035.1. Taxonomy (GTDB): domain Bacteria; phylum Actinomycetota; class Thermoleophilia; order Solirubrobacterales; family Solirubrobacteraceae; genus Palsa-744. The sequence continues at coordinate 44,159 of JANWLE010000063.1, forward strand.
GATGATCGCGGGCAGGAGCGCCATGCGCAGGGCGACGGCGGACGCCAGCGGCGCGCGCTGCTCCGGCGCGAGCCGCAGAAGGCCGTGTTCGGCGGCGCTTGCGAGGTTGACGCCCAGCACATAGAAACCGAGCACGAGCAGCCCGTAAACGACCACGTGCGCGGCTTGCACGAGCACCTCGGGTGCGAGCGTCTGTGGGGCCAGCAGCCCGCCGACCACCGCCAGCAGCGGTGGGTTTCGCAGCAAGAACGCGCGGCCCCGCTCGCGTGCCGTGGCACCCACGCGCGTGCCGAACGCGGCCCCCAGTCCGAAGCCGGCGAACAGCAGCATCGGCCCGCCCACCAGCGTGTCGTAGGCGACGGCGGCGGGTAGCTGGCCGGAGCCGAGCAGCGAGCTCGACAGCGGCAACCCCAGATAGGCGGTGTTGGCGATGATGACCGTGCAGACGAGCGTCGCCGCCGAGGCGGCGGGCAGGCCAAAGCCGCGGCGCGCGACCAGCCACGCGCTCGAGCCCGCTATCGCCATGGCGAGATAGGCCAGACCGATCCCAACGCCCACGCCGCTCGTCATGTGCAGCCGTGCGATGTTGAAGAACGACTCGAACGGGACGAGCACGAATAGCATCAGCGTGAGGATCACCCCGCTGGCCCGGCGCGAGGCGTCTCCCGCCCAGTGCTCGCTCGCTACCCCTGTCGCTGTGCAGGCGATGATCGCGCTGACGATGAGGATCATGCCTGGCGCAGCAGCGCCGCGGCGTGCTCGGGTGCGACGATGTTCAGGCTCACCCCGGTGGACAGCTCGAGGCCCGCCAGATGCGTCAGTCGGGGCAGCACGTCGATGCGCCAACAGAAGTGTTCTGCGCCGCGCGGCGCAGTGCGTACCCACAGATTCAGCGGTGGGCTGGAACCCAGATGGCGGGCGAGGCGACACAGGCCGTCGTGCAGTAGGGCCGCGCCGGTCGGACCGTCATCCTCGAATCGCGCGCGCGGCGCCCGGGGCACGAGCATCAGCTGGAAGGGGAGCCGCGACGCGTACGGCGCTAGCAGCACCGCCTCGTCGTCGATCGCGACGATCCGCTCGCCGAGGCGGACCTCTTCGGCGACGAGCTCCTCGAGCAGGTTCTGTCCCATTGTGCGGTTGGCGTGGGCGGCGAAGCGCTCACGCTCGCGCGCGACATCGGCGGGCACGAAGCCGAGCCCATACAGCTGGGCGTGCGTGTGCGGCAGCGACGCGCCGGCCTCGCGTCGCTCGTTGACGATCAGCTGGACGTACGCGCACTCGTTGTGAGAGCGCATCCGTGAGCGCCACACATCAGCCGCGCAGATAACCTGCTCGGCTGGCAGCTCGGCCAGCGAGAGTACGGGCTGCGGCCCGTTGATGATCACCTCGTGCGCCCCGCGCGCAGCGAGCGCGCTGAAAAGCTCGGGGCGCGCCTGCGGCTCGGGTGTCGCGCCGTCCGGTTCGAGCGCCGGGTAGAGGTTGGGCACCACGCGCACCCGCCACCCCGGCGTGTCGCGCTCGCCCGAGGCCTCCCTGAGCGCGTACAGCTCCGGTGGCGTGCGGTTCTCGTGCCCCTCGGCGAACGGGTCGCGCTCGCGGTCGATCGGCTCGGGCGGCTGGCAGGTGGGCTCCCCGCCAGGGCGGCGGGAGCGCTCGCCGGCGACGATCGTCTTGAGCCCGCTCAGCGGGTCGAGGCGAATTTCAGGCACGAGTCACTTATCGAGCGCGTAGCGCTCTACATCGGATTCGAGTTTGGCCAGGTTTGGGTAGGGCCCCTGACGGATGTATTGACGCCCCGCGTGGTCGTAGAAGACGGTCACCGGCATGAAGGAGGAGCCGGTGATGGCTTCGCCCAGCGTCCCGCTCGCATCGTAATAGCTTGGATAGCTCACCGGGAAGGAGTGTAGGAAGGCCAGCGCGCTCGAGCGCGAGGGGTCGTTTGAGTCGATGCCGATGAACGCCACCCGGCGGCCGAGGCTAACCGACACGTGCTGGAAGGAGCCGAACTCCGAGCGGCAGGGAGCGCACCACGAGGCCCACTTGTTGATGACTATCGGCATGCCTCGCAGCGATCGCAGACGCTCGTGCAGCGCCGTGCCGCCACCGTTCAACAGCTCGTCTGCTTGGGCGTGCAGGCGCGCAAGCGCCGGCGGCGAGCCGGCTAGGCGAGCACTCATCTGCGCGGGCGTCAGATATGACGGTGCGGTCGTGGCCGGCGGGCGGGAGTCAGCCAACTGTAGCGCCCCGATCGTGACGAGCACGAGGAGCGCAAGCCCGCCGAGTGCGGTGAACAGTCGCTTTGGTGTCATCGCTGCAATGGGTGGTGGTTCTCGGGCTGTGTGGCGGGCGCTTCACCGTCGCCTCAACCTGCTATATCTTGAGCTACATCAAACCGGGTTGCTCTAGCACCCGGCATTTCACCGGTCGAGATACCGGGTTCTCCGCCGAGTCGCGCCAGATCGATTTGGGTCGCGACACTGTCTCGAGTCGAAAGCCTTTATGGCCGAGCCTACTTCAGTGGCCGTCGCGGCCGCGCCTCTTCCGAATACCGCCGAAATTGAGCGCGCGGAGAAGTTCGTGCGCGAGCGCTTCGTGCACGAGGGCGAAGACCCGCAGCTCGCGTTGGCTCCTGGCTCCCCTCGCAGGCGGGCATTGGATCGCGCTTTGGCCGAGATTGCCGAGGGCGCGAAGCACCCGTCGACGGCCTGGCGGCGTGAGTTCTCGCTGCTGTTGGGGCTCGAGCGGCTGCTCTCCGACGACGAGCCGAAGCTCGCCGACGGCACCGTTCTATCCGCCCACCAGGTCGATGCGCTGTCGGGGACGTTGACGGCGCTGCTGGCTGAGTCGCAGCGAACGGCCGAGAACGGGAATGGCAGGCGCAGCGCCGCGGCGGCCTCGCCCGAGCTGCTGGCTTCCGCGGCGATCCTCGGCCACGACGATGAGCAGCCTACAGTCGCGGCCGAGCAGGAGAACGGCCATGGCTCCGTCGCAGAGGAGGTCCTCGACGAGGAGGAGGACGAGCTCCCCGACGAGGACGATGAGGACGAGGAGGATCTAGGGCCCGTGGCACGCGCCGCGCCCGATGAGGACGATGAGGACGATGAGGACGATGAGGAGCTCATCGAGGAGCTCGAGGAGGAGCCGGAGGAGCCCGAGCTCGAGGAGGAATCGGAGGAGGAGCCGCGCGACTGGGTGGACGAGGAGGACGAAGAGTCGCTCGCCGAGCAACCGGAGGACCCCAATGCCGCCAAGCGCTTCTGGTTTGAGCATGCGACGGGCGCTGGCAAGACCGTCGCCGCCCTCGGTTTCGTCGAGGCGTCCCGTACCGGCGGGATTTTGATCCTCACCCACCGACGCAACCTCGTCGACCAGTTCCTCAGCGAGCTGCAGATGCGCGGCTACCGCAGTCGCATCAGCCGTCCGCTGCTGAAGGGCGAGGACTCCGTCAAGGGCCCTGTCACGGTCGAGACCTACCAGTGGTTCGTGCGCAACTCCGGCAAGATCTCGAGCGCCTACACGATCGTGATTTGTGATGAGGCCCACACGGCGCTGGGTGAGAAGACAAGCGCCACGATCCGAGCCTGGACCGGCCCGATCTTCATCGGCATGACCGCCACCGGCGCGCTGATCGCACGCCACGTGACCGACCTCTTCCCGACCCAGACCTCGCGCTTCGATCTCGCGCAAGCGGCGCGCCGCGGGGTGATCTCGCCGCTGCGGTGCGTGCGCATCCCTCCCGGCCCGGGCGTGCGCACGATCGCGAAGGTGCCGTTGCGCCGCGGCGAGGTCGACACCGAGTTCGACCAGGAGATGCTCGCCGAACTGCTCGACCAGCATCCCTTCAATCACGCTGTGGCCGACCTCTACAAGGTCCGTTTCAACGGCGTGCCCGGGGTCGTCTATGCGGCCGGCGTGCGCCACGCCTACAACCTGGAGGAGGCGTTCGTCGCCGCTGGGCTGAAGGCCAAGGCAGTCTCGGGTGAGACGCCCAAGCGTAAGCTCGCCGAGATCCTGGCGCGTTACGAGCGTGGTGAGATCGACGTGCTGATCAACGCGCAGCTCTTGGCGGAGGGCTGGAACAGCCCGCGCGCCACCGTCTGCGTGCATCTAGCGCCGACCGCCTCCAAGCGTATCTACCAGCAGCGTGTGGGGCGCGTGACACGCCGTCACCCCGGCAAGGAGGCGGGACTCGTCGTCGACTTCGTTCATCCCGCGACCAAGCACGACGACCCCGTCGTCACGCTGCACTCGCTGCTCGACCGCGACGTCTACCGTGGTGGCGCGATCGTGGTCGGGCCCGTCCGCCGCGGGCGTGGGCGCCGCGTGCGCGTGGAGCGCCGCGTGCTCCCGGTATGCGCCGAGGAGGAGCGCCGCTTTCAGGTGTTCGAGCGTGAGCTTTGGCGCATCGCGGTCGAGCATCTCGACTACGGCGAGCAACACGTGTGGGCCGCTCTGGCCGGTGCCCGCGTGACCACCACGGGTTGGCGCCGAGCGCGTGCGATGCTGCACTTCGACCGCACCGGCGAGCTGAAGGCGCGTTTTTTGATCACCGCCGTGCAGCGCAACAAGAGTTCGCAGCTGCGTCTGCGAGCGCTGGCGGACATAGCCGCGCTGCGCGACGCGGATACCTTCGACACCGCCATCGACATCGTAGGTGGCTGGTCGCGCGATGAGCGCCGCGAAGCGGCGAAGATCCTCCTGCACGCCCTGGTCGATCGCCGTATCGGCCGGCGTGACCAGGCGACCGCGTGGATCTGGCGGCTGGCTGAGTACACGCGCGAGACCCACGAGGAATACGCCGTGCAGCGCTGGCCGGAGACCAAGCGCCTGCTCGGATTGCTGGTGAACTCGGCTGGCGCAGCGCACGCGCGCAACGCGCGCCGGCTGATCCACGCCGCCCGCAAGCAGGATCGCCGTCTCGCCGCCGCGCTGCTCGCCGCCGCGCTGGCACACACACCGGAGGCCGAGGAGGCGTTGCGCGGGGCGCGCACCCGGATGGCGCGCAAGCCTCAGGCGCTGGCTCGCGAACTGCTGCGCAACTTCCCCAGACGGCGCGCAAAGGGCTCGCGGCGCAAGCGCAAGGCAAAGGGCCTCGAAGGCGCCAGGGTCGATGAGACGCTGATCGGAGCGCCGCCAGCTGACGTCGGCGACGCTCCCGCCGAGCCGGCGGAGCAAGTCACTGCCGTGGAGGGGCGGGCGCCTCAGGGCGAGCGAGTCGGCGAGGAGCCATCCGAGGCGCAGGCTGGCACCAGCTCGCCCGCGGCGGCAAAGCCCGCCAGGAAGCGTTCGCCGGCGAAAAGGACCGCCGCCAAGCGGGGGACAGCCAAGAAGGACGCGCAGGAGTCCCCGGAGAACAAGCCGCGGGCAAAGAGGTCGCGTAGAAAGAGCGCCGCCGAGGCGTCGCAGCCCTCTGATGGGGTGCTCGCGGAAGCGCTTTCGAGCGGGCCGCAGGAGCAGGGGCCCGAGCTAGCTCCCGGCAGCGGGATCGCACTCGAGCGCAGCGTCACCGACGCGCTCGATCACGCCGCCGAGTAGCCCTCCAGAAGATGTACCTCGCCCGCATCTAGCGTGCTGCGCGTCCCGTCCGAGCGTCTGACGATCAGCCGCCCGGTGCCGTCGATGCCCTCGCCGCGACCCTGTCCCGCGGCCCAGGAGACTTCCCGGCCCCGCAGCGCGTCGCGCTCGCGCCAGTCAGCGAGGATCGTCTCGGAGGGCTGTCGCAGTCGCCGTTCGAGCTCTAGGAGCAGGCGTTTCAGCGTCGGCTCGATCTGGTCGGTGGTCAGGCCTAGCGTGGCGGCGCGCTCATGCAGCTCGCCCGGCAGCTGATCGAGGCGGACTGCCACGTTGACGCCGACGCCGAGCACCGCCCACCCATCCTGAGGGCGGTTTTCGGCGAGTATCCCCGCCAGCTTCAGGAGGCTTGAGCCGCGGCTGACCACGACGTCGTTGGGCCACTTTATGAGCGCCTGCGCGCCCGCCGTGTCGCACACTGCCACCGCGGCGATGAGCGGCAGCAGCATCGGCGCGTCGCGTATTACGACACTCATCAGCAGCGAGCGGCCGGGCGGCGCGGACCAGCTGCGGCCCTGCCGTCCCCGTCCAGCGGTCTGCTCGCCGGCGGTGACAAGCGTGCCATGCGGAGCGCCCGCGAGCGCCAGTGCTCGTGCACGGTCGTTGGTGGAGTCGGTCACACGCAGGTGTACCCGCGGGTGCCCGAGGACGCTCACCGCGAGCTCACGATCAGCTCCGCGTCGCGGCCCACCCCGAGCGTCTCGGCGGCTGAGCCGCGATTGACGGCCAGGGCCGCCATCTGCTGAGCATCCTCGTAGAGCAACAGCTCACCCGCGGCGACGTCGGCGAAGGTGCGGGCGTAACGGGCGGTGTAGGCGCCCGGACCGCAGGTGATGACGAGCTGCTCACCGAGCCGCAAGCCGATCTGCGCCAGCTGCTCGTGCGTGGCGTCGAGGATCAGGTTGCCGAAGTGGTCGCAGTAGAGCACGTGTGTGCATAGCTGCCGCTGCTCTACCCGCGCATGCGGCAGCTCCAGGCCGCGGAGGTCCTCTAGCGGTAGGGGCTCGCCGACTTGGGCGAGCGGCACGCCTGACGCCAGCGCGCCGGCGACCGGGGCGAAGATGTCACGCCCGTGGAAACTCGAGGACACCGGCTCGAGCCGCTCGGGGGAGCGGCCGATGTCGACCGCCTCGACCACGCCGCCAAAGGTCTCGGCGGCGGGTGCCAGCAGGCCGTTATCAGGGCCGACCAGCAGGCGCTCTTCTTGCGCGACGCGCAGCGCGACGGCGCGGCGCGCATGCTCACCGCGCGCGCCGACGCCGGGGTCCACGACGGCGAGGTGCACGCCGCTCGGCATGTAGCTCAGCGCGCTGCGTAGCGCCAGCGCGCCGAAGCGGATGTCGTGGCGGGCGATCCCGTGGGTGATGTCGATCACGCGCGCCTGCGGGCATCGGCGGGCGATGACGCCGCGACAGACCCCGACGAACTCGTCACGGTAGCCGTAGTCGGAGAGAAAGGTGACGAGCGGGCCCATCAGTTTTCGGTGGCATCCGCGAGCAGGGCGGCGATCAAGCCGTCGATGTCGTGGGGCTCGGCCTCCAGCGTCGGCTCCAGTCCGTGCTCGCGCAGCGTCTGGCTGGTCGCCGGCCCGATCGAGACGAGCCGCGCGCTCTGCGATGGCGTGCCGTCAATCGCGCGCAGGAAATAGCGGACTGTCGAGGAGGAGGTGAAAGTGATGTAGTCGGCGCTGGCGGCCCGCGCAAGCAGCTCAGACGGTAGCGCCTGCGCGACCGTCTCATACAACCCGGCTACGTCCACCTCCACGCCGCGGTCGCGCAGAGCCTGTGGCAGCACTTCGCGGCCCTCGCGGGCCCGGACGACGAGCGCGCGCGTGACAGGCAGCTCACCGAGCGCGTCGACGAGCGACTCCGCTACGAACCGCTCCGGGATCAGGTCGGCTGTGACGCCGTGCTCGGCCAGCGCACGGGCGGTCCCCGGGCCGATCGCCGCCACGCGCGCTCCCGCGAGCGCACGGGCGTCGCGGCCGCCGGCGGTGAGCGAAGCAAACAGCGCGGCAACCGCGTTGGGGCTCATCACGCAAACAAGGTCGTATCCGGATGGGTCGATCGGCTCATGCTCGACGGGACGCGTCTGGATCACCGGCGCCTCGATCACGTCGGCGCCTAGCTCTCGTAGGCGGCGGGCGAGCTCGCTGGCCTGCGCGCGCGAGCGGGTGACGGCGACGGTGCGTCCGTGTAGAGGTCGCTGCGTCAGCCAGTCGAGCTCCCGTGAGAGCGCGGCGACCGGCCCCACCACGACGATCGCCGGCGGGTGCACGTCGTGCTCGCGGGCGCGCTCGACGATGTCTGCGAGCGTACCCGTGAGCGTCCGCTGCGCGGGCATCGTGCCCTGTTCGATGATCGCCACAGGTTCAGTCGGGGCGCGCCCGAAGCTGCTCAGCCTGGAGGCGATCTCGGCGAGCTGGCGGACCCCCATGAAGAAGACGAGCGTCCCCGGGAAAGCCGCCAGCGCACGCCAGTCCAGCGGCGGCTCGCCGCCGCCAGGCTCACCGTGCCCGGTCACGAAAGCTACCGCCAGCGAGAGCCCGCGATGGGTGACGGGTATGCCCGCATAGGCGGCCGCAGCGACGCCCGAGGTCACGCCGGGAACGACCTGGAACGGGATGCCGCCCGCGCGCAGCGCGAGCGCCTCCTCGCCTCCACGGCCGAAAACGAACGGGTCGCCGCCCTTCAGCCGCACGACCATCTTGCCTTCGCCGGCGCGACGCACGAGCAAGCTGGCGATCTCCTCCTGGGGCATCGAGTGCGAGCCGGTCTGCTTGCCGACGAATATGAGCTCCGCGCCGGGCTTGGCGCTGGAGAGCGCCTCGGTGGGGATCAGCCGGTCATACAGGATCACGTCGGCGGACGCGAGGAGCTCGAGCGAGCGGGACGTCAGCAAACCGGGGTCGCCTGGACCGGCGCCGACGAGGTAGACGCAGCCAGCGTCCTCACGCCGGCTCAAACTGCCATCTCCTCCGCCTCTGCCAAGAGCTCGCAGGCGCCGGCCGCGCGCAACCGCTCGCACAACGCCGCGGCAAGCGAACGCGGGTCGCTGGCGGCGCCCTCGAGCTCGTCTGCGATCCAGTGCGAGCCGTCCGGCAGGCCCACCCACGCCCGCAGCTGAAGGCGCGCGCCGTCGAGCATGCGCGCGTGGGCCCCGAGCGGCGTGTGGCAGCTCGCCTGCAGCGAGCGCGCAAGCGAACGCTCCGCCAGCAGGCACGCGAACGTCTCGCTGTCGGTGATCGCCTGCACCGCCGCTCGTGTCGCCTCGTCGTCGGCGCGGCCCTCGAGCGCCAGCGTCCCCTGTCCGGGGCTCGGCACGAAACGGTCCGCCTCGAGCACAGCGTCGATCTCCTCGCCTCGACCGAGGCGTTCCAAGCCAGCCCCAGCGAGCACGAGCGCATCGACCGCGCCTTCGTGCAGCTTGCGAAGGCGGGTATCGACGTTGCCGGTGACGCTCGTCACCTCCAGGTCCTCGCGGATGCTGCGCAGCTGCGCCGCTCGTCGCAGGCTGCTGGTGCCGACGCGGGCGCCGCTTTGGAGGTCTGCGAGCGTGCCGGCGCCGCAGAGGACGTCCTCGGGGCGCGCACGCCGAGGCGAGCCGAGCAGCTCCAGGCCGTCGGCCAGCTCGCCCGGCACGTCCTTGGCCGAGTGCACGGCTAGGTCGATCTCACCGGCGCGTAGGCTTTGCTCGAGCTCGAGCACCCAGCGTGACTTGTCGGCGCTCGACTGGCCGCGGTCACCCGCCGTGGTCATCGGGACCAGCTCGCCGGTGCCGAGCATCTGTGCGATGAGCTTCGCTTGGGCCAGCGCGAGCGGACTTGAGCGCGTGCCGATCCGCATCAGCGGCGGCGACGGCCTTCGAGGGAATGGACCTCTGCGAGGTCCGCTCCCTGGTCCCGTGCCGGCGCGTCGCCCGACAGCCCCCACAGCTCCCGCAGCAGCTCGACGCTGGCGTGACCGTGCTCGCCAGAGAGGCCGCGCAGATGGATCGTGGGCTCGTGCAGCAGCCGGTTGACGATTGCCCTGGCCAGTGCCTCGATGCGCAGCAGGTCGCGGGGCGAGGCGCTCTCCCAGCGCTCCGAGTTCTCCGCCAGAACCTGCTCTACGATCGCGTCTGCGTGTTCGCGCAGGGCGGTGATGGTCGGCAGTGTCTCGAGCTGTCCCAGCCAGCGGGCGAAGCGCGTGAGCTCCTCCTCGATGATCTCCTGCGCGTGGGGAACGACCGCTGCCCTGCTGTCGAGATTGTGCGCCACGAGCTCCTGCAGGTCGTCGATGTCATACAAGGTTACCCCCGGCAGCTCGCCGCAGCGAGGCTCGATGTCACGCGGCACCGCGATGTCGATCAACAGCAGCGGCTTGCCTTGACGCTCGGCCACGACGAGTTCGAGCTCCTCATGGCCGACGATGTGGTGAGGCGAGGCGGTCGAAGAGACCATGATGTCGGCGCGGATGAGCTGCTCGGGCATCCCGTCCAGGCTGACGACCGTGCCGCCGAAGCGTTGCGCGAGGCTGAGCGCCCGGTCGGCGCGCCTGTTGGCGACGAAGATCGTCCCCGCTCCTTGCTCCGCCAGCGCACGCGCGGTCAGCTCGCTGGTCTCGCCGGCGCCGAGGACCATGACGCAGCGATCTTGCAGCGTCCCGAGCACACGGCAGGCGAGGTCCACGGCGACCGAGGGGATGCTCACGCGCGAGGAGCCGATCTCCGTCTCCGAGCGCACCCGCTTGCCGGTTGTCAGCGCCGCGCTGAACAGACGGTTCGTGAGCGCTCCGGTGTAGCCCACCTTGAGCGCCGCGTCATACGCTCGCTTGACTTGCCCCTGGATCTCGGCCTCGCCGACGATCATCGACTCTAGTCCCGCCGTGACGCGGAACAGGTGGCGCGCGGCGTCACAGTTGCGCGGGCTGTAGATCACCTCGGTGAGCTCCGTCGGACGGATCCCGGCGCGGGTGGCGAGCGCGCCGAGAACGTCCGCCTCGGCGCGCACCGGGTCACCCACGACGAGGTAGACCTCGGTGCGGTTACAGGTGGAGATCGTGACCGCCTCGCGCACGTCGGCTGTCTCCGTGAGCTGCCGGGTGAACTCGAGCGCTTCGGCCGCGCTCAAGGCCAGCCTTTCACGCAACGCCACGGGCGCGGTCTTGTGGGAGATGCCAAGCACGATCAGCTCGCTCACGCCACACCCGCCTGCTGCTCGGAGTTGCTGTGGTCGGTCTCCTGCTCTTGCGCCGGCTCCCCTTGTGCCTCGGTGAGCTTCAACAGCTCGCTGAGGTCGCGTTCGATGTGGCGCAGGCGGATCGCCATGATCGAGACATAGATCAAAACCAGCGCGAAGAACACGATGTAGGCGGCCGCGACGTACTCGCCGGCTTCATTGAGCGGGAGTGCAGGCATCAACTTGACTCGGACAGGCGGCCCGGGACCGCCTGGGGACGGGGGCTCATCTGCAGCGCCGGGGCGGCAGGCGCCACGAGGCTGGCCACGGCGCTGCGCCCGCCGACGCCTACCAGGCCGTCTTCGCTGTGCAGGCGCCGGCGCAACGCACGCAGCTGCCCGCGCGTGTGCTTGGCGGTCATCTCGTACTTGCAGAGCGTCACATACAGAAGCGCGATCGCGGCCAGGCAGACGAGGAAGGTGAACGCCATCTTGAACGGCAGGTTCGACGTCTGTCCCAGGACACGGGGATGCACGTAAGCCGTCGACAGTCTCACGGCGATGAAGTTCATCGGCACGAACGCCGCGGCGGTGATCGCGAATACCGCCGCGTAGCGCGACTGTCGCTCGGGGTCTTCGATCGCAAAGCGCAACGGCTGGTAGATCGCATACAGCAGGAAGATGATCAAGAACGAGACGAGCGTCGGCTCGTCCCACACCCACCAGTGGCCCCACGAGCCCTTCGCCCAGATCGAGCCTGTGAGCAGCACACCCACGCCGAAAATGAGGCTCATGTGGATCGTGACATATGAGCGCATGTCCCAGCGCGAGTCGCCGGTGCGCAGATACCCGATCGCCATCAGTCCGCTCGCCACGAAACCGCACAGCGCGACTATCGCCAGCGGCACGTGGACGTAGAAGATCTTCTGCAGGAAGCCCTGGTCGGCTTCAAGCGGCGCGAAGAAAAAGACCAAACCGAGCGCGAGGCACAGCGAGGCGGCGGTCGAGAAAGAGAGGGCGCGAAGGCGCCGGCCATACATGGCTTTCAGTCCTCCAGGAGGAAGTCGAATACAGCATAGGAGATAAGCCCGAAAACCAAATCATAGAGAGCCAGCATCAACAGCCAGCGGCCGGAGCTGCCCTGCGCGCCGAACAGCGGCGCACTTGCCCGCGCCGAACCGATCACGACGGGGATGAGCAGCGGCAGGGCGAGCAGCGGGCCCAGCAGGTCACGCGCGCGTGTACGCACCGCGATTGCCGCGACGAGCGTGCCGATCACCGCCACGCCCGCGTCCGCCAGCGCCAGCACCGCCAGCAGCGTCGGGAACGCGTGTCCCAGCGACGCGCCCGCCAGCAGCAAGGCGAAGGCAGGCACCGCCACGAGCTCGAGCACCAGTAGGTAGAGCGCTAGCGCCGACGCCTTCGCCAGCAGTAGTGCCGAGCGGTTGACGGGGGCCAGCATGAAGGCGTCGAAGCCGCCTTGATCGGAGTCCGCGACGAACAGCCGGTTGACGCCGAGCATAGCCCCGAGTAGCAGCGTCACCCATAGGACGCCCGCGGCCTCGTTGCCGGCGAGGCTGTTCTGGTTCAGCGCGAAGTGAAAGACAACGAAGATCGTCACAGCGAACAGCGACATGCCCGGCACCGACTCGAGCGTACGCAGCTCTATCAGCAGCTCCTTGCGCAGTAGGGCGGCGACAGTCGCACGCATGCTCGGCGCCGCCCTGCCGCGCACCGCGGCTGGCGCCTTCACGGGCTCATGGCTAACGGTGCTCACCGGTAGAGCTCCCGTATCTGCTCGGGGTCGACCGAGGCGACATTGGCGAGCAGGACCGGGCGCCCGCCGCGTAGGCCGAGAACCACATCCGCCTCTTGCAAGCCGCCCAGCGGGTCATGGCTCGAGAGCACCCGGGTGCGGCCACAGTCGCGGCCTATCAGCGGCTCGACGAGCTCACTGGCGGCCGGGTCGAGGTTCGCGCGCGGCTCATCCAGCAACAGCAGCTCAGGATCATGAAGCACGGCCCTGGCGATCGCCACACGCTGCACCATTCCTCGCGAGAGGTTGCGCAGCGGCTCCTCGGCGCGGCCGCTGAGCCCGACCCGCTCGAGCATGTCCTGCACGCGGGTGGCTTGCACCCCGTGTAGGCGGGCGTGGAAGAGCAGATTCTCGCGGGGGCTCAGCTCTCGATACAACAGCGGCTCGTGAGCGAGCAGGCCGATGCGCCCTCGCACCGCGTGGGCGCGCGCGGGCAGCTCGGCGCCAAGCACCCGTGCGCTGCCCGCGTGTGGACGCAGCAGGGTGGCCAGCAGGCGCAGCAGCGTCGTCTTACCGGCACCGTTGGGGCCGAAGACGACCAGTGTCTGGCCCGCCTCCAGCGACAGCGACAGCGCGTTGAGCGCCACCCGTTCGCCGTAGCGGCGCTGCAGGCCGTCGAGCTCGATCGCGGGAGAGCCCGCGCGCTCGCAGGCGGCGTCCGCCTCGGCCGGCTTCTGCGCTGTGTTGGGTGCCATCGTGTACCAGCTGTCCTCGAGCAGACGGCCTGCCTAGGCGCTCGCGGCCGCGCGGGATAGCGCCCTTTGACGTTCGGCGATCAGCTCGCGCACCGCGTCCTCGCGGCCGGCGCGCAGCAGCTCGATCGGGTCGGGCTCGCCGTTGACGATCGACTCGAAGAAGTCCCTGCGCTCGCCGTAGGTAGGCAGTGTCTGCTTGGCCCAGCCGCGTGCTTGGTTGAGGAGCACCGCCAGGCGCGCATGGTGCTCACCGAACAGCTCGGCGATTTCGTGCTTCATGCGCTTGGCCAGCGCCGGCGAGGCTCCCGCGGTCGAGATCGCGATCGCAAGCGGTCCCGTGCGCACGATCGCGGGCAGGATGAAGTTGCACAGCGGTGGGACGTCCACGACATTTACAAGCATGTGACGGCGTTCGGCGTCGGCCGACACGCGGATGTTGGTCTCGGTATCGCTGGTCGCCGCGATCACCAGCAGAGCGCCCTCCAGGTCGGCCGGCCCGCCGTATAGGCGCTTGTGCAGCGAGATCGTCCCCTCGCGCGCGTAGTGGCGCAAGGCCGGCTCGACCTCCGGCGCGATCACGGTGACCTGCGCGTCGCAGGCCAGAAGGCCCTCGACCTTCTCCAGAGCGACGCGGCCCGCGCCGATCACCACACAGCGGCGGGCTGTGAGGTTCAGGCAGGCGACGTAGAAGGTGGTCTGGAGCATGCCCTGGACACAGGACTGGTCGCAGATGCCCCTGCGTAGCTCGCACACGCACGCCTTGCCCACATACGCCTCCGACATACACGACAGGTTAGGGGCTCTCGTGCGTGTATTGGCGCCGGGCTAATGCCGTGCGCGGTCAGCCACGCGCCGGCCCGAGCGCGCGCAGCGCGATTCGCGCCAGCGATGGCGCTCCGCGTCGCCACGCCCGCTCACGGTGAAAGTCTCGTCCAGAGCGCAGCTCGGCGACCGCCTGCGCGGCACGCCTGAGCGTGGGGCCCTGCGGACCCCACCACAGCCCGCCGCGTCCCGGCGGATCGAAGGTGATCAGCTTTTCCTGCGCGAACGCGCGCAGACCGGCCTGCCCGAGCGTGTGACCGAGGCCGCCCCCGGCCGAAGCGCCCCACGGCCCCTGAGCGATCATCGGCCCCGGCAGGTGGTCGTTGACCCACACCATGCCGACCTGCAGCTCGCGCGAAATGCGCAGCGCGTGGTAGCGGTCGGCGCTCCACACCGAGGCGCCGAGCGCATAGTCGCAGTCGTTGGCCAGGGCGATCGCTTCGCTGGCGGAGTCGACGACCGTGACCGCGAGCACGGGCCCGTCGAGCGGCTCGCGCATCACGCGCATCTCGTGCGTGGCGCCCGCCAGGACGGTGGGCGCGTAGAAAGCGGCCTGGGTGCCCGCCTGCGGGCGTGGCTCGCCGCCGCACAGCACGTGCGCGCCTTGGACGACAGCGTCCTGTACCAGCTCGTGAACGCGAAGCAAGCGCCGCTCGGACGCGAGCGGCCCGAGCTGCACGCGCTCATCGCGTGGGTCGCCGATCCGCAGCGCGCGGGTCCTGGCGGTCAATGCGCTCAGGAACTGCTCGGCGATCTCACGTGCGAGATAGATGCGCTCGATCGAGCCGCGCGCCTGCCCGGCCGCGGCGAACCCAGCCCACACGGCGCCGCTCACCGTCCTTGGCACATGCGCGTCTGCGAGGACGATCATCGCGTCCTTGCCGCCTGTCTCCAGCACCACCTCCTTGTTCTGCGAGACACATGCGCGGGCGACCGCGCGTCCCACCGCGGGCGAGCCGGTGAACAGGATCTTCTCGACGTCGGCGTCCGCCAGCGCCACGCCGAGCCGCGCGCCGCCGTGAACGAGCTGCACCAGGCCCTCCGGCAATCCGGCGCGGGCCACCACGCGTGCGATCCGCTCGCCTGCCAGGCTTGCTCTCAGCGCCGGCTTGAAGAGCACGCCATTGCCCGCCAGCAGCGCACCCGCTATCTGCGCCAATGGCTGGGCGAACGGGGCGCTGCCGGCGCCGATCACCGCCACCACGCCGAGCGGCTCATACGCGACCCGCGCGCGCTTTGTCAAAGACATCGAGCGGTGGATCGCGACGCGCCGCTCGCCGAGCTCTCTCGCTCCCGCTTCGGCTATCCAGATCAGCGTGTCGATCGCGGGAAGCAGCTCCAGCGTCGCGATCTCAGAGCGCGGTCTTGCTTGCTCGCGCGCGAGCGCCTCGGTCAGATCGTCGAACTCGTCGATGATGGCCTGCGCCATGCGCCGCATGTAGCGGGCGCGGTCGGCGACGCGCAGCAGCGCCCATAGCGGTTGAACATTCGCGCTGGCGGCAGCGATCTGACCGATCTCCTCGGGCGGTGTCTGTGCGAAGTGCCCCAGCTGCTCGCCGCTGACCGGGTCGCGCGAGACGATCGTCCCGACGGCTGAGTTGATCGACAGGGAGCTCATTGTGTCGATTATGGCTCCTCGCCCGGGCGCCTATTCCTCGCCGAGGCCGCGGTCCAAGCGGATCCGCCGCAAGCGGTCCGCCAGCTCTGCCTCGGCCTCGTCCGGCTGATAGAAACGCTCGTCGATCGCGTCGTCGGGCGCGAGCTGCTGCGCGGAGAGATGCCCGGGATGCCGGTGCGGGTTGTCATATCCCTGTCCCCGCCCGCCGGAACGCAACTGGACGGGCGGCGGCGAGGCGCCCTGCTCGCGCACGAACGCTCGCGCCGCGCCGATCGCCCGCTTAGCGGCGTCGGACTTCGGTGCTAGCGCCAGGTAGATCGCCGCCTGCGCCAGCGCGAACTGGCACTCCGGTAGGCCGACGTGGTCGACCGCGGCGGCGCTCGCGGTGGCTACCGTGAGCGCGCCCGGGTCGGCGTTGCCGATGTCCTCGCTCGCGATGATCACCATCCGCCGGGCAATGAACCGGGGGTCCTCGCCCGCCTCCAGCATCACCGCGAGGTAGTACAGGGAGGCGTCTGGATCCGAGCCGCGCGTGGCCTTGATCCACGCGGAGATCGTGTCGTAGTGGCTGTCGGCGGCCTTGTCGTAGTGGATTACCCGCCGTTGCAGCGCGTCTTCGGCCTGTTCGAGCGTCACCCTGTCGTTAGCGGTCTTACAGGCAAGCTCGAGCGCCCCCAGGGCGGTGCGCGCGTCGCCGTCGCAACGGGCGGCCAGCATCCTGATCGCCTCGTCGTCCACCTCGACTTCGCCGCACTCACCGCGTTCGAGCGCGCGGCGCAAAAGCACCAGGACCTGCTCCTCCGTCAGCTCGCCGAGCTCATAGGACCGCGTGCGTGACAGCAGCGCGCGGTTGACCTCGAACGAGGGGTTCTCGGTCGTGGCCCCGATCAGCGTGACGAGCCCCTCCTCGACGGCGGGCAGCAGCGCGTCCTGCTGGGCCTTGTTGAAGCGATGGATCTCATCCAGGAAGAAGATCGTGCCGCGACCGCTGCGGGAACGCTCTCTCGCCCGCTCAAGCACGGCGCGCACCTCGGCCCGTCCCGCCTGCACCGCGCTGAGCTCCTCGAACGCGGAAGCGGCGCTCGCGGCGATGATCCGCGCCAGTGTCGTCTTGCCGCTGCCCGGCGGGCCATGCAGGATCATCGAGTGGGGCTTGCCCTGTTCGATCGCGACACGCAGCGCCGAGCCGGGCGCGAGCAGATGCTCCTGTCCGACGAACTCCGCGAGTGTGGTTGGCCTGAGTCGCGCGGCTAGCGGTACGGCGGGAGCGTTCTCGCCATGGACCGTCTCCTCAGCCTCCGGCTGGTCAAACAGAGAGTCCATCCGCATAGTTTGCCCGAGCGTCACCCGGACTGCTCGCTTCGATGGCGCAGCCTCCGCCGGGCGACACCCGGCTTGCGCGGGCAGCGGCGAGAGCCGAGACGAACAAAGCCGTAACGCGGGCGGATATTGGCGATGAAGTACCTGCCGTGGGAGTCCGCTGCCATCAATTCGCGATGTACGTTCGCGGGTACTTGGTAGTAGCGGTATATCTCGCCGCTGGCGAACTCGATCTCCAGAAGCTGGCGGGTGGAGTCATAGCCGACGCTGGCAAGGCTTTCGGATGTAACCGCCGTGCGTCTCATTGCTCATGTGATTGGTTCCCGCTTACGGACGGGCTAGCACGGGATCTCAGCCCGCGCGAGCAGAAAGTAGCCCGACCGGGTTTACTTGCGCTGTCGCAGGGTACTTGCGCACGTAGGTATCACCGGGGTTTTGGGTGAGAGCAGCAGGAGCATCGACCATTGGTGGGCTGGCTGGCGAGCCAGCCCACGTGTGTGCCCTCAGTCCGGAAGGGGAGGCTCTCATCGCGCCACTCCCCCAAGCTTCTTCTGGCGACTGCGATGACTGAGGTGCCCGACGCCCGCAAAAGATGCCGCCAGCAGTGCGTCTGGGCTATGCGCGAGCGAATCATGAGGACGCACGCGAATCTGCCCGCCAGCTTCACGCAACGCGAGGATCGGCTCATCCTGTCGCCGAAATACCCGCGAGTTACTCACGTGGCCGGCGGCGTGAACGATGGTGGGCAGGAATTGTCCAAATGCCAGGGAATTACTGCGAGCACGACCGTCGAAAGGCGCCCGTTTTGCGCGCCGGCTTTCCAGGCCAACCAAATCTGCACTCTGTTCCGGAGGAGGGACCCAAGTGACTAGGTATCTACGATCGATCGGCGCGGTGCTAGTGGCGCTTGTCTTGCCGGTGGTGATGGGTGCATGCGGGAGCTCCTCGAGCGGGCCGACCGTTACCGTGGTCCAAGGCACCGCTCCGGACTATCTCGATCCGTCGCAGGGCTACACCACCCAGGCGGCCAACTCGAGCTGGGTCAGCTATCTCGGCCTATACACGTACGCTCACGCGAGCGCCACCGCCGGCGGACAGGTGATCCCAGCGATCGCCACCGCGCCGCCGAAGGTCACCGGTGGCGGCAAGACGTACACGATCACGATCCGCAAAGGCCTCAAGTACTCCAATGGAGAAGCCGTCAAGGCGTCTGATTTCCTGTTCACGATCGAGCGAGCGATCAAGCTGAACTGGGGCGGCGCGGCGTATTTCACCGGGAATATCGCGGGTGCGACCGATTACTCCAAGGGCAAGTCAAACACGATCACCGGCATCAGTGCAAACGACGCGACCGGTCAGATCGTGATCCACCTGACCGCACCGTATGGGGCGTTCGAGAACGTGCTGGCGTTCCCCAGCGCCGGGCTGCTGCCGTCGACCACGCCGATGACCCCGCAGGACACCAGTCCGCCGTCGGGGTTCGGGCCGTATGAGATCAAGAACGTAGTGCCCAACCAGGGCTACGACGTCTCGCTGAACCCGAGCTACGCAAGCCAAGCGATCCCGGGTGTCCCCGCCGGGCACGTAAACATCCACGTGAAGATCGAGACCAACACCACCACCGAGGCGGAGGACGTGCTCAACAACTCCGCAGACGTGTTCGACTGGGGCGACACGGTCCCGCCGTCGCTGCTGCCGCAGGTGCAGTCACAGGCGGCGTCTCGCTACGCCTCCGAGCCGACAGCGCTCGTGCTGTATTTCTTCATGAACATCAAAGAGAAGCCGTTCGACAACATCCTGGCGCGCAAGGCCGTGATCATGGCGCTCGACCGCAACGCACTGTCACGCCTGGACAGCGGCAACATCACGCCGGGCTGTTACTTCTTGCCCCCGACGCTGGTCGGCCACCCCTCCACCCCATGCCCGTACGGGGACCCCTCCAAGTCGCCGAACATCGCGGCTGCCAAGAAGCTCGTCGCCGAAGCGGGCCTGACCGGCTACCCGGTGACGGTGTGGGGCGAGGAGCGTCAGCCACGTAAGGAATACATTGACAACTATGCGGCGACGCTGAACGAAATCGGCTTCAAGGCGACTACGAAGATCATCGCCAGCACGCAGTACTTTCCGACGATCGGCACGTTGAAGTCCCATCCCCAGACCGGTTTCGCCGACTGGCAGCAGGACTTCCCGAACCCGTTCGACTTCTATCTGCTGGTCGATGGCTCGGGCATCTCGCAGGTCAACAACGAGAACTTCGGAGAGATCAACGACCCGTTCATCAACTCCGAAATCAAGGCGCTGACGCCGGTTCTCTCGAGCCAGCTGTCGAGCGTCGCCTCGAGATGGGAAAAGCTCGACGAATACGTCGCCAAGAAGGCGTACCTCGGTGTCTTCGGCTACGAGAAGGTGCCGAAGTTCACCTCGACCCGCATCAACTTCTCTCAGGCGATCTTCCATCCCGTCTACGGGCTCGACTACACCTCGCTGACGCTGACGAAATAGACGCACCGCTGTAGACGCGCCCGCTGCGCCGGCGCGTCTACAGCGCTCCAACCCAGATGTCCACCGACCCCGCGCTAGCGGCAACCGGCACCGAGTTCTCCTCCGATGTGGCGCGGGAGCTGCAGAAAGAGGGCGGCATCGGGCCCTACCGGCTGGCGGCGCGGCGACTCGCGCGCAACAAGGTTGCGCTCGCGTTCGGCGCGCTGTTTGCGCTGATCGTCGTGATGTGCCTACTAGCGCCGGTGTATGCGCACGACATCGCCCACACCGGCCCCAACGACGAGCACATCACCCAGGTGATCAAGGTCGCGGGCAAGCCGACCGACGTGCTTTCGCCCGTCGGCATACCAATCGGCCCGACCTGGCATGGCAGGTTCTTCCTCGGTGCCGACGGCAGCGGTCGCGACGTCGCAGTGAGGCTGCTCTACGGCGGGCGCAACTCGCTCGAGATCGGTATCGAGGCGACGTTCATAACGATCCTGCTGGCGAGCATCCTCGGCATCGTCGGGGCCTACTTCAGGGGCCCGCTGGACGGCCTGATCTCCCGCGCCTTCGACCTGATCTGGGCCTATCCGGTGTACCTGCTTGGGATCGCGCTCGGCGTCACACTGCAGCTGCAGGGACTCGATCTGGGCGTGTTCAAGATCAAGGGATCCTCGCTGGTCCTGACCGCGCTGATCATCGGCTTCGTCTTCATTCCCTATGTCGGCAAGCCGATCCGCGGGCAGGTGCTCGTGCTACGCGAGCGTGAGTTCATTGACGCCGCGCGCCAGCAGGGCCTTGGCAGCCTGCGGATCATGTTCGGCGAGGTGCTGCCGAACGTCGCTTCGACGATCATCGTCTTCATCCCGCTGATACTCGCGAACTCGATCCTCACCGAGGCCGGGCTGTCTTACCTCGGCGCCGGCGTACAGGACCCGAACCCGTCGTGGGGGACGATGATCAGCGACGGGATCAGGCTGATTCCCGCTGCCATCCACCTCGTACTCGTGCCCGGGCTGATGCTCGTGCTCGCCGTGCTGGGCATCAACGTGTTCGGCGATGGTGTGCGCGACGCGCTCGATCCGCGGGCGAGGATCCGGATCGAGCACTGATGGGACGTTTCGTCGTACGCCGCGTCGCGTCTACCATCGGGGTGCTGATCGCGATCTCGATCTTCACATTCCTGATCTTCCAGGCGATCCCCAACGGCGACCCGGCGTTGAGACTGGCCGGGCGCACTGCCACACAGACCCAGATCGAAGCTATCCGCCACACCTGGGGTTTCGACAAGCCGATCTACATCCAGTACCTGCGGACTATGGAGAAGATCTTCGACGGCAGCGTTGTCTCCTACAACCAGGGCTTCAACGTCGAGGAAGAGATCCGCCGTGACCTCCCGGTGACCGCGTCGCTGGCGCTCGGCGCCGGGTTCATCTGGCTGGCGCTCGGGATCGTGTTCGGCGCGCTCAGCGCCTGGAGGGCCGGGCGCTGGCTCGACCGCGGGCTGACCGTGCTCTCGATGATCGGCGTGTCGATGCCCGTGTTCTTCCTCGGCGCGGTGCTCGCCTACTACGTCGGCGACAAGTGGGGGGTGCTGCCCCCCGGCGACTACGTGAAACTGACAGAAGACCCCTGGGGCTGGCTCGAGCATCTGGTGATGCCGTGGTTCGCGCTGTCGGTGCTGTTCATCGGCGTCTACTCACGCGTGCTGCGCTCAACCATCCTCGACAACATCAACGACGACTATGTGCGGACCGCTCGCGCGAAGGGTCTGAGCGAGCGCCAGGTGATGATCCGCCACGTGCTGCGCAACAGCCTGATCCCGATCATCTCGCTGTGGGGGCTAGATTTCGCGTCGGTGATCGGCGGTGGCGCGATCCTCACCGAGAGCGTCTTCAACCTGCATGGCGTGGGCCAGTATGCGGCGCAGTCAGTGCAGGCGCTGGACATCCCCTCGGTGCTCGTCATCACGATGTTCGGCGCGTTCACGGTCGTGCTGTTGAGCGCGATCGTGGATGTCGTGTATGCCGCCCTTGACCCCCGGATCAGGCTATGAGTGATCCGGAGCGGCTGCTCGAGGTGCGTGACCTGCGCGTCTGCTTCCAGACCGAGGGGGGTGTGGTGAAGGCCGTCGGCGGTGTCTCGTTCGACGTCGACCGCGGCGAGGTCGTCGCGATCGTAGGCGAGTCCGGGTCGGGCAAGTCGGTCACGGCGATGACGCTGATGGGTCTCACGCGGTCGGCCAACGCCAGCTTTCAGGGAAGCGCGCGCTTCGAGGGGACCGAGCTCATCGCTGCGCGCGAGGACCAGTTGCGGCGTATCCGCGGCGCGCGCATCGCGATGATCTTCCAGGACCCGATGAGCTCGCTGAACCCGGTGCAGCGGGTCGGTGAGCAGATCGTCGAGCAGATCCGCGTGCACGACCACGCGATCTCCAAGCGCGCTGCCGGCGAGCGCGCGATCACGTTGATGGCCCGCGTTGGGATCCCGCAGGCCCGCGAACGTGCCCGCTCCTACCCGCACGAGTTCTCCGGCGGCATGCGCCAGCGAGCGATGATCGCGATGGCGCTGTCGTGCTCGCCGAGCCTACTGATCGCCGACGAGCCGACCACGGCGCTTGACGTGACGATCCAGGCACAGATCATCTCCGAGCTCAAGCAGCTGTGCGAGGAGACCGGCGCCGCGGTGATCCTCGTCAGTCACGACCTCGGGGTTGTCGCCGACATCGCCGACCGCGTGCTAGTCATGTACGGCGGCAGGATAGTCGAGCAGGCGACACTGGACGAGCTGTTCTACGACCCGCAGCACCCATACACCTGGGGCCTGCTGGGTTCGATCGCCCGCCTCGATCGCGACCGCACGCAACGGCTGCCGGCGATCGCCGGCATGCCTCCGTCGCTGGTGAACCCGCCCGAGGGCTGCCACTTCCGCCCGCGCTGCCCGCACGCCTTCGAGCGCTGCACACAGGTTCCCGGGCTCGACTCGCGCCTGGCGCAGGGCTCCGGGCACCTCGACCGCTGCTGGCTTTCGCCTGAACAGAAGCGCAAGCTGCGCAGCGTCGAAGGAGTCATTGGGCTGGCAAGCGACGAGACGGTGATCGCTTGAGCGCCGAGGTCACCCAGCACGCGGCGAGCGCGCCAAGTGCCGCGGATGCGCCAACGCCACTGCTCGCCGTCGAGCACCTTCGGATCTATTTCCCGGTCTCCTCGAGCCGGCTGCTGGCGCGCTCCGCCGGGCACGTTCACGCGGTCGACGACGTCACGCTGACGCTGAGCGAGGGCGAGACACTCGGTGTCGTCGGTGAGTCAGGCTGCGGCAAGTCGACATTGATCCGGGGCATCGCCCGGCTCGTGCCGGTCAGCTCCGGCACGGTGCGCTTCCGTGGCCGCGATATAACCACCGCGCGACGGCGAGACCTGGCGCCGGTGCGACGCGAGATGCAGATGGTCTTCCAGGATCCGCAGGCATCGTTGAATCCGCGCAAGCGCGTCATCCAGATTCTCGGCACACCGCTCGCGCTGCACGGCGTGCCGCGCGGCCAAGTGAAGGGCAAGGCGCGCGAGCTGCTCGCACGGGTCGGACTTGACCCGGAACACCTCAATCGCTTCCCGCACGAGTTCTCGGGCGGCCAGCGCCAGCGCATCGGCATAGCGCGCGCGCTCGCGGTCGACCCCCGCCTGATACTGCTGGACGAGCCGGTCTCGGCGCTGGACGTTTCGATCCAGGCACAGGTGATCAACCTGCTCGACGAGCTGCAGGACGAGCTTGGGCTCTCCTACGTGTTCGTGGCCCACGACCTGTCGGTGGTGCGCCACGTCTCAGACCGGATCGCGGTGATGTACCTGGGCAAGGTGATGGAGCTCTCTCCCGCGCAGGAGCTGTATCTCAAGCCGATCCACCCCTACACGGCGGCGCTGCTCGGCGCGATCCCGATTCCCGACCCCAAGGAGAACCGCTCCCGCAAGCGGATGGTGATCGGCGGCGAACCGCCGAGCCCGATCACACCGCCCGTCGGCTGTCGCTTTCACACCCGCTGTCCGCTGGCGAGCGAGATCTGCTCCACCCAAGAGCCGCCGCTCGCCGAATACGCGAGCGGGCACCTCGCAGCCTGCCATCATCCAATGAACGTGACCGCCCAAGAGATCGCTGCCGCGCGCCCCTCAGGGGCCTCGCCGCTGTCGGCGGACAGCGTGATGCCAAAGCCTGAGGACGCCGGCGCGCCGCCCGCGACACACAAGGACGAAAACTGAGCGCGCAAGGCGACCTGGCGGCGGAGGCGACGGCGCTGTTGCAGCGCCTGATCCGCTTCAACACGGTCAACCCGCCCGGCCAGGAGCTCGCCGCGCAAGAGCACCTCGCCGGGCTGCTTTCCGCCGCGGGGTTCCAGTGCGAGCTCATTGGCGCGGTGCCGGAGCGTCCCAATCTGATCGCCCGCCTGCGCGGTCGCGGCGACGGGCCCACCCTCTGCTATCTCGGGCACATCGACACGGTCCTGGCCGAGCCCTCGCAATGGACTCGCGATCCGTGGGGCGGCGAGCTCGCCGACGGCTGCGTATGGGGGCGAGGCGCGATCGACATGAAGTCTCAGCTCGCGGCGGAGGCAGCTGCGGCGATCTCGCTGGCGAGCCGCGGCTGGCGGCCGGCGCAAGGTGAGCTACTGCTGTTGAGCGTCGTCGACGAGGAGACGGGCGGTGAGCTCGGCGCCGAATGGATCACCAAGACACATCCCGAGAAGGTGCGCTGCGATGTTGTGATCAACGAGGGCGGCGGCGGCGTCTTCGAGTACCGCGGGCGCCGCTACTACGGGGTCTGCTGCGCCGAGAAGGGCGTGTTTCGCTTCACATTGTCGACCGACGGGGTGGCCGCCCACGCGTCGATGCCGAAGATGGGCGACAACGCGCTGCTGAAGATGGCGCCGCTGCTAGCTCGGTTCGCGGAGCGTCAACCGAGCTATTCGCTCACCGCCGAGCCGCGGGCGTTCCTGCGCGGGATCGGCGAGGACCCGGACAATCCCCTTGTGGCCGTCGAGCGCCTGCGCGATTACGACCCGCGCCTGGTGACGATGTTCGAGCCGATGCTGGGGGTCACCTTCACACCCACCCGGATCAGCGCCTCGGAGAAGATCAACGTGATCCCCTCGCGTGCGCAGCTGAAGGTCGACTGCCGCGTCCCGCCCGGCCTCGGCGAGGCACAGGTGCGCCAGGGCATCGCCGAGGTTCTCGGGCAAGACGGCTTTCAGGTGCAGTTCACGGAGCGCGTCGTCGGCAATCGCTCGCCGCTGCAGAGTCCACTGATGGACGCGATCAGCGGCTGGGTCGGCGAGCGCGACCCGGCGGCTGCGGTCGTGCCGGTGATCCTCCCGGGCTTCACCGACTCGCGGCATTTCCGCGAGGCGTTCCCCGACTGCGTGGCCTACGGCTTCTTCCCCCAACGACACCAGTCGCTGTTCGACACAGCCCCGCTCGTCCACGGCGCGGATGAGCGCATCGACGTACGCGACCTCGGGTTCGCCGCGGAGTTCTTCCGCGACATCGCGGTGCGGCTCCTAGGTTGAGAAACGCGGGGGCTGGACTCTGGAGGCGCAAAGCCCCATAATGCATCGCTCACTGGAGCCAAGGAGGGTGACATGGATCAAGTCGCGGTGACCATACTCGGCACGTCTATCGCGCAAGACATACAGAACTGGGCCTACAACTGGTCGAGCGTGGCGATGATGCTGTTCTTCGCCGTGCTCATCTTTCTGATGTGGCGCACGCTGAAGGTGATGCCACGTGTCAAGCCGCAGCAGATCAAGCCGGCGTCCAACCAGTCGGTCTCATTCGAGGACATTGCGGGTGTCGACGAGGCGAAGGCCGAGTTGCGCGAGATCGTCGAGTTCCTGCGTGACCCGCGTGAGTTTCAAAAGATGGGCGCGAAGGTGCCGAAGGGGATCCTCCTGCACGGACCGCCCGGGACCGGCAAGACTCTGCTCGCGAAGGCCGTGGCCCACGAATCCGGGGCGCAGTTCTTCGCGCAGTCGGCGGCCGCATTCGTCGAGATGTTCGCGGGTCTCGGAGCGGCCCGCATCCGTCGCCTGTTCGCGATCGCGCGCAAGCACGAGCCGGCGATCATCTTCATCGACGAGCTCGACGCGGTCGGTGGGCGCCGCGGCTCAGACTTCTCAGGCGAGAAGGATCAGACACTCAATCAGCTGCTGGTCGAGATGGACGGCTTTAACACCAGCGGGCGGCTGGTGGTGATCGCCGCCTCCAACCTGCTCGATAAGCTCGATCCGGCGCTGCTGCGCCCTGGCCGCTTTGACCGGCAGGTGTTCGTCGCGCCACCCGACGTCAAGGGACGCCAGGGGGTGCTGGCGGTGCATACCCGCAACAAGCCGCTCGGCGACGTCGACCTCGGGCTCGTCGCTCAGCAGACCAGCGGTCTCACCGGCGCTGACCTCGCCAACATATGCAACGAGGCGGCGATTTTCGCCGCTCGGCGTAAGGCTCCCTGCATCGGCACCGAGGACTTCGATAGCGCCCTCGAGCGCGTGATCGCGGGCGTGCAGTCCCGGCGCGTGCTCAACGATCACGAGAAGCGCGTCGTCGCCTTTCACGAGGCGGGTCACGCTCTCTGCGGGGAGCTGCTGCCGTCGGTCGACCGCGTGCACAGGATCTCGATCGTGCCGCGCGGGCGCGCGCTCGGCTACACACTGAACCTGCCCGACGAGGACCGTTACCTGAAGACGCGCGAGGAGCTGATCGACTATATGACCGTGCTGCTCGGCGGCCGCGTGGCCGAGCAGCACGTGTTCGGTCAGGTGACGACCGGTGCTTCGGATGACCTCAAGCGGGTCGCCGACATCTCGCACTCGATGGTCCACGACTACGCGATGGGCACCGCCGGCGTCGGGCGTGTCCCCGACGGCGACGTGCGTCTCTCGGAGCGCACTTTGCGGATCCGCGACGAGGAGCGACAGGACCTGATCGAGGAGGCCCGGCGGGCGGCGCAGAGAATGATCGTCAGTCACCGCGCCGAGCTCGACGCGCTCGCCGCCGAGCTGCTCGAGCACGAGGTGCTCGACCGCGACGCGATTGAGCGCATCATGGATGGGGTGCCGCGCATGGAACGCGCGCCCGGGGTCGGGTTGCGTGTTGTGGCGGCCGCGACGGCGCTCGACGCCACCGCGGGCGAGAGCGAGTCGCCACGTATATAGACTGAGCTCCGTGTTCAGTCGAATCGATCACATAGGTGTCGCGGTCGCCGAGCTCGACCAGGCGCTCGCGCTCTACCGCGACACCTACCAGCTGAACGTGGCTCACCGCGAGATCGTCCACGAGCAAGGTGTCGAGGCGGTGCTGCTGGATATCGGCGAGGGGCACGTCGAGCTGCTGGCGCCGCTCGGCGCGGACACCCCGGTCGGTAAGTTCCTCGCCAAGAAGGGCCCGGGACTGCACCACGTCGCCTATCAGGTCACCGATATCGAGGGCACGCTCGCCACGCTCGCCGCGACCGGCGTCGAGCTGATCGACACCGCGCCCCGCACGGGTATACGCAACTCTCGCGTCGCGTTCTTGCACCCACGCTCCAGCGGCGGAGTGTTGACGGAGATAGTGCAACCAGCAGGCGAGGCACACTGATGGCCCAGACAGCTAGAAGGATCAGCATTGGCTTCCAGGGTGGGCAGGTCCTCTCGCTGCGGGTCAGCGACGAGCAGCTGAAGTCTCTGCGCCAAGCGCTCGGCTCGACGGGCTGGCACGAGCTCGACAGCGAGGACGGGCCGGTGCGTCTCGATGTCGCCCAGGTTGTCTACGTGCGCGCGGAGAGCGATGAGCTGCGTGTCGGCTTTGGCGCCTGAGCTGCCCAAGGACAAAGCGCTCCCAGCGGCGCGAGCGTCCCTGGCGTCATGTCCCGCCTGAACGGCGGATGGGCGCTTGACGCGTTGCGGGGTGCAGACACTGCGCTGCTGCGGCTGGCGCGCACGCGCGGGCACGCGCGGGCGGCGGAGCGGGCGATCGCCGGCTTCTCCCGCATCGGTGAGCACGGTGCGGTATGGCTCGCGATCGGCGCCGCTGGCTACCTCACACACCGTCCCGCGCGCGCGCGTTGGCGACGGGCCACGTTCGCCGTCGCCGGTGCCTACGCAGCGAACACGGCGCTGAAGCTGGCCTTTCGCCGCCGCCGCCCGCTCCTGAATGGTTTGCCGGCGCTCGTCGGCACGCCAACCCAGCTCAGCTTCCCTAGCGCTCACGCGGCGACATCGTTCGCGGGCGCGCTCGCGTTCGCTCGCGTCGGCGTCCCCGGCGGCGTCGCCTACCCGTTGGCCGTCAGCCTGTCGCTCTCGCGTATCTATCTCGGCGTGCATTACCCCTCCGATGTGGCCGGCGGCGCGCTGCTAGGCAGTACAGTCGCCCTCCTATGCGCGCCGCCTGGCGCGCGCTAGCAGACGGGAGACGTCCGGGTGAGCATGAAGATCGGGATCGTAGGCATGCCAAACGCGGGCAAGTCCTCGCTCTTCAACGCGCTGACGAAGGCTGGCGCTGACGCCGCGAACTACCCTTTCACGACGATCGAGCCGAACATCGCGGTGGTGCCCGTGACGGACGAGCGCCTCGTCAAGGTCGCCGAGACGGTGGGCGCCTCTGAGATCGTCTGGGACACGATCGACTTTCACGACATCGCCGGGCTCGTCGCCGGCGCACACCAGGGCGAGGGTCTCGGTAACCGCTTCCTCGCGAACATCCGCGAGACGGACGCGATCCTCCACGTGGTGCGCACCCACCGCGACGAGAGCGTCGTGCACCCGGAGGGCCGCGTCGATCCGCTCGCCGACATCGAGACGATCGAGACCGAGCTCGCGCTAGCCGATCTCGAGCAGGCCGAACGGCGCGTGAGCCGAGTAGCCAGGCAGGCCAAGGGCTCAGACCGCGGGGCGATCGCCGAGGAGAAGTGGCTGGGGGAAGTGATCCAGGCGCTGCAGGCGGGTAAGCCGGTGCGCGCGGTGCCGCCGCCACCGGACGCCCCGTACGCGGCCCGCGAACTCGGCGCTCTGACCGCCAAGCCCGTCCTGTTCGTCGCGAACGTAGACGAGGGATCCGAGCAGGTTCCGGCCGACATCGCGCAGTACGCGCAGGCACAGGGAGCGCGGGCGGTAGCGATCTCCTCGCGCATCGAGGCGGAGCTCGCCGAGCTCGAGGCCGAAGACGCGAGCGCTATGCGCGGAGAGCTCGGTGTCAGCGAGTCTGGCCTAGAGCGCGTAGTGCGCGAGGCGTTCGCACTGTTGCATCTGATCGCGTTCTTCACCGCCGGGGAGGGCAAGCCCGCGCAGTCGTGGCATTTGCGTTGCGGGCTGACGGCGTGGCACGCTGCCGGTGAGATCCACAGCGATATCCAGAAGGGATTCGTCCGCGCCGAGGTGATCGGCTGGCGCGAGCTCGTCGAGTGCGGTGGCTATGCCGGAGCGCGCGAGCGCGGCGAGCTCCGCCTCGAGGGACGCGATTACGTGATGCGCGACGGTGATGTGATCACGGTGAAGTTCACGCCATAGCCAGACGCTGCGCGAGGCGCTTCATGCCAAACTCGTCGGCGGCGAG
Source organism: Solirubrobacteraceae bacterium (assembly GCA_025451035.1). Lineage (GTDB taxonomy): Bacteria > Actinomycetota > Thermoleophilia > Solirubrobacterales > Solirubrobacteraceae > Palsa-744. The sequence goes on from JANWLE010000063.1 coordinate 73,214, forward strand.
CGCTCCGGCGGCGAAGTTCGTGGATCGGTCGGCTGGACGCTCGACAGCGATGCGCACGAGCGTGGCGATCCGCTTGAAGGCGACCAGCTGCTCTGCGTTCTCGCGCAGGGCGCCGGCCACGCGGGGTCGTAGCTCAGGATCCCCGTCCGCCGCGGCTGCCAGCAGCCGCTCGAGCCCACCGTAGCGGCCCAGCAGCACGGCGGCCGTCTTGGCGCCCACCCCCGGTGCTCCCGGCAGGCCATCGGACGGGTCGCCCCGCAACGCGATGAAGTCAGGCACGAGCTTCGGGGTCACGCCGTAGCGCTCCAGCACGTCGGCAGGCCCGAGCTCGACTGCGGCTCCGTCGCGACGCAGCTCGAGGATCTTCACCGCGTCTGTGACCGCCTGGAACATGTCGCGGTCGCCGCTCAACAGCAGCGCCAGGCCGCCGGCATCTGTCTCAGCGCCCGCGTAGGAGAACATCACGTCGTCGGCCTCGAGCTCCTCGCTGCCCGCCACTGTCCAGCCGAAGCGCCCCAGCAGCTCGCCAGCGCGAGCCCACTGCTGCGCGAGCTCAGCTGGCATCGGCTCGCGGTGGGCGTGATAGGGCGCGTAGAGGTTCACGCGGTAGACGGCCTGCTCGGCGCCGAAGCAGGCCACCACGGCCCGTGGCGAGCACGCCTGGATCGCTGACACCAGCGCGTTGACTGTACCCAGCAGCGCGTTGACAGGTCGAGCCCGCTCGTCGCTTATCGATTTCGGCAGCGCAAAGAACGCGCGGTACAAAAGCCAAGGGACGTCGGCGATCAAGAGCGGGCGGTCGATCGTCTAAGCGTATGCGCCCGTGCCGGCGGACGTGGCGTGCGGGTCCGCTACGGCGCGCCCACGCCGCCGCTAGCAGCGGGCTGCGCCGTAGCGGCTTCTTCGCTTCCTGGCGCAGGCGTGCCACTCGCAGACGGTTGGCTCTGGTCGGGCTCCTGCAGTGAGCCGTGCGAGTCGTGGACACTGAAGTAGGCCCACGTATCGTTCAGCGATAGGCGCGCGGCGAGTTCGGGTCCGCTCACGAGCGTATGCCCCTGCGAACCCAGCACATACGCGGTGAGTATGCGGGGCGAGTAGCCGCGCTTGAGCACTTCGATGCCCTCGAGGGCGCCGCGTACCAGCCCCGTCAGGCGAGCCTGGGCGGAAGCGAAGCTCATCGTCACTGTCCACTTGTGCAGCGGGCCTTGGTCGAACGGGTCGGGCACGCCGCGCAGCCATGGCTCGGCGCCCGATCCCGTGAACGCATACTGCACGCTCTCGGTCCTCCCACCCGAGCTCGCGAAGAAATAGGTGATCGCCGGGCGCCCGCGGAAGGTGACTACCTGCCCGGCGGTCGTGGCCGTCGCGGTGTTGCTGCGAGGCGTCTCGCCCGCCACGCCGCGATACATCTGCGAGCGCGTGTCGCAGTAGACGTCGAACTCGCCGGCGGGCCCAGCGTCGGCAGTGATGGCGTAGGTGCGGGTAGCGACCGCCTGGGCCTGCAGCGCCGCAAGCGGCCATTCGGCCGGCATCTCCTCAGCGACGGTGCCCCGTACATAGTCCTCCAGAGAGAGCGCGTTGACCACGTTCATGCCACCGTGAAGTGCAGGCGCCAAGCTCAGCGAGCCGCGGTAGGACCCGTTCGTCAGGCCGTTTTCGGCGGTGCCCTTGAGCGTCACGGCGCCGGCGCCGCTGACGCTCAGCAGGCCGGCTGCTATCCGCACACCCGCCCCGGCGAGCCTCACACCGTGGCTCGTGCTGACGACGGTGTAGGTGACGGCGGGGTTCAAGGCGTGCCCGTTGGCACTGTCGGCGCCGGAAAAGGAGGCGCTCCTGCGGTTGCCGGCGAGCAGCACCCGGACGTTCGCGGACGGCGTCGCCCGCCCCAGCACGGTGCCGGTGTAGTAGTGCGCGAGGATCGCCGTGTAGGAGTAGCCGTGTTGGGCGAAGCCAAGCGCGCCCTCCTGGCTCATGCCAACGCCGTGCCCGTCGCCCGCGCCGTTGATCACAAGCGTCTGCGAGCCTCCCCTGGAATGTGAACGGGCGGCCGCCACCGGTGTGCACGTCGCGCCGAAAGCCACGGTTGCGCACACCGCGAGTGTCCTCGCGAGCGTCGCGGGTACTGAAGTGTGTCGGTGGTAACTTGGCCTCATGCTGGCATCCGTGCTCACAGAGATCGACTGTGTCGTGGCGCTTCCCACGCAGGAAGCGCTATGCGAGTTGATTCGGACCGTCGACCCTGATCCATGAGCGATCCACGGTGAGGTGGCCACAAGCACTGTCTTTTGTCTCCCCGGTCGATGGGTGATCAAACGCAGCGCAACAGAACATGCTTGAGCGCAGGAAGGTGAATGGCAAATGAGCGAGCCCAACGAGGAGCAGACGGTCCTACAGTCAGTCCCGACGGGGCTCTTCATTGCGGGGAGGTGGCGAGCTGCGGCGGCAGCCCAGACTTTCACCGTCGAGGACCCGGCGACCCAGCAGCCGCTGCTAGAGGTCGCCGACGCGCGCGTGGATGACGCGCTCGAGGCACTAGCCGCTGCCTGGGAGGCACAGTCGCGGTGGGCGGCGCATCCGCCGCGTGAGCGCGGCGAGATCCTGCGGCGAGCCTACGAGCAGCTGATAGCCCGCCAAGACGAGCTGGCGCTCTTGATGACGCTCGAGATGGGCAAGGCTCTCTCAGAGTCAAAGGCTGAGATCACGTACGCAGCCGAGTTCTTTCGCTGGTTCTCGGAGGAGGCCGTCCGCATACACGGTCGCTACATGACGAACGCCACCGGTAGTGGGCGCGTCATCACGATGCGCCAGCCGGTCGGGCCGTGCGTGTTCGTGACCCCGTGGAACTTCCCTGCGGCGATGGGGGCGCGCAAGATAGCTCCGGCGATCGCTGCCGGTTGCACGATGGTCGTCAAGCCCGCGCACCAGACGCCGCTGTCGATGCTCGCGCTAGCCCAAATCCTCGAGCGCTGCGGGCTGCCCGCCGGCGTGTTGAACGTCATCACTTCGAGTCGCTCAGGCGAGGTCATCGAACCGCTGCTCAAAGACGGCCGTACCCGCAAGCTGTCTTTCACCGGCTCGACGCAGGTCGGGCGCAAGCTGATCGAACAGTCGGCGAGCAAGGTGCTGCGCGTGTCGATGGAGTTGGGCGGCAACGCGCCGTTCCTTGTGTTCGCGGACGCGGACCTCGACGCGGCGGTCGACGGCGCGATGGTTGCAAAGATGCGCAACGTCGGCGAGGCGTGCACCGCCGCGAACCGCTTTTACGTGCATGAGTCGCTCGCGCCGCAGTTCGCCGCTCAGCTCGCGCAGCGCATGCGCGAGCTGAAGGTCGGCCGCGGCACCGAACCGGATACCCAGGTCGGCCCGCTGATCGACGGCAGTCAGCGCGGCAAGGTGCAGGAGCTCCTTCAGGATGCGCTTGACGCCGGCGCGAAGGTGCTCACTGGTGGCAACGCGATGCGTGGAGCGGGCTATTTCTTCGAGCCAACGGTGTTGAGCGAGGTTCCTCCCGGCGCACGCATGCTGGCCGAGGAGATCTTCGGTCCGGTCGCGCCGGTAGCTACCTTCAGCTCCGAGGAGCAGGCGCTAGAGGCGGCTAACTCGAGCGAGTACGGGCTCGTCGCGTACCTCTACACGCGTGACTTGGCCCGCGCGTTTCGTGTCGCGGAGGGTCTCGAGACCGGGATGGTCGGCGTCAACCAGGGCATGGTCTCAAACGCCGCTGCCCCGTTCGGCGGGGTCAAGCAGTCCGGCTTTGGCCGCGAGGGCGGCTTCGAGGGCATCGACGAGTATCTGCAGACGAAGTACGTCGCGCTCGCCCTCTGAGCCCGGCGCGAGCAGCCAGCGGCGCTAGAACATTTGTCTAGGGACCTTGGACGTTGTCAAGCGCGCCGAGACTCGAGCCGAGCGAGAAACCCGCAGGCATGGGCGGGGCTCCCGGGTGCGCCGATAGCTCCCCGGGCGCCGGGTCTGTAGCCGCGCGCTGGAAGTCTTTGAGCGAAGAAAGAGACCGAGTGGACACAGCTGCGAAATCCCGAAATCGCACGCTTGACCCGGCGCGGCCCGGGCGCGATCTCGCTCGCTCGCTCGCTCACGGGTCGGCCCGCCGTCGCGCGCGGCGCGCCAACGGCACCCACCGCCGGGGCCCGCTCGCTTCGCCCGTGAGGGCGAACGGCGCGAGCCGCAGCACGGCTCGCCGCCGCGGCGCAGCACGGCGTGCCGTAGGCTGGACGGCAGGACTCTTCGCCTTGCCGGTAAACACGATGAGTGTGACGGACAGACCACAGCGCGATGCGCGACCCGCCCAAAGCGTGCGGTGGGCGATCAGCGCCGTCCTGGCTGCAGCCGGTGCGCTGGCGCTCGCGTTTGCCTCCGCTGCGCTGGCGCTAGTGGCCGGTGGTTTGTTGCTGGCCGCCGCGGCGCTCATCGCCGGCTTGACGGTCGGCGCTGAGCGGCGCCAGAAGCTCGAAGATGAGATCCATGCGCGCTCGAGTGAGCTCGGCAGGGCGCTATCGGAGCTCGAGGTCGCTCAGGCCGAGACGGTACGCCGGCTCTCGATGGCCGTCGAGTTCCGTGACGAGGACACCGGCGCTCACATCGAGCGCATAGGGCGCTTCTCGACGATGCTCGCGCAGCGGATTGGGATGGATGAGGAGTACTGCGCGCGGCTCGGCCACGCGGCGCCGCTGCACGACGTCGGAAAGGTCGCCATACCCGACGCGATCCTCCTCAAGCCGGGGCCGTTGACGCCAGACGAGCGCGCGATTGTGGAGACCCACACCGAGGAGGGCCATCGACTGCTCAGCGGCTCGTCCTCATCGATCCTCGACCTCGCCGCGACGATCGCGCTGAGCCATCACGAGAAGTGGGACGGCTCGGGCTATCCACGGGGGATGGCGGGCGAGTCGATCCCGATCGAGGGACGGATCGTCGCGATTGCCGACGTTTTCGACGCGCTCACCAGCGACCGCGTGTACCGCAAAGCGTTCTCTGTCGAGCAGGCGGTAGAGATGATGCTCGCCCAGCGTGGCCGCCACTTTGACCCAGTCCTGCTGGACGCCTTCATGGAAGTCCTCGACACAGCCGGCCCGGACGCGCGCGGGTCAGCGACGCACGACTCTACGGCACTGGTTCAAAGCGTTCTCGACAGCTATGTGCAGGCGATCAAGCAAGGCGACGCAGAGACGGCAGAGGGAGCGATCATGCGCGCGATCGAGGACGGCGTCGAACCGCTCGCCCTGCACAGCGAGGTGTTCGCGCCGGCGCTCAGCCGGATCGAGAGCCTCGCGCTGACCGGCGAGATGGACAGCGACGGCGAACGCCTCGCGATCGGCATCACGCGGCGCATCCTGGCGAGCCTCTACAGGTACATGCTGGGGGCCACCGAACGCAACCGCGAGCGGATTCTGCTTGGCGCCGCCGAAGGCGAAAGGCCCGCGCTTGAACTGCAGATGGTCCACGATCAACTAGCGCTTGCCGGCTACCAAACAACGATCGCCCCGACGCTCACGCTAGCCGACCTCACCGCGGCGGTAAACAGCGACTCGCCCGACGCCGTCGTGCTTGCGATCAACGGCGATGTAGGCGCGGTGGAGCCGGCGTTGCGCGAGCTGCGCGACGGTGGCCACGAGACGCCTGTGGTGTTGTGGGCGGGAAACAGAGCCGCGCCAAAGCTCCCGAGCGACCTGACGGCCACCAAGACCCTCGATAGGATCGAGCGCTCGGTGCCAGCGGTCGAAGATCTGCTCGCGCGCGTTCACGCTGTCAGCTGACTGCGCCAGGGCGGTCAGAGCCAGCCGCGGTAGCGATCCTCTATGCTCGCGGCGTGCTTTTTGGAGGCTGAAACGATCGGATCTAAAGACATGGCTTCAGGTGAAGGTCAGGACCAGCGCAGCGCGATAGTGACCGGGGGCGCAGGCTTCATCGGCTCGCACCTGGTCGACGCGCTGCTCGCAGACGGATACCGCGTAGAGGTCGTGGATGACCTCTCCGCCGGAGACCGATCGCGCGTCTCACCGCAGGCGCGTCTAACCGAGCTCGACATCGTCGACCGCGACGCCCTCGTGGCGCTCGTCGAGGAAATCGGCCCGCACGTGATCTACCACCTTGCCGCGCAGGCCAGTGTCACCGCCTCGGTGCGCGACCCGTCCCGTGATTGCGCCGTCAACGTCCAGGGCACCCTGAACGTGGTGGATGTCGCGACGCGCCTTGGCGTGCCGGTGGTGTTTACCTCAACCGGAGGGGCGCTATATGGTGACGACGTTCCAATACCGACCGGCGAGGAGCAGATCCCGGCGCCCCTAGCGCCCTACGGCGCGTCGAAGTGGGCGGCCGAGGCGTACGTGAAGACGTGGTCTCTGTTTTCAGGTGTTCCGCACACGGTATGCCGGCTCGGCAACGTGTACGGGCCGCGCCAGAGCCCGCACGGCGAGGCGGGCGTTGTCTCGATCTTCTCCCACCACCTGTACGTCGGGAGCTCGCCTAAGGTCTATGGTCACGGCGAGCCGACGCGTGACTACGTGTATGTAGGCGACGTCGTGCGTGCGCTGATAGCCGCGACGGGCCGCCGCGGCACCTTCAACATCGCCACAGGCGTCGAGACGGACGTGATGAGCGTCTGGCGTGAGCTGCGCGACGCGGCGGGCACGGACGTCCAGCCTGAGCTAGCCGATCTGCGTCCGGGGGAGCTGCGCCGCAGCTGCCTGGACGTGTCGCTCGCCGCCAGCGAGCTGGGCTGGCGGGCGGAGGTCGCCTTGGCAGACGGGCTGGTCGAGACCTATAAGGCGCTGGTCGACGAGTTTCGCTCCAAGGAGTCCCAGGCCTAACACCACGCGGGAGGCCGTCTCGGCCGGCTGCAACGACGTGTGCACTGGTCGCAAGCCCGCGCCCATGCGCCGAGGAAAGGTGTATGAGGTATGCCACCAGGGCAACCCTGCTCGGTGCGTTGACTACAGCGGCCCTTCCGTTCTACGCCGCCGCGGCGGCGGGGAGCCTGGAGTCCTCCGGTGGTGTGCGCGCGCCGGCAGCGCCGCTCGCGGGAGGCGTTGAATACGGAAGCGTTTCGCCGCGCGTACCCGTGCTCGAAGGCTTCTCGGTGCGGAGGACGGTCACCGATGGTCACCTGCCGAGGATCACGCTCCGCTTCGACGAGACCGGTGTCAGAACAGTCGCCGCGACACTGGCGATCACTCCCGTCGGCGCACGCACGCCGGTGCTGAAGCTGCGCATGGGCTGGATTCACACCGGCCGCGTGGTGTCGGTGCGCTGGCCCCGGCACGCCGTGCTCAAGCCAGGCACCTACAGCGTGTCGCTGAGCGCCCACGATCACTCAAACGAGGCGTTTTTGCCAAACGCGCGCGTCTCTACCGCCGCGAGCTTCACGGTCACGCCACCCCCTGCGCCGAAGCCACCGCCACCGCCAACGCCGCCGCCGACGGTGCAGGGAGCGGTCTTCCCGCTGCAAGGCCCACATAGCTTCGGCGGCCCGGAAAACCGTTTCGGGGCGCCGCGCACCGGGCACATACACCAGGGTCAAGACGTGCTGGCGGCAGAAGGAACCCCGGTCGTCGCGCCCGTCGCAGGGACCATCCTGACCGCCGACTATCAGGCCGGTGGGGCCGGCTACTACGTAGTCGAGCACACCGCTGAGGGCTTCGATTTCATGTTCGCCCACTGCCAGCAGAACTCTGTCGCGGTAAGCACCGGAGAGGCGGTCAGCGCCGCGCAGCTCTTGTGCAAGGTGGGGCAGACCGGTGACGCCGAAGGGCCTCATTTGCACTTCGAGATGTGGGTCGGCGGCTGGCAGGCCAGCTCGGGTCATCCGATCGATCCGCTCCCGTACCTGCAGGAATGCGAAGGCGCGCACTGACACGAGCAGCAAACCTGGGCTGGCAGGAGGCGCTAGCATCAAGCGCTGCGGCGAGATAGCTCAGTTGGTAGAGCACACGACTGAAAATCGTGGTGTCCTCGGTTCGATTCCGAGTCTCGCCATCAACCAAACCCCGCAACAACTCGCGCGTGTGGTTCGAGCAAGCTGGCCAGCGGCGCTAGGTGGTGAGCTTGCTGTCACCGCGCCGCTCACGCGCTCAGCTCGATGTCCGTCGCGTAGGTCGAGAACCACCTCTGCACGGCCACGACTACCGCCACTGACGCTGCCGGTCGCGGCTATCTGAGCAAGCCGCGTCGTAGCTGGCGCCCGATCTGCGTGTTGGCTTGCGGCATCGTTCCCGATGGCCCGCAACCCGCACCTCATGGTCGCCGGTCTAGGCTGATTCTAGCGACGCACGAGCCGGTGTCGGCGCGGGCGCAGTTACCTGATACTGGCGGGCCACTCGTTGCGCGAAGGCGGATGCCCGACGGAGGGGTAGGGGGCCGCCGGGCACCGCTAGGGCCGAAGGTACGATGCGACCGTCCGAGAGTACCTCTTCGACCGAGGCCCGCACAAGTGACTACCGTGCAAGCACCGAAAGTTTTGTTCGGTGGGCCACTAACAGGACAGTGAGCTCGTTGTTTCTCGCCCCAAGCCCAGCGGCCGTACGTACAACGTCTCAGTGATGCCGGCGCTTGCGTACAGCGCAGCGCGCCGCCGTGCTCGCCTTGGCGTAGCTGGAGTCTGTGAAGGTGAACTCGGCCGAGAAGGGGAAGCCACGGCGTGGGCATGTCGGGGGCAACAGGATGCCTGTCGGCCTGTACGCGAGCGTCTGACCAGAGATCTTTTCGTAGTAGAGCACTTTGCGCGGGCCGAGCGTCGCACGCAAATTGATCACCGACACATACGGCCCGCCCGGTAGCGTCGTCACGAGCGGGACACCGATGCTGACAAGTCCTCCGAAGGGAGAGGAGGCCGGCAGCAGCAGGCCCGCGAACACCGTGCTAGTAACTACGGGCGTCGTGCCTTCGGCGTAGAACAACAGCGCCAGGTGTCCTTCAGCGTCTGGCGCTCGCAGGATCGTGATCGTCGCGTTCTCGGTAATCACGGTCGTGCCGATCACCACGCCTGTGAGCACGATCCCGTAACCCATTACCGCGTTGCTGGGACAGCCGGCAGGGCCCGCCTTTTCCAGGGTCGCGGCGCTGCACGTGGCGAGCCCCAGCCCGCTCAGGGCGATCCCGAGATTGTTTGGATAGCGCAGCTGTATCGACGTCAGCGGCGGCGGAACCTGCCCGGCCGGAGCAGAGAAGGAGAAGCCGAATTCAAGCGTCGTCCGGCTGCCCAGCTTGTTGGGGACGAACGTAGCCGACAGTTTGGCTGTGGTCTGGCCCTGTGCGGCAGTGCAAAAGTGCCCAGCGAACGCCATCGCTGTCACAAGGACCGCCGGCAAGAGGCATGCGCCGCGCACGGCTTGGTTTCCGCGCACGTCAGTAGAGGAGTGTCCCCGCCGTCTGGATCACGAGCGAGTAGTTATTGCGGTTGAACGTGCCGTACAGTTGGGCGCGCCCGTGCGCATGCCTGTATCGGCCCGTTCCACCGGTGGCCACGAGTGAGCCGGCAAAGCTTTCGTATACGCCTGAGCCATGCGGGGTCGCCGAGCCGTGGCCTCTGATTGTGCCGCCCCGAATATAGATCGTGAACGTTCCGCTTATCGTCGCGCCGACGTTCACGTCTGCGCGCATCCTTCCGGGTAGAGTGCCGCTCGCCGAGCCGGTCTCATAGAGCATCGAGCCGGAAGTGTGGATGTAATGCAGGTGAGCGGTATCGGTCGCCTTCAGCGTGCGCGCTGCAGAGCGCGCGACAGGGCCACTGCCCGCGCCGTATGCGGACGTGACCGCACCGGTAGCGACGGCAGCCAATCCCAGCCACGACAGCGTCGCGGCGCAAGCCGCTGCCAATCGCCGGTGCGGATTGTGTGTTGTGATCACGTTCCCCTCGTATCCCTTGCTTTTGCTATAGCACTTGATGGCGTGTAGAGGTGCGGTTGGCCGCCGCAGGCGTTTGGCTGTGCGGCCGGTTCGCGTGACAGCGCCGGGGGGTTGTGATGAGGTGCTCGACAGCGTCGCGGTGGATCGTGGCGTGGCGCAGAACGGCGGTCATGCTTGGGCCTCAAGGTCGGGTGCGCCGAGCTGGCTGATTCTCTTGGCGATTCGCCAGCAGCGCATCAACGCCAGCGTCGGTGCGATCACTGGGCCAAGCCCAGAACCCACCCGGCTGGCGACTGAGTTCGGTCGCTCGCTCGCGGAACTTGGTGCTGACCCGTAGTAGGCGATCACGCCGACCATGGTCATGAGGTGGTGTGCGCCGTCGACTGTCGTCTGCGCTCGTGTGGCGACCGATTGCACGAGCTTTCGTAGCCGCAGCTCGAGTAGCTGCTGATCGCCCCCGTAGTAGTCCAGGTACCCTCGCTGCCCGGCTTGAGTGTCCTCGGGGCGGTCCACGACGCTATCGAGCATCGTCAACGCGCCGATGTACAGGTAGAGATCGGCAATCGCGCCTGCCTGCTCAACGGTCGTTTGCGGTCTCGAGGCGGCGGCGATGAGGGCGTGGACAGCCAGGATTGATCCCGCCGCGCCCGCCAAGAACTCCTGCCAGCCAAGCCCGCTGCCGGCGGGTTGGCTCAGCGCCCATTGCTGTGCCTGGCCTGCGCCGAGGGTCACCGCCGCGTGATTTCGGGTCTGGGCCTGCGCGCACAGCTGCGCGCTGGCGAGCGCCGATTGCGCGACGGCTGCTCTACCTGGCAATCGTTCAAACGACGCGTATACAGCGCCGACCAGCGACTGCAGATAGCCGCCGTCTGCGCTCGGGCGCCCCACTGGGTAGTAGGTGCGCGGCGAAGCCGCTGGCGACAGGCAGTCGCGCAGCGCTTCGAACAGGCGCTCACCGTCGCGCAGCGGATCTATCAGGGGCTGCTCGCCGAGGATGTCAAGGTAGTCATAGAGGACCTGCAGAGCGACGATCGCGTCGATAACATCGCGGCGCGCTACACGCGGTGCGAGCGTAGCCAGCGTCGTGGCGGCCTGAACGTTGAAGTGCTCGCCGCGCAGCTTGGTCAGTGCCAGCCCGCGTAGCTCTGGGTCTGGGATCGCGCCAGCCGCGTCTTCCCATCGCTGCAACTGCAGGCGCACGCGTGGCTTGACTAGCGGCCAGTAGCGGAGGTTCGCGCGGATGAGCGCAGCGTTCGCCGTGAGTATCATCCGCGCGCGTGTAGCCCGCCGCGCGCGTTCTCGCGGCACGCTCTCTCCGAGGTGCCCGGGCGGCTCTAGCGTGATGGAAAGCGATCTACTCATTCAAGGCCAGGGCGGGAGAGACACGTGACGCACGCCAGCCGGGCACGGCCACGACTGCCATTACTGCGACGATCATGAGGGTGAACACCTCGATCGGTCTAAAGCTCGCGCCGAGGCGAGCTACGGGGAAGCCCGTGACGTGCGCGAGATAACCATCGATCACGAGCTGGCCGTAGATGCCTGCCACTGCGCCTGTCAGGCAGCCCGCGCTCAACATCAAGGTCGACTCGAGCATAAGCACTCGCCGCAGCCGGTGCGAGCGTACGCCGGACAGTCGCAGCCCTGCGAGCGATACGCGGCGCTGCCAGATCGCCGAGGTCAGCGCCGCAGACATCGCGAGGATCGCGGCTACCAGCAACAGCGTGGAGATGTCTCCGAGCTGGCTGAGTCCTGCGCTCGTCAGGGCGGTGATGTTTTCTTCGCGTGTCTGCGCGCTGGAGACTTCAAGCCCTGAGTTCGGGCCGAGCGTCTGCGCGATCTCTTGGCGCACCACGGTGCTATTGGCGTCAGGTTGCAGTTGCACTGCTAGCGCGGTTGGCGCGCTCGAGCTCCACAGCCGGCTGTAGTCGCCTGCGCTCATGAAGAGCACGCCAGGACTCCAGGCTAGGTTCGTTGTCGTGGCGGCGATCTTGAAGGTGGCGTTGCCTCCTGGCGTCGGCACCGTCAGCATGCCGCCGACGCCTGTGTGGTGTTCTTCTGCGATCTGCTGGGAGACGGCGACCCAGCCCGATTCACGCAGGAGGCTGATCGCCCTTGCCGGGTTGCCGCTGACGATTTGGCTTTTGAGCACTTCACGATTGGCCCCGGGTGGTCGTGCGATTACCCACACTCGTCGGTTGCCGAGTTGCAGGAATCCGCCAGCGAAGGACGCCACGCTGGCTACGCCGGGTACTCGACCTATCCGCGAGGTGTAGTTGTCCGCGCGGAAATCGAGCGTGGCTTGATTGTCGCCAGGGTTTGTAACCCAAATAGCCGCGTCGGCGCAATAGCTGCGGGTGAAGCTAGCTATTCCTCGCAGCAGGTCTTCGCGCGAGCCGCCCAAGGCAACGCTGCCGAACAGCGCTACCGCGCCGGTGGCTGCAAGCGCAAGCGAGCGCAACGTCGCGCTCCTCAGCGCGGTCAGCGCCACGGGCAGTGTCGTCAGGCCCTGGTAGCGCCTAGCCACGGCGCGCGCGGTGCCTAGCACGCCCGCGAGTACGAGAGGCACGACCAAAACGGTTCCCAGCGCCAAGAGGCCGCACGCAAGCAGCGCGCGAGAAGGGACCAGGATAAACAGGACCATGGTGATTGCGATCAAGGCGAGCGCCACGATCGACAGCCTTCGTTGTGCGGGCGTGCTGAGAGTGTTGCCGGGCACGCCTTCCTCCAGATAAATCGCATCGAGCGTGTGTCCCCGCCGCAGGTCGAGCAGGGGCACAGCTGCAGCCAGGCAGGTCGCGAGCACGCCTCCCGCGAACGACAGGATCAGCGGTTGAGTGCCTATCACGGTCCCGCTGCCGAGCGTGAACGCCTCGTCCAGATAGGCGGAGGACTCGTGGAATACGCCGTGAGACAGGGCGTATCCCCCGACGAGGCCGATCAGGGACGCGGCGATGCCGAGAGCAATCGTCTGGGACAGGAACATCTGCACGATTGCGCTGCGCTTGGTGCCGATCAGACGCAGATCGGCGATCGCCTGACGTCGCTCGGGGACGGTCAACAGCAGCGCGTTGAAGGCGAATAGGAAGCCCAGCAGCGTGCTGATCGCGGCAAAAAAAGCGCTCGCCTGGTCGCTCGGCCGGAGCGCTTGACGCAGCAGGCCGAGGTCGGCGTCGGCCGTTTGAACTGTGAAATGTTGGCCGGCAACCGATTCAAGCTCCTTGCGCACGTTTGCGTGCGTCGCGGGATCTGTCTGCACCAGGATGCGTGTGATGCGCCCATCCAAGCGGGCCAGATGCTGCAGGCGGTCCAGCGGCATAACGGCGACCGGCGCTGCCGACAGCGCGCCAAAGGCTTCGCGGCCAAGCACAGCGACAACCTTCATGCGGGTGGCGATGCCGCGCAGCTCGAGCGTGACGTCGGAGGTCTCGTTCACCGTCTGCGAGACGCTGCTCGCGGGAGTGGTTATGCCGAGCTGGCGCGCCGTGGTGGTGCTCAACCCGATTCCCCCCGGGCCGTTCCCGCCGGGCGAGAGTGTCGCGATTGGGAGCGTGTGTGCGAGCCCATCGAGGACGACTAGGCTGGTGTCGGTGCCGGCTAGATTCACGGTGAGGCGACGGCCGTGAGGGCCTACCAGGGTCGCTGTCTGTTCCAGTAGAGGACCGGCCTGCTTGACCCCCTGCAGGTGTTCGACTCGGGTCAGTAGAGCTTCGGGCAGCCCGTAGGTGTCGCGGGCGCGTAGCTGCAGCGTCGCCGGACCGATCACGGTCTGCACGACTTCTCGCGCCGAGCCGGTGATACTGCCACTGACGACGGTGGTGGCGAACACGAGCGCGACGGCCACGGCGACACCAACGCCAGCCAACAGCTCCTGCACCGCGTGCGCGCGTAGCCGGCGGCTGTACAGGTAGATCAGTGCGTACGGCCGCATGAACGTTCTGGCTCGCAACGGCTCAGTCTGTCCCAGTGCTCGTCACCCCCGTGGCGCTCGGTAGCTCAGACGGCGCAGCGCCCTGAAGCTGGTGTCGCACAGTGTGCTCCACAAGCTTGCCGTCGCGTAGCGCGCAGCGTCTATCGGCTCCGGCTGCTGCGTCTGCGTCGTGAGTGACCAGCAGAACACTCGCGCCGGTCTCGCGCGCAATGTTGTGGAGGAGGTTGACCACATGTCTGCTTCTTGCGCTGTCTAGGTTGCCGGTTGGCTCATCGGCGAGAATCAACTGCGGATCGGCTACCAGCGCGCGCGCGATCGCGACGCGCTGGCGCTCTCCGCCGGACAGCTCCGCGGGCGTGTGCTTGAGCCGATCGCCGAGGCCGACGCGCTCTAGCCAACTCGCCGCCTGCCTGCAGGCCTCGCGCATACCCACCCCGCCCAGCAGCAGCTTCATCGAGGCGTTCTCGACGGCCGAGACACGAGGCATTAGGTGCGGGTTCTGGTAGATGAATCCGATGTTTCGTCGCAGGTGCTCCGAAGCATCCTGCTCGGACAGGGAGGACACCTCTCGTCCCTGGTAGCGGATTACGCCGCGCTCGGGTTTCAGTAGAGCCGCGATGAGCAGCAGTAGCGTTGTCTTGCCGGACCCGCTCGGCCCGTGCAGGGCGACCATTTCGCCCTTGTTGACCGTCAAGCTCACTCCATCGACGGCCCTGACGTTCTCGCCAGGGCCTCGATAGTGCTTGACGACATGGTCAAGCTCAAGTGTGACCAAGGCGATTCTCCAGATCGTTTTGGGGTGTGAGCGGGGTTGGGGAGCGCCGCTCCATCAGGCCGGGCGACGCAACGGCACTACCGATGCCAACTCGGGCGCGAGACTGCCATGCAGCTCACCATCGCTTAGCGACAACGCCCGGTCAGCGCCAGCAAGCGCCGTCGTCTCGCCTGTGCTCATGAGGACCGCGATGTGTTCGTCGGCGAGCGAACGCACCAAGAGCAGGATCTCGTCGCGGTCGAGCAGGTCCACCCCCTTTGTCGGCTCATCTATGACCAACAGGGATGGCTGCAACGTGAGTGCGCGCGCGATCATCACGCGCACCGACTCAGCGGCATCGAGCTCGTGGGCCCGCATTACCCCGCAATGCTCTGCGCTCGTGCGCTCCAACGCGGTCCATGCGCGCTGCTTAGCCTTGCTTCTCCTGACGCCCCGCGCTAGCTGCGTGACTATCAGCTGCTCGAGCAGCGCGCCTTCCTGGCTGCCGCGAAAAGACTGCCAGCAGTAACCGATCTTTCCCCCGAGCAGGTCCGCCGAACGGGTCGAGAGATTGCGTCCTTCAAACCGCACCATCCCGTTATCCGGCGCGTCGATGCCGGCTGCGATCCGGAGCAGTGTCGATCGGCCGGAACGGCGTCGCCCCCATACGGCGACGAGCTCGCCTGTGTGTATCTCAAGCGAAGCGTTGTGCAACACGACGTGCTCGCTCGAGTCGCCGTAGCGCTTGCTGACACGGTCGAGCTCAAGCAGGCTCATCGTCGTCCGTTGCGCCCTTCCAAGAGGGCCTTGAACTCTCGGCGGGCGTACTCAATCCACGGCAACTTCGCTTCCATGGCCAGTCGCTCGTCCTCGGACGCGAGCCTACTGGCCACGTTTGCCGCGGCCTCGGGCGCCTTGGCATCCGCTGAATGCGGAGGCGTCTTGACCGCGCTCTCGAGGCAAAGCTGCTCGTAGCGGTCGATGACCGCCAAAGCGGCCTGTGGATCGAGAGCCGCGAGTTCACGCGCGAACAGACGCGTGCGCCTACGATCCTCGCTGACTTGCGCGATCAACCGATCTTGATAGCGGCGCACACCCTCGTCGGTAGCCCTGTAGTGCAGCTTCGGCTGCCGCACAGCACTGCCCTGAGCTGCGCTTGTCACGACCTCTTCGATCAGGCCGCGGCGCACCAATGCGTCCAGTGCGTTGTAAATCTGCGAAGCGCTGCTCAGGGTGAGCAGCTCCCCGTAGGTTCGTTCAAATCGCTGCACGAGCTCGTAGCCGTAGCTGGGCCGCTCGATCATCAGCCCCAAGAGCGCCCAGTTGACCGGAGAACGCATCTCGGCAGCACTCCCCACCCTAATCATGCTCCCCTCCCATCTTGTCGCCAAGCGTACAAAAGACGCAAGAACATTCACAAGATAGAACCTTCTAGTAAATAGAGCAAGCCCTGTCCCGGCCAGCTGTGCGGATGCTCTCCTGCGGGTTCTCCTAGCTGACGCCGTCGCTCGCGAAGGCCCGCTGCGTGCAGCTATCTGGCGCGCGGGTCTCACGAGGGGCATATCCCTCGCGGTCAATCCGGGGTCTAGATTATTAGGAGGGGGCAGTAAGGAGCAACTGCTCGCCCAACGCTAAGACTTGCAGGCGACGGGGCATGGCGATATGCGCTGGCACGCGCGGAGTAAGTGCTAGAGTGAAAACGCGCCGACGCCAAACAGTCGGTGATGACTAGCAGGGCGTGACACCAGCAGGAAGAGGGGGCTACGGTGTCGCTGGGTACTCGCAAAGTAGAACCTTCTAGTTTGCGGATTGTCACGTACGACCTAAGTGACGATCATCTGCGCGCGCAGGTGTGAAGGTCGTCGGGCGGGGTCACGGGTCTTATTGTGGTCATGACAAGCTTGGAAGGTCGATTTCAAGCTTGCCCGCTAAGCAAAAGCTTCGCGGGTCCGATGGCTTCGAAGGCCGGCGTAACAGCAGTTTTTGTTTTTAGACGATTTGAGTCACGCACTCTCAGCTTTGAGAGTGCGGGCACCCTCCCTCGTTACGTCCCAACGCGCGATGGACGGGTACCGACTCAACCTTGAGCACTCCTCACCTACCTCTCCGGCAGTGCTCAAGGAGGCTGAGATCGCATAGCGATATCTAGCCTCAGAGGTGCCGCGCCCTCCCACACGGGCGCGGCACCTCCCCTCTACGTGACGACGAGGGCCGCGTCAGTCCTAACCGCCCGGTTCCTCTCGCGCGCCTACGAGTCGCGTGATACAAAGAAAGCTGGCAGAGATAACCGTTACACGCTACGATAAAACGCCAAGGCTTATCGACAACGAGTCAATAAGCCGTTTGCTCCCTGCCCGCCGCCAACATGGGCTCGTAAAGTTATGCAGGTCCCGACCAGGGCGGAGTCATCGTGGAGCGGGCACGCAGTGCAAGGGCCCGGACTACTCACAAACTAGAACCTTCTACGTTCGGGATTGATATGCCGGGCCCCCGGCAGGATTATCTCTCCAGCATGAGTTGGGGAGAGGTTACGGGGGTGCTGGTGACGTACCCGAGGCGCTCGTGTCTCGTGGCTGCGCACCGCACAGGTTCCTCTTCCTGAGAGACAAAAGCCGGAGAGGATATTTAGGGTTATAGCCTGTGAGCAGGCATACCGGGTGCTCAGCTGCGGTGGTAACACTGTGGTTGGGGGCGAAGCCTTCGGCTTCGCCTGTCCGCGAAGCTCGCGCTTCGCGGGTCCGAGATTTTCAAGGGCGTCGCCGATAGGCACGCCGTGGTAACTGTTGTACTCCAGCCGCGTCGAAGAGAGCGGCGGGGAGGTATAGAACAAGGAGGGATCTCAGCGAGATCCTGTGCTCACTTTTTGTGCCGGACGCGATAGCGTCCGGCGGTGCAGTTATGGTAACTATCAGAGTTTTTGCTCAGCCATCCCGAAGTGGTTAGGCGTGAGCTTGTGAGACGAGCAGGAAGTCTTGGATGACGCCCTGTGGTGACTTCAATATTTATTGTTTCTAAGGCTGGATGCCTGATCTTTCAATTTTTCAATCTTTCTGTTTCTTTTTCCTGACACATTGCAATC
>JANWLE010000064.1 GCA_025451035.1 Solirubrobacteraceae bacterium
CCTTCTTGCGCGTCCCCGTGCTTGCGCGCCTGGCCCGGTGGTTCACCGCCGTGCCCCGGAGGGAGATCCTTAGGCGCTGGCGCGGGAGTTCCAACCGTTGGGGGCAGTGCACTCGAGGGCCGGTTTTTCACGAGCGCCGCGGCCAGCACGCCGACATCCGCTTGTAGCGGGCTCAGCGCCGTCGCGCTTATGTGCCCAGCCTGCGCGAGCATGAGCAGAGCCTGAGCGAGGCCGAGCAGATCGCGTTGCGCCTGCACACCTGAGCCCGCGGCGTAGTCGCCGAGCAAATTGGCCAGGCGCGCGTTCAGCTGCTTGGCCGCCGGCCCGTCGAGCGCGCCCGCTTCAGCGTCGGCGGTGATGAGCGAGGTCATCGCGCCCGCCGCCTGCGCGACGGTCTTCGGGGCAGGCGCCCTGGCGGAGAGGCGAACACGACGAGCGGCGGAGGAGGGCGCTTTGCGCAAGGAGAGACGCTGCGCGCCCGCCCCCTTCGGTGACGGCGAGCCACCGGCGAAGAGAAGAGCGAGCGCGAGCAGGACAGCGGCGGTGAGCACGGCGGCTAGCAGCGAGCGGCGCCTGGCGGGGAGACGCTCGCCGAGCACGCGCGTGAGCGTGCCCGCATCCAGTCGCACGGTCGCGGCGGTGGCGGCCCTTGGCTGCGCGGATGATGTGCCGCTGAGCGTCTGGCCCAGCCGGTCGCTCACCAGCGCGGCGCTGGCGGGCCGCGCGGCGGGGGACTTGGCGAGCATCTGCATGACGAGCGCGTCGAGCGGGGGCCGTATGAGGCGGTTGATCTCGCGCGGCGATCGGGGCGTGGCATTGAGGTGCTGGTGCAGGATGGCTGCGGCAGCCTCCCCCTCGAACGGCGGGCGGCCGGTCAGCATCGCGTACAGCAGACAGCCCAGCGAGTAGATGTCCGCCCGCGCGTCGGCGGCCTTGCCCAGCGCCCGCTCGGGCGCCATGTAGGCGGCGGTGCCGATCATCGATGCGCGGTGGGTGAGGGTCGTGCCGTCCATCGCCCGCGCGATCCCGAAGTCGAGCACCTTCACGGCGCCGTCGTCGCTGACCATCACGTTGCCGGGCTTGATGTCGCGGTGCACGATCCCGGCTGCGTGGGCGGCCGCCAGGGCGTCGGCTATCTGCTGTGCGATCCTCACCGTGCGCGTGGGAGCAAGCGGCGAGCCCCCATCCAGTATCTCGGTCAGGCTGCGGCCGGCGACATACTCCATGACGATGAAGTACGTGGCCTCGTCCTCGCCGGTGTCGTAGACCGCCACCAGCCCCGGGTGCATCAGCGATGCCGCCGCGCGCGCCTCACGCGCGAAGCGCGCGACGCTGGTCTGGTCCTCGGCGAGCGCGCCGGCGAGGAGCTTCACCGCGACCGTCCGCCCGAGCATCAGGTCGGTGGCGCGGTAGACGGTGCCCATTCCGCCGCGCCCCACTACCGCGAGCAGCTCATAGCGCCCGGCGAGCGTTCTGCGCCTGCTGTCGGTACGCAGCATATGAGCGTGGTTACCCAGTCGGCCGGGGTCTAGTTCGGCTCGAACCCGCATCTGGCCAAGGAAAGGCCACAAATACCGTCTAACCTCTAACTGTCAATTACGTTGCCGATATGTGAGCAATGGGCGATATCGCACTTTCCCTCGCTGGCGAGCGCGAGCAGCCGCTGGTGGGCCGGTTCACCAGCGACGAGCGTCTCGCGCGGGTGGTCGCGCGCGGCAGCCGCAGCGCGTTCGCCCTGCTCTACGAGCGCCACTATCAGGCGCTCTACCGCTACTGTCGCTCGATCTTGCGCGAGGACGAGGACGCGCGCGACGCGCTGCAGAACACGATGATGCGCGCGTTCGCGGCGCTCTCCGCACGCGAGCGCGATCTCGCGGTGCGTCCTTGGCTTTTCCGCATCGCCCACAACGAGGCGATCACGATTCTGCGCAAGCGCCGGCCCACGGAGCGCGCTACACAGGAGGAGGAGCCCGCGCCGCAGGATGTGGAGCAGCTAGCGGGACAGCGCGCCGAGCTGGCGACGCTCGTCGCGGACCTGCAGACGCTCGCCGAGAGGCAGCGTTCGGCCTTGGTGATGCGCGAGCTGAACGGGCTGTCGATCGAGGAGATCGCCCAGGCGCTGTCGACCTCCCCGGGCGCCGCCAAGCAGGCGCTGTTCGAGGCGCGCAACGCGTTGCACGAGATGGCACAGGGGCGCGAGATGAACTGTGAGACCGTCCGCCGCTCGATCTCCGAACGCGACGGGCGCGTTTTGCGCGGGCGCAAGCTGCGCGCACACGTGCGCTCCTGCGCCGGCTGCCGCGAGTTCTCGCAGGCGATCCCGGCGCGCGCCAGCGACCTCAACGCGCTGGCCCCGCCGCTACCGGCGGTCGCCGCCGCGTCGGTGCTCGCGCGTCTGCTGGGCCTCGGAGGGGGAGGCACCACCGGTGGCGCCGGCGCGGGCGCGGCGCTCGGCGGCGGCGCGGCCAGCTCCGCCTCCTTCGGCGGGCACGCCATCGGCTCGCTCGCCTTGAAGGCGCTGGCCGGCACGGTGGCTCTGACGGCCGCCACAGCGGGCACCGTGCACCTCGTGAGCAGCTCGACGCATCACAAACACACGCCGGCCAGTCACGCCGGCGCTCGCGCGTCAAGCGTCCATTCGACCAGAATCAGTCCCGCCACCGGCGTGCGAAGCGCACAGACCCGTGCGCTCACGCTGAACGTGGCGGCGGGCGCACGCGCCCAGAAGACGCCGCTGCTGGGCGCGGTCAAGCTCTTGCCTGCGGGCTCCCACGGCGTGCCCGGTCTTGGCGTCCCAGCCGGGGCGGGCCCAAACCGCGCAGCACCGGCCGGATCCAGCCACGCACACAGCCCCGGGGCCCATCCCGCGCCGAACAACGCCAGCGGGCACTCCCACCGGCCTCAGGCGAGCCACAGCCACACCGAACACGGCGGCCACGCGGGAGCGCCAAGGACCTCCCCCTCCACCTCGCAGACCGGCCAGCGCAAGCAAACCGAAAAGAAAGCGGAGCCCAAGCCGGCCCGCAATAACGCCGCGAACCACCGCGAAGCGGCACAGACGCCAACCGCGCCGGCCACGGTAACCCTCACCACGCAGACCACCCACGGTCGCACCTGACCTTCGCCGCGTCTGCGCGTTAACACCAGTAGAAGCTCGACCTCCAATCAAGTTTCTTCGCCCCGACAAAGAGCCTGGGTGAGACGAACCCTGATCTGGTTCTCGCGGGAGCGGGGAGTGGCCAGATCGGCCGGGTCAAGGTTCCCGGGCGCGAGCCGCCCACCCGCAGAGGGCGGCTCGCGCAAAAACCCCGCCGGGCAGGTCCGCGCCACCCACCAGCACGACGGCCCCGTGGGCGTCTGCCGCTAGAAGCGGTAGAGGGTGAGCCCCTGGCCGGCGCCGGGCACTTCAACGACGCTGCCGTGAGCCCTCACCCACGCGTCTCGCTCGTCGGTCTGCCGGCCGCCGTGCGCCTGGAAAGGAGCGCCGGCGCCGCTGTCCAACAGCACGTAGCGCACCTGCCTGGAGGCGATCAGACGTTCGAGCCGGGCGAGGCTCGGGGCGGGATCAGACCCCATGAAGCCGCCCATGTTGATCGCTTCGCGGCCGCTCTGTAGGGCGATCGCGGCCGAGGTGCCCGAGCCGACCGCCGCCACGATGTACCTGGCACTGCCCTGGTGGGCCTTCAGGTAGCCGACGAGCGCCGCGCTGACCGAGCCGCCCCGGCCAAAGCCGACGCCGTGCGGTGGGCCTTGAGCGAACCCTCCCGTGAAGGCGAGCGGCGTCCCCGCCATCACGGGAGGCGCCCCGGCGCCGACTGGCGGCGGGCCACCCGCGGGGAGCCCCAGAGCGCCGGCCGGGCCGCGACGGGCGGGAAAGCCGCCCGCGCGACGGATGCGGCCCGGCCCGAACGGGGCGCCAGACGCGCGTTCGGCGCTGGTAGGACCGGCCAGCGGGTTGCCGCCGCTGAGCGTCTTGCCGACAGTCTGCAGCGAATAGGCGGCTGGGCCCGCGAGCAGCGCCGCCGCACCGGCGCTCGCCGCCAGCCACCACGCGACCCGGTGGCGCATGCCGGTCAGTGCGCCCGGCGTCCACGCCAGCGCGAGACCGATGCAGGCGAGCAGCGCGAGGATGATCACGAGCGGTCCGAGGAACGGCGCGAAGCCGCCGCCGCGGCCGAGCAGCGTGGCGGCGAGCGCAGCGCTTGCCGCCACGCTGAGCGCGAGCGCCACCGCCCAGGCGCCAAAGCGGCGCGCACGGTCCCACAGAAGCACGACCGCGCCGGCCGCGAGCACGGCCACCGCGGGCGCCAAGGCAGTCGTGTAGTAGGGGTGAAAGACGCCTTGCGAGAAGCTGAAGACAGCCCACGAGACGAGCGCCCATCCTCCCCACAGCACGTATGAGGCGCGGGTGAGGTCCTCGCGCGCGGCCCGCCGGCGCGAGTAGAGCCCCAACGCGAGCCCGACCAGGGCGAGCGGCAAAAGCCAGGCGATCTGCCCCCCGACGATCGAGTTGAACAGGCGCAGCGGGCTCGCGGTGCCACCGAAGCCGCCCGCGCCGCCGAAGCCGCCGCCACCCGGACCGGGGCCGGCTGACGCGCCGGAGACGCGGTCAAGCCCGTTCGCGCCGAAGATCAGCGAGAACCACGAATTGTCGGTCGTATCGCCCACCCAGGGACGGTCGGCGGCCGCCAGCATCATCATCGTGCCGTACCAGGCGAAGCTCACGGCCAGCATCGCGGCTCCCGCCGCCAGCAGCTGCGCCAGGCGCCGGCGCACGCCCCCGGCTCCCGCCAGCAGGAAAGCGAACGCGAAGCCGGGCACTACGAGGTATGCCTGCAGCATCTTGGTGTTGAAGGCCAACCCGATGAAGAGGCCGCTCAACACGAGCTGGCTGGTGCGTCCGGACTGCAGTGCCCGCACGAGCGCCCAGGCCGCGGCGACCTCGAGCAGCACGAGCAGCGCGTCAGGGTTGTTGAAGCGGCTCATCGCGACGAATATCGGCGTCAGCGCGAGCATCAGCGCGGCGAGCAGCGCGCTGCGATGGCCGTGGACACGCCTGACGGTGTTGTGCACGAGCAGCACCGAGCCGACGCCGCACAGCGCCTCCGGCGCCAAGATGCTGAAGCTCGAGAAGCCGAATAGGCGAGCGGATAGGCCTATCAGCATGTTCGAGAGTGGCCCCTTGTCCAGGCTGACGGACCCGCTGGCGTCGATCGCGTTGGTCAGCAACGCGCTCCAGCTGCGGCTCGCCGCCTGCGCCGCCTCGGCGTAGTAGGTGTTGGCGTAGCCGCTGCGCGTCAAACCCCAGAAGCTCAGCGCTCCGGCCAACATGCCCACGAGCCAGAGGCCCGGCCGCGCCCAGGCGGGGTCCGCCTCGTTACCGCGAGCGAGCCGCCGCAGCCGGCAGCGCAACTGTCCGGTCGCGGTTGACGGGCGTGTAGCCGCGCCGATCGATTGAGCTGACATGCGTGTCCCGCCCTTTCTCTTAGTTGCAGTGTTTGAGGTCTCGCCGTGAGGCTTCAGGCGGGCGCTTGCCGACGCTCCCGCTGTTTTCAGGGCAGGATCTGCGCTGGGCGCTAACGGCAGCTATCGACTGTGTAAGTGGAATGTAGGAATGACGCGCGTGAGCGCGTCTCTCACGTCACAATCGTGCCGTGAGAATCCTTGTCGTCGACGATGACCGTGCCGTGCGCGAAGCGATCCGGCGCACGTTGACGCTGGACGGATACGAGGTGCAGACCGCGCCGGACGGGGAGCAGGCGATCGAGTTGATCGTGCGCGAGCCACCGGACGCGGTGGTGCTCGACATCGGCCTGCCTGGCATCGACGGGCTGGAGGTGTGCCGTCGCCTGCGGCGGCTGGGCAACCGGGTCGCGATCTTGATCCTCACCGCCCGCGACGTCGTCAGCGACCGAATCGACGGGCTGGACGCGGGAGCCGACGACTACCTGGTCAAGCCGTTCGACATCGGCGAGCTGCAAGCGCGGCTGCGGGCGCTGCTGCGACGCACCGGCACGCCGGGCGATGACGACGCTCTCGCCTTTGCCGACATCCGCCTGGACAGCGCCCGCCACGGCGCGCACGTCGGCGAGAACCTGGTCGAGCTCACCCGAACCGAGTACAGGCTGCTCGAGCTGCTGATGCAAAACCCTCAGCGAGTGCTGCCTCACAGCCTCATCTACGAGCAGGTTTGGGGCTATGACTTCGGCGCCACCTCAAACGCGCTGCGCGTATACGTGGGGTATCTGCGCCGCAAGCTCGAGCAGGCGGGCGCCCAGGCGCTGATCCACACGGTCAGGGGCGTCGGCTACGTGTTGCGCGAGTCATGAGCCTACGCGCGCGGATCGCCGCGGTCGCCGGGCTCGCGGTCGCGGCGGCTGTGCTCACCGCAGCGGTCAGCCTGTATTTCGCGACCCGCTCAGAGCTGCGCGGCGAAATCGACCGGTCGCTGCAGCGACGCGCGACGGACCTGCTTCGCATGCCGCCGTCGGGCGGGCCGCGCCCTCCCGTCGGTGCCCCCCCACCGGGCGGCGTGCCTGGAGGCTTCCCTGGCAGGGTCCAGCCGGTGCCGCTCGGCGGCTCCTCCGGGTATGTGCAGTTCTGCTCTCCGGACGGGCAGATCCACATTCCCGCTGGGCAGGGCCCACGGGCGACGATCGCGTTGGACCCGACCGACAGGTCGATCGCACAACGCGGCTCTGGGCGCACTTTCAGTGACCGTACGGTCAGCGGTACCAGCCTGCGTGTGCTCACGGTCGGCGCGGGCTCACGCGGCGCGATCATAGTCGCGCGACCCCTGACCGAGGCCAACCGCGAGCTGACACGGCTGCTTGTGATCCTCGCGATCGTCGGCGCGGGCGGGATCGCGCTGGCCGCGGCGTTGGGGGCGCTGGTCGCGCGAGCCGCGCTTGCGCCGATCGCGCGTTTCGTGCGGCGCACGGAGAGTCTCGCTGGTGAGCTGGACCTCTCGCGGCGACTGGACTCTGAGGGCCGCGACGAGCTCGCCCGGCTGGCGCGCAGCTTCAACGCGACGCTGGACGCGCTCGAGCGCTCCGTGCAGACGCAGCGCAATCTGATCGCCGACGCAAGCCATGAGCTGCGCACCCCGATCGCGAGCCTGCGCGCCAACATCCAGTTGCTCGAGCATGCCGAGCGCCTTTCGGACGACGACCAGCAGGGCCTGCGACAGGACATCATCAGCGAGCTCGATGAGCTCACGGGCCTCATCGCGGACATCGTGGAGCTCGCGCGCGGCACCGCCGCTCGCGGCGAGTACCAGCCGCTGCAGCTCGAGCAGGTCGTCGCCGAGGCGGTGGCGCGCGTGCAGCGCCACCGCGTCGTGCGCTTTCAGACACGGCTCGAGCCGACGGTGATCAGCGGCGATGAGCAGCGGGTGAGCCGCGCCGTCTCAAACCTGCTCGAGAACGCGTGCAAGTGGAGCCCGCGGGGAGGTCTGATAGAGGTGGATCTCAGCGACGGAATGTTGACGGTCCGCGACCATGGGCCGGGGTTTGAGCCGCAGGACCTGCCGCACGTCTTCGAGCGCTTCTATCGCGCCGCCGGTGCACGCAAGCTGCCCGGCTCAGGCCTCGGCCTGGCGATCGTCCAGCAGACAGCCATCTCCCATGGCGGCCGGGTGAGCGCAAGCAACGCTCCTGGCGGCGGTGCGCAGGTGACGATCAGCTTCGGCCAGGGGACGCCTGATCAGACACGGACGCGATCCTGAGGCGCTAGTGGGGTAGCACGAACATTCCGGCGACGCCGAGACCGAACACAGCGAGCGCGAGCAGCGAGTCTGGCCCGAGTCGCGCAAGGCAGCGGTAGGGACGGCCAACCACGCCGATCGCATAGATCGCGGTGAGGGCCACGCCGAGCGAGGCGAGCCAGCTGTTCAGGTGGCCTGCCGTGGGAAGCACAGGCGAGCCCGCGATCACATCGGCCAGCAGAAACAGGCACAGCTGGAAGGCGTTGCCGCCGAAGATGTCGCCGAGCGCCAGCGCGTTGTCGCCGAGCCTGACGGCGGCGATGCCGGAGCTGACCTCCGGCAGGGCGGTTGCGGCCGCCAGCACCGTCGCCCCAAAGATCACGCCGTTCACCCCGGCGCGGTCCGCGAGCGAGTTGCCGCTGAGCTCAAGCGCGACGCCGGCGAGAAACGTCACCGCGCAAGCAGCCGCGAAGATAGCCGCAACCTGTCGTGTCGAGCGAGCGGCGAAGGGGTGGGGCACGTCGGGGTGAGCTTCGCGGCGGTGGCGACGACCGCGCTGGCTGCCCGGCATGGACACGCTCCAGCGCGGGTTCTTGCGCACGCGGTCGATCACGTACACCCCGACGAGCCAGACCACCACGATCGCGACCGACGCCGGGCTGACAGCTCCGCCGATCGCCGTGGAGGGTTCCAGCAGCGCGCCCATCAGCACACCGGAGACGACGAGCACGACGAGCATCCCCTCCAGCACCGGGGTCAAAGCGCCAACCAGGAACGTCAGCGGGCGCTCTCGCCCCGAGGCCATGTCGCACACGACGAGCACCATGGTTTGCACGGCGATACCGCCGATCAGGTTCCCGGCTGCCAGGCCGAGGTTGCCGTGCGCAGCCGCGGACACCGTGATCGCGAGCTCGGGCAGGCTGCCGGCGATAGCGAGCAGGATCACTCCACCCAGCTCCTCCCCAAGGCCGAGTCTGACGTCCAGCGCGTCGGTCGTCTTGGACAGGCTGACACCCGCCACCCAGGTCGCGGCCACTCCTGCGAGGAAGATGATCACCAGCCATCCGGTGGCGAGAGTCGCCATGGCTCACCGGTCTTCGGCGGATCCACCTGACTTCCTGCGCGAGCGCTGCCCGCGGCACGGGCTACCGCTCGGCCATGACTATGCCGAGCAGAGCTGGCAGGTCCTTCAACGACCTCACGATCTCAGCGCCCGCTTCTCGTAGCGCCGGCTCGTCGCTGTCGGCGACATAGCCGACGGCGCGCATCCCCGCTGATACCGCTGCCCTGACGCCGGAAGAGGTGTCCTCGACCACCACGCAGCGGGACGGCTCGGCGTTCATCGCCGCGGCCGCGTGGAGAAAGACATCTGGGTGCGGCTTGCCACGCGGCACCGAATAGGCGGAGAACAATGCGTCACTTCCGAACAGGCCCAAAAGGCCCGTGAGGCCAAGCGAAAGTCGGGTCTTCTCGAGCCTGCCCTGTGAGGCGACGCAGACCGCGATCCCTGCCGCGCTGATGCCCCGAACCGTCTCTCCCGCGCCCTCAACCGCCGTCAGTTCTCGGCCAAACGCCTCGGCCCGGTCGCGTTCGTAGCGTTCGAGCCAGTCGTGCGGCAAGCGGCGAGCGAGCTTGGCCTCCACGCGAGAGACGACGTCGGCCAGCAAAAGCTCCTGGTAGTCGCGCCGAGCCTCCGTGAGCGTTGTAGGAAGCCCCTCGGCCGTCAGCATCCGTGCGAGCAGGTCGCAGGCGATCGCCAAGCTGTCGACCAAGACGCCGTCACAGTCGAAGATGACGAGCTGCGGATCCTGCGTCGCTCGCTTCCTTCGACGGGATGTGCTCATAAGGTTTAGATGAGCTTACGAAAGAGCAAGCCGGGACGCTGGCGTGACGCCCAAGGCCGGTGGCGCCTAACCTGAGAGCCAGCTCTGCGCCCGTGCGCATGAGCTAGAGCGCTTTGGCGACCCCCGCAGGCTGTGCTTCAGCATCAACGACACAGCCGACCATTCACGGCCGAGCAGGCCCGCCCAGAGCTACCCCTCATCATCTCGATAGCCAACGCGCTGGACGCCAGCATCGAGATCAAGCGCCGCCCACGCAGATCGAACGGCGAGTCCGCCGCTGTACGAGCCTGACGGGCTTCAATGGCCTTCTTCGAGCGTACTGCGCAGACCCGCGAGGGCGCGAGCCCCAACGCGTTTGAACGCGACCCGTAGCAGCGGGTCGGCGATCTTGAGCGCCCCCTTGAGCGCGAGATCGGCGTCATAGGTGATTCGTGTGCCGCCGTTTGACGGCTCGAAAGTGATTCGGTCAAGCGAAACGACGGTCGGGCTCTCGCCGCGGAACGTGACGGCGCTTGGCGGGTGGTACTCGACGATGCGGTAGGTGAGGGGAGTCTTTCGCCCGAGGAAGTTGGCCAGGAGTCGGAACTCGGTTCCCTCGCGAACCGGTTCCTCGCCGAGACGCTCGGCTTCGATGACACCCGGGTCCCACTCCTCGGTGGTCGAGAAGTCGCTCAGGTAGGCGAACATCTTCTCGGGCGTACGCGATGTGTCGAGGCTTGCGTTGTAGTGGGCCATTGGGCTCTCCTTATCGATTGGGATCGGCGTCGGGCGGAGTTTGGGCCGATCCGACCGACGGTCTGTGCCCTTCAGGGCGCGACTCGTACCAGCCGCTGAGGCGCTCGCACTCGGCCCATAGCCGCTCGCGCTCCTCGGGCGTCTCCTTTGTCCACGGCACGCGGTGGGTAGGGCGCTGTCGGCGGTCGTGCCAGAAGCCTCCGGAGCTGCGCCCCGGCTCGGGAGCGGCGCCAAGCCAGACGATCGTGTCGGCTCCCTGGAGCGGCGTGCGCAGCAGAGGCTTCGTCACGCGATAGAAACGCGGAAGCGAAGACTTCAAGCCCGGCGTGTCCACCCAGCCGGGGTGCATCGCGTGAGCGACGACGCCCGTTCCCCCCAACCGTTGCGCCCAGGTCTCGGTCAGCATCACCTCGGCGCGCTTGCTGCGCGCATAGGCGGTGGGGCCGTCGAACTCCCCATCACTCATCTGCAGATCATCGAGGTGAACTCGCTGCGTGTACATGCCACCCGAAGACACGTTGACGATACGCGCCGGCGCGCCCTTCTGGAGCAGCGGGACCAGCAGGTTCGTCAGTAGGAACGGTCCAACGACGTTTGTCGCGAACGTCAGCTCGATGCCATCCGGTGAGAGCGTGCGCTCACTCACCAGCGCACCGGCGTTGTTGACCAGCACGTCGAGGCGCGGCAGCTCCTGGCGCAGGCGCTCGGCGAACTGCCTCACTGCTTCCAGGTCGCTGAGATCGCAGAGGTCAACCCGCACGTCGCCGTTGCCCGATCGCGCAACGATCTCCGCCCGCGCGCCCTCGCCGCGCCGCTCGTCGCGAGCCAGCAACCGGACGGCGGCGCCGAGACGCGCGAAACCCTCTGCGGCGGCCAGGCCCAGTCCGGAGCTTGCCCCCGTGACGAGCGCCACCTTCCCGTCCATGGGCTCCAGGTCGTCGGGGTTGAACATACCCGACCGCAAGCGATACCCAGCGCGCGTGTAGCCCACAACGACGGTGCGGTCGAGGATCGTGTCGAGTAGTGAGCCGATCGATGCTATGTACATAGTTTAGAAACGTTCATAGTTTAGAAAAGTTCAGTCCCCTAGAACATCTA
Source organism: Solirubrobacteraceae bacterium (assembly GCA_025451035.1). Taxonomy (GTDB): domain Bacteria; phylum Actinomycetota; class Thermoleophilia; order Solirubrobacterales; family Solirubrobacteraceae; genus Palsa-744. The sequence goes on from JANWLE010000064.1 coordinate 11,383, forward strand.
TGAGAATCGCAATCATCGGCGCCGGAGTGTCCGGACTTGTATGTGCACACATGCTGCACCGCGATCACGAGCTGGTCGTATTCGAGGCCGGTGACCATGCCGGCGGGCACGCCAATACGGTGCATGTCGAGACGGAGGCGGGCGCCTACGATCTCGACACCGGCTTCATCGTCTACAACGACCGCAATTACCAAGGCTTTGAACGCCTACTCGGCGAGCTCGGCGTGGCGACCCAGCCGTCACAGATGAGCTTCGGGGTGAGCGACGGCGCCGATTTCGAGTACAACGGAGCCTCGCCCAACGGCCTGTTCGCAAGCCGCCGCCAAGCGATCACGCCCTCCTTCCACCGAATGATCGCCGACCTGGTCCGCTTCAACCGGGACGCCCGCCGGCTGCTCGCTTCCGGCGAGGATCCGTCGCTTCAGGACTGGCTTGCGCAGCGGTGCTATTCAGAGGCCTTCGTCGAGCGGCTGATCGTCCCACAAGCAACGGCCGTGTGGTCCGCGGATCCAGCGCAAATGTGGTCTTTCCCGGTGCGCTTCCTGATCGAGTTCTTCGACAATCACGGCATGCTTGGATTCCGCGACCGCCCCCACTGGCGCGCGATCGCAGGAGGATCGCGCAACTACGTCGAGGCTCTCACGCGGCCCTGGCGCGGGCGCCTGCGGCTCTCGACACCGGTGAGGCAGGTCTGCCGGCATTCAAGCCATGTCACGGTCTCCCCGCGCACAGGGGAGCCGGAGCGCTTTGACGCGGTCGTGATCGCGACTCACTCCGATCAGGCGCTCGCGCTGCTCGGCGATCCCAGCGAACGCGAGCGCGAGCTGCTTGGGGCAATTCCATATCAACCCAACGAGGCGGTGCTTCACACCGACCGCTCGCTGCTCCCGCGGCGCCGGCGCGCGTGGGCAAGCTGGAACTATCACCTCGGCGCCGCCATGCCGGGACGCTGCACGGTGACCTACCACATGAACCGTCTGCAGTCGTTGCGCGCGGACCGCGAGTTCTGCGTCACGCTCAACCGCGCGGCGGCGATCGATCCGCAACTGATTATCCGGACGATCCAATACGCCCATCCTGTCTACACCCCAGCGGGCGTCGCCGCGCAGGCCAGGCACCACGAGATCAGCGGGCGCAACCGCACGCACTACTGCGGCGCCTACTGGGGATGGGGCTTCCACGAGGACGGCGTCAACAGCGCGCTGCGGGTGGTGCGCGAGCTGGGCGCCCGAGCAGGAGAGCTGTAAACGCATGACCGCGAGCGCGATCTACGAGGGCACGATCCGTCACCGGCGCTTTGCGGTGCGCCCCCACGAGCTCCACCATCGCTTGGCGCTCCTCTATCTCGACCTGCGGGAGCTGGACAGCCTGCTTGACGGCCGCTTGCTTGCCGCTCGCCCAGGCCTGGTGCGCTTCCGTCGCGCCGACTACCTCGGCGCCCCCTCCATTTCACTTTCAGATGCCGTGCGCATGCAGGTCGAGCGGGAGACGGGCAGCGCCCCCGCAGGACCGATCCGTCTACTCACGCAGCCGCGCACTTTCGGCCACTGCTTCAACCCGGTCAGCTTCTACTACTGCTTCACTACCCAAGAGCAGCTCGATGCGGTTGTGGCTGAGGTGACCAACACCCCATGGGGCGAGCGACACGCCTACGTGCTCAGGCGCAGTAAAGAGGGGCCGGTGCTCGCCGCCGGCTTCACCAAGGCGCTACACGTTTCGCCGTTCATGGGAATGGAGCAGCACTACACGATGCGCGTGGCGGAGCCCGGCCCAACATTGGCCGTTCACATCGAGAGCCATGAGCACGGACAGCTCGCGTTTGACGCCACGCTCGCGCTGTGCCGCAGGCCACTCACCCGCGCCGGCCTGGCTCGCGTCACAGCGCGTTACCCGGCTGCGACGCTGCGCGTGCTCGCGCTCATCTACGCTCACGCGCTTGCGCTGAAGCTCAAGGGCGTGCCGGTTCACCACAATCCGGTGGGGCCGGCGTGAGGCGCGACGCAGGACATCGCCTTCCATCGCGGGGATCGGGTGTGACAGTGACGCAGCGCGTCACGAGGCGCATCGTGCTCAGCCTGCTGAGACGTCTGCACTCAGGGCGGCTCACCATCCTCGATGGTGAGCAACCACTGGTGCTGGGGCACGGCAGCCCGCGGGCGACGGTCCAGGTCAACTCACCGCGGCTATGGCCGAGGCTGCTGCACGGCAGCCGCGGACTGGCCGAGGCCTACATGCACGGGCTGTGGGAGTCCCCGGACCTGACAGCCGTGGTGCGCGTTGCTGCGCGCAACACGAGGACGCTTGACAAGTGGCGTCGTCGCCTCGCGCCGGCGCGGGTCCCTCTGCAGGTTATGCGGGGCATTCGCACGCGCAACACGCGCACGCGCAGTCGTCATGCCGTAGCAGCCCACTACGACCTCGGTAACGAGTTCTTTGCGTTGATGCTCGACGAGACGATGATGTACTCGTCCGCCTACTTCCCGCACCGAGGTATGACACTCGCGCAAGCATCGCGCGCCAAGCTCGAGTTGGTGTGCCGGAAGCTCTGCCTGGGTCCCAGCGACCATGTGCTCGAGATCGGAACGGGATGGGGTGGCTTTGCCGTTCACGCCGCACGCACCAGAGGCTGCCGGGTCACGACCACCACAATCTCTTACGAGCAGTACGAGCACGCCCGCAATTGGGTACGGACTGCGGGTGTTGCCGATCGGGTGACGGTGCTGTGCGAGGACTATCGCGACCTGCGCGGCCGATACGACAAGCTCGTCTCGATCGAGATGATCGAGGCCGTCGGGTATCGCGACTTCGACACGTTCTTCGCACACTGCTCGAATCTCCTTGCAGACGATGGGGCAATGCTGCTCCAGGCGATCGTCATCGACGGCGGGGCCTACCAGGTCGAGAGGGCCTCGCGGAGCTTCATCCGCACCCACATCTTCCCGGGCGGCTGCCTGCCCTCGCTCCCGGTGATCGGGCGCTGTCTCGCTCGGCGCACAGATATGCGAACGATCGGGCTCGAGGATCTGACGCCGCACTACGCCGAGACGCTGCGGCGCTGGCGCGCCAACTTCGAAGCCGCGACCGCGCGCCTGGAGGGTCTCGGTTATGACGAGCGCTTCAGGAGGCTGTGGCGGATGTATCTCTCCTACTGCGAGGCCGGCTTCGCCGAGCGGCGAATCGAGAGTGTGCAGACGTTGCTGGCCAAGCCGCGATGGAGCGGGTCCGCCGGCCTAACGAGCGTGCACGCCGCGCCTCGAACGGTGGCTTGAAAGACATGGCCCGCGCGCTCGTCACCGGAGCGTCTGGCTACGTGGGCAACCGCCTTGTGCGAGAGCTTCACGCGCTCGGCGAGCCGGTCGAGTGCGTCGTGCGCAAACCGAGCAGTGTCAGCTTCGATCGAGCCATCACGGTGCATCGAGGCGACATGCTCGACCCGGTTTCCCTCAACGCGATCGGCGACGGCTATACGACGGCCTACTACCTCGTTCACTCGATGGGTCGTGGTGGAGGTTCCGACTATGAGCGACGCGACGCCCTCGCCGCCTCAAATTTCGCCCGCTTTGCGAGCGCCACCGGCATCGAACGGGTCGTCTACCTGGGTGGCCTCGGCGATCGTCCCGCATCCAAGCATCTGCGCTCTCGGTTGCGCGTTGGGGAAATCCTACGCGAGCAGGGTCCGCCGCTGACCTGGTTTCGCGCCGGCATGGTGGTGGGGGCCGGCTCGGAGAGCTATCGGACGCTTCGCTCGCTTGTTGAGCGTTTGCCGGTGATGCTCGCGCCGTCGTGGCTGTCCACGCCCACACAGGCAATCGGCATCGCCGACGTAGTGCGCTATCTCATTGAGGCTCTTCGGATTCCCCAGACGCGTTCCCGCGCAATCCAGATCGGAGCGGCCGAGATACTCACCTACGGTGAGATGCTCGACAAGATGGCCGATGCGCTTGAACTGCGCCGCCGCCCACGCATCCCCGTTCCATTTCTGACTCCCTGGCTCTCCTCTCATTGGATCGGACTCGTCACACCGGTCGATGCAGGCGTCGCGAGACCGCTTATCGAGGGGCTCTCCACCGACACGACTATCACCGACCCATCCGACATGGCACTGTTCGACTTCCAGCCACGATCGTTCGAGCAGGCGTTGCGCGAGGCGATCGCCGAGGAGGCCGCCCGTCCGCTCACGCCCTCGCCGTAGTCAGTGCCCCCCAACGCTTTTCACTGGGCATTCTCAGAGCCCCGAATTCTCTATGAGCAGACGAAGGCCGCCTGGCCCAATATCAGTCGGATAGGTAACGAATACCATCGAGCCCTCCGCACGCCCGCGTCGGCACGGTTGCCGCAGTCGCGCACCGTTCTTTTCGCTGATTCAGAGAGCTGACCTCGGTCAGCTTGGCGGTGAGAGTCCGAGACGGTCGGCCATTTCGCGTGGCGTGAGTACCGGCAGGTCGCTCGATGTTACGTCCAGCAGGTGCCCATCGCCGGACACAACTGCATCGGCACCATGTGCTTGTGCGACCGCGATGAGGTAGTCGTCGTCTGCGTCAGCCGTCTTAAAAGATGCGGGGGCAGCATCCTTGACCATCTCGGCCCGGTCGAGAAGAACAGCAATGAACGCCGCCGCGCGGCCCTCTGCGGCGTGGGCAGCGAACTTATCGCGGCCCAGCACGTCGGTCAGCTCGGCGATCAGCGTCGGGGAGACAATCATCTCGAAGTGCCCGTCAAGGAATGCGTCCACGAGCAACGCGGGTGCGGCCTTTCTGGGGGGGATGAATGCGGAGACCACGACGCCCGAGTCGATGGCGACCCGGGTCACGCGGCGCTGCGACGCTCGCGGCGCAGCGCGTGCAGCTCCTCGTTGGCGATCTGCATTGCTTCCTCTTCGGTGAGTTCGCTCATCGCCTGGGAGGTCTCGAGCGCCCGGCGGCCCAGGTAGAAGCGCAATGCACGCTCGACCACCTCGGCGTCCTGCGCCTCGGCGGAGGGCTTCATGGCATCGCGGGTGTCTGCCAGCAGGCCAGCGTCGACGTCGATCGTCTTGACGCGAGAGGTTGCCATTCCTTCAGGCTACCAGCGGGTCACGCCCACAAACTAGACTTTGACGCGACGGCAAGAGTGGCCTCGCTTGGCTACACGAGCCCAGATCCTGCCGGCGGCAACCAGCGGCTGTCGCCAAGTGACGCCGGTCTTCTGGCTGGGGTCTTGAGATCACGCGCGAGTTCTGCTCTGATCGCGCGCCGCCGAGCGCCGCAAGCTTCTGCTCTCGCTATTCGAGCAAATCTGGGCTCAGAACGGGCAGATCGTCGCCGTTCAACCACACGACGACATCCTGCCCTACTTCCAAGACACACAGCAGTTCCTTCAACACCAAGCGGCACAGAGTGGTACCGAAAGCGGGAGCGACGGGGGTCCAACCCTCGTCCGGCACCCCATCGAGATCCGCACTCGGAGCGAGGCGGCTGACCGCCCTCTCGATCAGGCGCCCGACAATCGAGCGTAGCGCTTGTGTTACACTCTGATGAGCGGTGGCACGGGCAGAAGGTCACGATGCCACTCGCGCCAGTCTCCAATCATGGCCAAGACTCTCGACACCAGCTACTACGAAAAGCGCCGCCAAGGCTGGCTCGCGGACGAGGACACCCGCGCGGAGTACGAGCGTGCACGTCAGGAGATCGAGCAGATCGATGCCGTCATCCGCTCACTGGACGAGTTGCGCGAGGACGCGGGAATGTCGAAGGCCGAGCTCGCGCGGCGCGTGGGGCGCAACCCTGCCAGCATCAGACGCCTATTCACGGCCGAGCAGGCACGCCCAGAGCTACCGCTCATCATCTCGATAGCCAACGCACTGGACGCCAGCATCGAGATCAAGCGCCGTCCACGCAGATCAGACGGCAAGCGCGCCGCTGTACGAGCCTGACGGACTTCAATAACGGCCGCGCGGGTTCGTAGGCTGCGGCGATGACGTGGGACGTCATCTTCTATGCGACCGCTGAGGGCTCCGTGCCGGGAGCGGATTTCCTCGATGGCTGCCCCGCGAAGGTCCGAGGAACGATCCTGGCCGTGCTCGATGCTGTCGCCGCCGCTCCGCCGCCAGCGTTCTCCGGGGGAGGCAAGTGGGAGGCCATGCACGGCGACATGGGCGGCTACTACGAGATCCGCGTCACCGGACCAGGCCGCGAGCAGTTCCGCCTCTTCTGCCAGCTGGAGAACGCCGACAAGCGCACGCTGACTGCACGTGGCCTACGCGGGCCGGCCATCGCCGTGATCACCGGTATGCGCAAGAAGACCAGGACGGTCTTCAGCGACCGCGACTACACCAAGGTCCGACAACTCGGCAGCGACCACATCGCGCAGACACCTCGGCGCATCGGCCGCTAAAGGTAACCCAACTACAACAGATGCATGAGCTGCCCTCAAATACCAACTATGGTGCTCAAGGCTAATGGCTCAAGTTGTTTTCCTTCTCGGTGCGGGCTTTAGCTGTTCGATTCTGGATCCGAGTCGGGGCAAGGCAGCGCCGCTCGCACGCAACTTCTTTCAGGTCTTGCTGGGCGATCGACGATATGAGAGAGGCCTCGACGGCTTCCGCCAGCACGTGTTCGTAGATGTCTTGCTTGAGGAGATCGCGCGTTACTGGCACCTCGATCTGGATGGTCTCAAGGTGCGTCCTTTCGATATCGAGGAGTGCCTGACGCTGTTCGAGTCCCAGGCAGCCGAGACTCCGGACGCGGACCGGAAGCTTCGGCTGGCCCGCGCCAGCTTCGCACTGAGGCAGATGATCTTGACCTATCTCGGTGATCTCTCCCATGGAGCGCATACGCCAACAGGGGAGCAGTTTGGCAAGGAGGTCTTGGCTAGCGGAGCCGACGTACTTACATTCAATTACGACACGCTTGCTGAGGAGGCGATCGCTTCGGCATCCGGGATCGGGCCCAAGCCAATGCCGGACTCGCTTCGTGGAATGCCCGAAGAGCGAGTGCTTCTCGACGATGACGTGGACGCGAGCCATCTCGCATGGAAGCCTGCCCTGGCGTTTGGCTTCGAGTTCGACGAGGTCTCACTGCCGGTCGCGGGTGTTCCTCCGAACGTTGACGGTGGGCGGTACTACCGCCATCCAAACAACCAGCTCTACAGCGCGACACGCGTCCTGAAGCTCCACGGTTCGATCGACTGGTTGCGATACACCGATCAACGTAGGTACCCTCCGTTTGAAGACGATCCGCAGGAGCCAAAGACAGGGATCGTGTTGGAGCGTCACCCGACATACTGGTTCGGTGAGGCGCCATCTCGAGATATGTGGCGGATGGAACCAATCGTTATCCCTCCGCTGCTCTACAAGCGCTTCGACGAGGAGCCTTTCCCGGCGGTGTGGGACGCCGCGCTGCAGACGCTAAGCGAATGCCAGACGCTCATCGTGATCGGCTACTCCTTTCCCCCGACTGATTTCAGAACGCGCCGACTCTTTCTCGAAGCATTCAGCGAGCATAGCCTCGACAACCTCGTCGTAATCAACCCGGATCCCATGGTCGCGGGCACTGCCCGCCAGCTGACCCACTTCAGCGGTGCAGTTATGACGTGTGACGACCTGCGCGCCTTGTATGGCCTTCCACAGTCATGGTTTGACTTTCCGGCTGCCACCGAACCGCCGAGCTGAGACACATACAGAAGGTCGCTGGACCCTCCACTACCGCCAAACAATTCACCAGGGCGCTTGGCAGCCAAGTGGTCGAGATCGGAGTGGGCAATGAAAGCATGAAAGCGCTTGCTTTCAAATGATGTCCACTTGTGGATTCCTTGTCGGAGGGGAGGTAGAAAGCAGAGATGCTCTCTCCTGCAACAAAGCCTCCGGGCAGACTCGCTGCACCCCACTCGCTATGTCGCCCTGGCCTGCGGGTGCGCCGTCCGAGGGCAAGAATCGAGTTCCGGCTGACTTCCGACTGTAGTTCCGCCTGCGGTTCCGGCTGCGGTTCCGGCTGTGGTTCCGCCTGCGGGATCAGCCGACCGCGAGTTTCCTTTGTCGCCGTGAGGGATCTCGCGTCTCGGCGTTTTTCGACATCTCTACCACAACCTTTTCGTCGGCTTTCCGGTGTTCGTTCTGAGGACGAACTGAGGGACGAACTGCGGTACCAACTGAGGGACCAACTGGGGGACCAGGTGCTTGCTTTCGGGATGTCGTGTTTCGCTGATGGTGGTGCGGGATTCCGGCGGTCGCGCGGCTTTGACATCTCTACCACAAGCGACTGTGACCGTTCGATTGCTCTGCTCGCGGCGCGCACGAGTCGTGTCGTCGTGACTCGTCGTTGGCTTCCCCGGCTTGCGCGGCATGTCGTGCCTGCACCCGACTCGCCCGCCCGGCGCACGGATGAGGCGTCGTGACATCCCGACAAGCCAGCGACACCGACATGGGCGCTGGGCGACCGAACGGCCGCCCAGCTACGGCAGCATCACGGCCTGCCGCCAGGAGGCGTGGCTCAGCCGGGTGCGACGCGGCCGCCGATCGCCGTTTGGCTTGTGGGCCGCCTCGCCGTCCGGCTTGCCAGGGCAAGGTCTTGAGATCCCGGCCGGGCTCTGCTCTGATCGGCCGCCACGATGACCCACAACCCACGGGAGGACATCGCCGTGAGCAAGACTGCTTCCCCAGCCCCGAGCACCTCGCGTTCGCGCGCTGGTTTGCTGATTGGTGGCTGCGTCGAGGACAACACCTCACCGACCCCGTCCGGGATCGTGGATAGCCCCCAGCGCGCCGTCGCTTACATCCGCGAGTCAACCGAGGAGCAAGGCCAAGGATTCTCGCCCGACGCGCAACGCGAGAGCATCCGCCGCTTCGCCCCCGAGAACAACCTCGAACTGATCGGCGAGTACTGCGACTTCCACTCGGGTTGGCGCAAGTCAGAGGCCCGCCCGGAGTTCCAGCGCCTCATGGCCGACGCAGCAGAGGGCAAGTTCGACGTGGTGCTCGTCTTCCATACCTCGCGGTTCGCCCGCAACCAGATCGAGGCCCGCCGCTACAAGCAGCTTCTGCGCGAGCGGCTCGGCATCCGTGTTGTCTCGATCTCCCAGCCGATGGGCGAAGATCACACCGACCCGTCCGCGTTCCTCGCCGAGTCGATCCACGAGATGTTCGACGAGTACTACTCCGTGTCGCTGTCGTTCTGGACACGCAGCGGACTGAAGGAGAAGGCACGCCAAGGCCACCTCGTCGGCAGCCTGCCGTGGGGCTACGTGCGTGACCCGGACACCAAGATCGCCGTGCCGGACCCAGCGCGTGCGCCGCTCGTACTCCAGTTGTTCGAGCGCTACGCCACCGGACAGGAGTCCGACCGCACGCTTGCCGCGTGGCTGAACGCGACCGGTGCTCGCACTGCCCGTGACCGGCAGTTCGGCAAGGACACCGTTCGGGAGATGCTGTGCAACGCTGCCTACGCCGGATACGTCAGCGGGCTGCGTGACAAGTCCCGTGCGATCAAAGGACTGCACGAGGCGATCGTCACCGACGAGCTATTCGACCGCGTGCAAGAGGTCCGGGCGTGGCGCACCCGTGTCGTGAAGCCCGGCCCACCATCAGACGAATACCTGCTGCGCAAGCTCCTACGATGCGAGCGCTGCGGAGCACGAATGCACGGCACCCGAGGCTCCAAGACAGCCGTCCGGCGCTACATGTGCTCCACCCGCCGCTACGGGCACTCCTGCGGCGAGCGGATCGTCAAAGCCGAGGCCCTGGAGGGCCAGTTGGTGGACTGGATACGCGCGTTCCAGCCCGACGGGCAACTACACGACCTGCTCCTGCAAACCCTCACGGCCCAAACCGCCGAGCGCGCTGAGCAGCCGGCCGAGCGGCGCAACGAGCTGCTCGACCAACTCCAGCGCCTGCAAGACCTCTACGTCCTCGGTGACCTCACCAAGGCGCAATACATCATGCGCCGCCAAGCCCTGGAGGAAGAACTCCAACGCCAAGGCCCACCCACCAAACCCGCCATCGACCGCGCCAAAGCGCTGCTCGACGAGTTCCCCCGCTTCTGGGACCTGGAGACCGAGCCTGCCGAGCGACGCAAGCTCCTGCTCTCGCTGTTCGAGCAAATCTGGGCTCAGAACGGGCAGATCGTCGCCGTTCAACCACACGACGACATCCTGCCCTACTTCCAAGACACACAGCAGTTCCTTCAACACCAACCGGCACAGGGTGGTGCCGAAAGCGGGAGCGACGGGACTCGAACCCGCGACCTCTGCCGTGACAGGGCAGCGCTCTAACCAACTGAGCTACGCCCCCGCGTTTGCGCGCAGGCAACACCTAGCGCTAGCACTAAGTATGACAAGGCTTGGCTCCTTTCGGATTTTGAGATCCCTGTGCTGCACATCAGCGCCCAACCGCGCGCCTCGAGCCTCATGCTCACTTTCTGGCTGGCCGGACAGCCAGTACCGAGGGTCCTCTAACCTGTAGAGCAATGGCCGTGCTGGAGCCACCGCCTCTGAGGCACCGCAATCCCTTTCGGATTCTCTTGCAGGACCTCGCCGACGAGCGCGCGGCCGGCGTCGCCTACCCTCCAGGCGAGACGAGCTTCTCGCTAACGCGCACCAAGCGCTTCAACGACGAACCGCTCCCGCTGTTGCTCGAGTGCTACCAGCGCTACGGCCCGATCTACACGATTCGCATACTCCACAGCAACGTCGTGGTGATGCTCGGGCCGGCGGCAAACCACTACATCACAGTCTCGCACGCGTCGAACTTCATCTGGCGCGAATCGCACTTCCGGGACCTCATGCTGCTGCTCGGCGATGGCCTGCTGACGACCGACGACCCTTACCACCGTCGTTCGCGTCTGATCATGCTGCCCGCCTTCCACCGCGAGCGCATCGCCGCCGCGGTCGACACGATCGCGCGCGAAACCGAGCTCGCCTTGGCTGACTGGACGCCGGACAAGCGGATCGACATCTACGTCTGGACGCGACGCCTTGCGCTCCGGGTGGCGATGCGGGCACTGTTCGGCCTTGACCCCGATGGGCAGACAGCCCGCTCGATCGACGCCGCCACGCTGTTCGAGCAGGCTCTCGCGTTCTACGCCGCCGGCTACCAGCACCGCTTCATCCGCGGTCCGCGCACCCCGTGGGCCCGCCTGCAGCACGCCTCGCGTGAGCTCGACCGCATGATCTACTCGGAGATCGCCGAGCGGCGCAGAAGCGGCCGACGCGGCGAGGACATCCTCTCGCTGCTGCTCGACGCCGAGGATGAGGACTCCCAGCGCTTGGCCGACCAGCAGATCCGCGACGAGATGATGACGCTGCTGTTCGCCGGGCACGACACGACGACCTCGACGGTGGCGTTCATGTTCTACGAGCTCGCCCGTCACCCCGAGGTGGCGGCGCGCATCATCGCCGAGCAAAAGGAGCTGCTCAGCGGGGGTGAGCCCAGCGCCGAGCAGCTGGCAAACGGTGAGCTGGCGCAGCTCGAGATGACCCTCGAGGAGACGCTGCGCAAGTACCCGCCGGCGTGGATCGGCCCACGCAAGTCGCTGCAGGCGTTCGAGTTCGAAGGCCACACGGTCCCAGCGAACGCGTACGTCAACTACAGCTCGTGGGCTTCTCATCACCTGCCGGACGTGTTCGAAGAGCCCGCGGAGTTTCGCCCCGAGCGCTTCACGCCGGAGGCGAAGGCGGCGCTGGCGAAGGGCGCCTACATCCCCTTCGGCGGGGGCTCGCGCACGTGCATCGGGATGCGCTTCGGGCAGCTCGAGATCCGCACGATCGCGACGGCGATCCTCTCGCGCTTCACGCTCGAACTCAACCACGGCTTTGAGCTTCAGATCCGCCAGATGCCGACGATCAGTCCGAAGCAGGGCATGCCGATGATCGTCCGCGCGCGCTGAGCGCCTCGTTGGTGGCCGGCCGAGCTAGACGGCTCGCGCTTGGATCACGAGCCGGTAGCCGTCTGAGCGGGGGGTAGCGGCAACGCCCTGTATGAAGATGCGCGGGTCGGAGAAGAGGGTGAGTGTCGCGAGGCTGCCGAAGGGAATACCGGTGGGTTGGACCACGAGCTTGCCGTCGAGCGCCCCGACCACACCTTCGATGCTCGCCTGCGCACCGAACAGCGCCCCGCTTGCCCTCACCTGCACCGCGCCGCCGCCACTGCCAACCGGCTGGATGTCAAAGCCGGCGGGCAGCGCCGCGCGCAGATCCGATTCAAGCAGCGTCGCCTGGCCTTCGAGCTGCGCGCCGCGCTTGCGCAGCGTCACTTCGCGTAGCAGCAGCCCGCTGCCGGTGAGGCCCAGGGAGGTCAGGTCCGCCTGCGAGCTGGCGAGGTTCAGGTCGTTGATGCCGCGCGCACCAGAGAGAAGGTTCGCGGTTTCCGCCACCGGCATCCGCAGCGGCCCGGTCTTCACGTTCAGCGAATCCATCTGCCCCCACAGCATCTCGATTGCCGGCAGCGCGCCGACCTGGACGCTGCGGACGTGCCCGTAGGGGTCGACGCGGTCGCGGATCCGCTGCGCGGCGATGCCGGGAAGTATCAGCTGCGCCGCCACGAGCAGCACGACACCCGCGAGCACCGCCGCCAGAACGACCCTGACGGTCACCGCACGCCTCGATCGCGCCCCTTTCACACCACTAGCTTGGCAGGTCCGGGCCGCTGCCACTAGCCCTCCCCCGCCACGCCGCCGGGGCCATGCCGTGAGGGGTCCGCGCGCGAGGAACGCTAGCCTTTGTAGAGTCCAAACGGGCGCGTAGCTCAGTTGGCCAGAGCACCTCGTTTACACCGAGGGGGTCGCCCGTTCGAGTCGGGCCGCGCCCATCTATGACGATAGATGACCACACCACCCGCATAGCCGTCATCGGCTCCGGCCCCGCCGGCTTCTACGCCGCCGGGCAGCTGTTTGCCGGAGGGAGCGACGTAAAGGTCGACATGTACGACCGGCTGGCGACGCCGTGGGGACTCGTACGGGCCGGGGTGGCGCCGGATCACCCCAAGATCAAGTCGGTCACGCGCGTGTATGAGAAGATCGCGGCGAACCCGGGGTTCACGTTCCACGGCAACGTCGAGGTTGGCACCGACGTGACGCACGCTGAGCTCGCGAGCGCCTACCACGCGGTGCTGTACGCGGTCGGCTCACCGACCGATCGTCGCGTCGGCATCCCGGGCGAGGATCTGCCGGGCAGCCACGCGGCCACCGAGTTCGTCGCCTGGTACAACGGGCACCCCGACTATGCCGAGCACACGTTTGACTTGAGCACCGAGCGGGCGGTGGTGGTCGGCAACGGCAACGTGGCGCTCGACGTGGCGCGCATGCTGGCCCTCACCCAGCAGGAGCTGGCGGTGACCGACACCGCCGACCACGCGCTAGCGGCGCTGGCGGCAAGCCACGTGCGCGAGATCGTGGTGCTCGGCAGGCGCGGCCCCGCCCAGGCCGCGTTCACCAACCCCGAGCTGCGCGAGCTGAACGAGATGCAGGACGCCGATGTCGTGGTCGACCCGGCGGACGTCGCGCTCGACGAGCTGAGCAGCGCCTACCTGCTCACCGACGCGGACATCACCGTCAAGCGCAACGTCGAGATCTTGCAGGCGTTCGCGCAGCTGCCGGCGCCGTCCAAGAGCAAGCGCATCCTGCTTCGCTTCCTCACCTCCCCCGTCGAGATCCTCGGCGGCGACCGTGTCGAGGGCATCCGCGTCGTGCGCAACGAGCTGGTCGCGACCGAGACGGGGCTCTCCGCGCGGCCGACCGGCGAGTTCGAGGACATCCAGGCCGGCCTGGTGCTGCGTTCGATCGGCTACCGCGGCTCGCCGATCGAGGGCGTCCCGTTCGACGAGCGCCGCGCGACGATCCACAACGACGGTGGCCGCGTGACCGACCCGGAGACCAGCAGGCCCGTTGCGGGCGTGTATGTAGCGGGGTGGATAAAGCGCGGGCCGTCGGGAGTCATCGGCACGAACAAGAAGTGCGCAACCGAGACGGTGGACGCGCTGCTCAAGGACCTCTCCGACGGCCTGCTGCCCGAGCCCTCAACCAGCCCCGGGGAGCTCCTCAAGACGCTCGAGCAGCGCGGCGTCGAGGTCGTCGACTATGCGGGCTGGGAAGCAATCGACGAGCACGAGCGGGCGGCGGGGGAGCCGCATGGTCGTCCGCGCGTGAAGCTGACGAGTGTCGAGGACATGCTCGAGGTGGCCTCGCGGCGCGCGGGCAAGACACCGGAGCCGCTACAGAGCTGAAAGCCCGGGCGCTGCAGGCGCCGGCTAGCCTAGCCTGCCGTCCAAGCTGGCGGCGAGCGCCGCGGAGATGCTTTCGGCCGTCCGCTGCATCGCCGCGAGGTGCGAGGAGGCGATCCGCTCTGCCGTGGGCTCCTTGCCGTGAGCGATCACGCCGAGCGCCGCCACGACCTCCGCGCCAGCCGAGAGGACCGGGACCGCCACTTCGTGCACGTCCGCGGCGCGCTCCTCGTCCTCGCACGCAAAGCCGCGCTCCCTGATGCTCACGAGCTGCGCGCGCAGCTCGGCCTTGCTGGATACGGTGCCCGGCTCGCGCTTTCTGATATTCGTCGCGGCGAGCAGTCGCTTCTGCTCAGCCTCGGGCTGGTGCGCTAGCAGGAGCTTTCCCGCCGCGGTGCAGTAGGCGGGGAACCTCGAGCCGGCGTCCAGGTCGCGCACGTGCGCGCCGACCAGTTGCCCTCGCAGTTGCTGCAGACAGACGATTTCCTGCTCGTCAAGGACCGCTACGCTGACGGTCAGCCCGGTGTCCTTGCGCAGTTGCCCCAAGAACGGGCTCGCCTGCGCGATGCCCGTGGCGGCCACGGCGGCCGCGCCCAGGTCTGTGACACGTGCGCCGAGCCGGTACTTGCGCTCGGAGTCCTGTTCTAGGTAGCCGAGCTCGACCAGCGTGGCGGCGTAGCGGTGGGTGGTGGACCTGCTCAACCCGACCTTCTCAGCTATGTCGAAGATGCCGAGTGCCACCTCGCCTGCCGAGAAGCAGGCGAGGATCTCAAGGCCCCGCTTGAGCGACTGCGAGAAACGCGGGTCGCGCTCCTCGCCGTCACCGGGCTTCTTGCGCTGCACCATCACTCACTCACCGTCCACGATCGACGCCGACTGACCCGACGCACTGTCGCCGCACGGAGGTAGGCAAACCTTTGCGCCCAGCGGCAGGCGCGGCGCGAACAAAACTCGCGCCTGGCGGCAGCGTCCGCTCGACGCCGGCGCCTACTGGAAGTCGCCATCTCCACTACCGATCTGTTCCCCCTGCTTAGAGGATCTTTCAGGCCAGGAGCCTGTGTCAAAACCAGATCCCTGTCCCCGCGGCCCTACAGGCCGCTTGCTGTCATTTTACCGCGCCAATAAGCGGCATCGGGCGGGTTAGTAGCTCTGTCACACTCTTAATTCAACCGACACACAACCCCTGCGGGTTTTTACTTACTTTAACTCTAACTTTATGTGAGTTTGCTCGCCATGAGGTGCCCGCGCCCCATGGGCGGTAGTGGCGCTCAGCGCACGAGGACCCGCCGCGGGCCTTTTTAGAAGTGATTGGCCGGCACGGACCTGCGCCAAATAGTCTTCGCCGTCGATGAACTCGCACAGCAAGGAGCTCGACGCTGTCCGCGCGCAGGCCGTGGCCCGCGAGGGCTGCATCCTGCGCTGCCTGGTGGGCTCGACGGTGCACGGGCTAGGCAATCCGCGAACAGATGACCGCGACGAGATGGGCGTGTGCATCGAGCCGCCGCCTTACATCCTTGGATTGCGATGCATGCGCTGCGCATCGCCCACCAGGGACACGAACCGCTGAGCGCCAGACAGATGACCCTGCCGCTCCCCGAACCAGAGCGCGCACGCCTGATGGCGGTCCGTCGCGGCGAGATGCCCCTCGCCAGGTTCTCGAGCGCCTCGGCGAGCAGACCGAGCGCCTGCAGCTGATCGCGCAAGCGGGGTCCCTGCCGCCACAGCCCGACCACGACGCCGTCGATCGTTTTCTCACGAGCGCCTACCAGCGTGCCTGGGCTGAACGCGCCTAGCCCTCCCGGACGCCAAGACCGCGCTGTTCTGCCACGGGCGCGGTCTCGCGACTATTGTTCGCTGTTCAAGTGGATCCAGCCGCGCGCCGGCTGAGCAGCCCACCTCACTAGCGAGACCCAGGGAGGCTTTAACACCAATGAGCGTTCGCGCGTTTGTGATTGGCGTCGGCATGACGAAGTTCGACAAGCCCGGCAGCAAGGAGGGCGACTACCCCGATTGGGCGCAGGAGGCCGGCAGCAAGGCGCTCGCGGACGCAGGCATCTCCTACGAGCTGGTGCAGCAGGCCTTCGCCGGCTACTGCTACGGCGACTCCACCTACGGCCAGCGCGCGGTCTACGGCCTGGGGCTGACGGGGATCCCCGTGGTTAATGTCAACAACAACTGCTCCACCGGCTCGAGCGCGCTGTGGCTGGCGCGCCAGGCGGTCAAGGGCGGCGTCGTGGACTGTGCCCTGGCGATCGGTTTCGAGAAGATGGAGAAGGGCTCGCTCGGAATGAAGTACACCGACCGCACGCCGGCCCTGGACAAGCACATGATGCGCATGGTCGAGCTGCGCGAGCTCGAGTCCTCGCCGTTTGCCCCCCAGATGTTCGGCAACGCCGGGCGCGACCACATGGACCGCTACGGCTCGACCCGCGACCACTACGCGTGGATCGGCTGGAAGAACCACAAGCACTCGGTGAACAACCCCTACGCCCAGTTCCAAGAGGAGTACTCGCTGCAGGACATCAAGGACGCGCGCATGATCCACGACCCGCTGACGAAGCTGCAGTGCTCGCCGACCAGCGACGGGGCGGCGGCGGTGCTCGTCGCCAGCGAGCGGTTCGTTGAAGAGCACGGCCTCGGCGGCCAGGCGATCGAGATCGCCGGGCAGGCGATGGTCACCGACCTGTCCTCCACCTTCGATGAGACGGCCGACTGCATCAAGATCGTCGGCGCCGACATGACCCGCGAGGCGGCACGGCAGGCATACGAGGAGTCCGGGCTGGGCCCGGAGGACATTCAGGTGATCGAGCTGCACGACTGCTTCAGCGCGAACGAGCTCATCACCTATGAGGCGCTGGGACTCTGCGGCGAGGGCGAAGGCCACAAGCTCGTCGAGGAAGAAGCGACGACCTTCGGCGGCCGCTGGGTGGTCAACCCCTCCGGCGGCCTGATCTCCAAGGGCCACCCGCTGGGAGCGACGGGCCTCGCGCAATGCTCGGAGCTGACCTGGCAGCTGCGCGGCGCCTCAGAGAAGCGCCAGGTGCAGGGCGCCAAGGCGGCGCTGCAGCACAACATCGGCCTCGGCGGCGCGGCTGTCGTGACCGTTTATCGCCCGGCCAGCTAGCGCGTCGCTCATCGGCTGTGCGCTAGCGCGACCCGCGATGGCTGAAGTCGACTCGTGCGCGCCGGCTAGGTCGTGGCGAGCAGTTCGGGACCGGGAGGCGAGATGCTCAGAAAGACGCCCATGTTGTTGGTGAGCGTATCGGGACCCTCGCCCCGACCCGAGATGAACGCTTCGCAGCACGCGAGCTTGCCGTGCTGGGCGAGCCTGCGCAGATAAGGCGAATATGTGGCGGCGTCCTCGCGCGAGAAGTAGCCGACCTTTCGTCGTTTGATCTCGACCCGGATGGCGTTGGCGTCATGCGGGTTACGCGGCTCGGGGATGAGTATCGCCATGCACTCGTATTGCACCTCGCTGAAGTCACGCCGGCCGGTGATCTCTGCCAGCGCCGCCTGGTAGTTGGACTCACCGACCACATCGACGCGGCCGTGGTTGGCCAGACGCACCAGTTTCCAGCGCCGCACCGGGGGATGGCGCCGCTTGTGCAAGGTTTGCGTAGCAGCGGTCTCGGCGCTCGCGCGCCGATAGTTGAATCTCAGCGGCGAGGAGGCGGACGACAGCCGCGACTGGGCCTCGGTGGGCTCGGCTCCTGGAGCGGGCGGCTTGACGGCGGGGCTAGGAGAGCCTGTCTGCTTGCGGTTTCGGGTCTTGGTCATCGTGTGCTCAATGTTGGCCGCGGCGCTCGGCTTGCGCCTAGTAATGAGAGTAAGGACTGGTTGTGAGGGGATAGGCCAGCGGGGCCCTAGCGGGCGGGCGCGGCGAGCGCACCGATTAGGCCATGGGCGAGCGCAAGACGACGCACCCGAAGCGAGGCGAGCCGCGGGTCTGTCAGGACCGGCTCGCTCAGCGCGTCGCGTAGCTCCAGCATGTGGAGGTTTCGGGCCAGTCCCCCGCCGAGCGCCTTCGCGCACGCCTCCTTGGCGGTCCAGTGCGCGAGGAACGCCTCGGACTCGCGCCCGTGCGCGGCAGCCACGTTGGCCACCTCGAACGGGCTGAGCACCCGTGCGACGACGCTGCTCGCCGGGCGGCGTGAGACGAGCTCGATATCGACGCCGACCCTCGCCAGGTCGCTGACGGCGACGGCGGCAAAGCCACGAGTGTGGCTGAGGCTGAACGAAAGGTCCCGCCGGCCAGCCAGAGCAGGACTGCCGTCGGGGCCTGCGTCGAGCTCGATCGCGTGCGGGCGCACGCCGATCTGGCTAGCGAGAATTTGGCGCAGCGCCGCTCGGCAGAGCATCAGCGACCGTCCCCTATGAGGGTCTATCACCCGTTCGCAACGCTCAAGCTCGACGGCCGTGAGCAGCGTGCGTGCTTCACGCAGACGCTCGGTCGAGTGCTCGAGCTCGACTATCCACACCTTGGCGTGGCCGCCGGCGATCGCGATGAGTTGATCAGGCTCTGGGTTACCCAACGTCTATGCACCGGCTCGCGCCCGGCCCACCAGACGGAACGGGCGCGAGCGCGTTGGTTTGGGCGCTTTGCGCTGCCCCGGCCGGGACAAATCTAGATGACCGCTTCAGGCGCGGCGGCGCGGCGGGCGCTACGCGGCTGAACCTCTCAACTAGACTGGGTTGTGAAGCTCGGATATCCGCGATGGCGACCACGAGATCGATACCGCCTCAGTCTGAGGAGAAGCCCAGTGCCGCCGAGCCGCTGACGGCGCCGCCGCGGGACTTCAAGACCCTCTCCGGCATGCCGATCAGGCCGCTCTACACGCAAGCGGACCTTCCCGACGGCATCGGCGGCGAGAAGGACCCGGTCGGTCTGCCGGGGGAGTACCCGTTCACCCGCGGCGTGTATGAGTCGATGTACCGCGGGCGGCTGTGGACGATGCGCCAGTTCGCGGGCTTCGGCACCTCAGAGGAGACCAACGAGCGCTTCCACTACCTGCTCGACCATGGCCAGACGGGCCTGTCTACCGCGTTCGACATGCCCTCGCTGATGGGCCACGACTCCGACCACCCCCGTTCGCTGGGTGAGGTCGGCCGCGAGGGGGTGGCTGTCGACACGCTCGCCGACATGCAGACCCTGTTCTCGGGGATCGACCTGGGCGAGGTGTCTGTGTCGATGACGATCAACGCGCCGGCGGCGATCATGCTCGCCTTCTATGTCGTCGCGGCCGAATCGGACCCCGCCCGCCCCGTCCCGGCCGAGCGTTTGAGCGGCACGATCCAGGCGGACATCCTCAAGGAGTACATCGCCCAGAAGGAGTGGTGCTTCCCGGTTGACCCGGCGATGCGCCTGTGCGGCGACATGATCGAGTGGTGCACCAAGCACATGCCGCGCTGGCACCCGATTTCGATCTCCGGCTACCACATTCGTGAGGCGGGCGCCACCGCCCAGCAGGAGCTTGCCTTCACGCTCAAGGACGGTCTCACCTATGTCGAGCAGGCGATCGAACGGGGCCTGGACGTCGACGAGTTCGCGCCGCGGCTGTCGTTCTTCTTCAACGCCCAGATCGACTTCTTCGAGGAGATCGCCAAGTACCGTGCCGCCCGGCGCATCTGGGCGCGCGAGTTGCGCGAGAACTACGGCGCGAAGAAGGAGCGCTCGTGGCTGATGCGCTTCCACACGCAGACAGCCGGCGTGTCGCTGACCGCGCAGCAGCCGCTCAACAACATCGTGCGCACCACGATCGAGGCGCTCGCCGGGGTGCTCGGCGGCACCCAGTCGCTGCACACCAACAGCTACGACGAGGCGCTCGCGCTGCCGACCGAGCAGGCGGTGCGGGTGGCGCTTCGCACGCAGCAGGTGATCGCCCACGAGACCGGCGTCACGGGCACCGCCGACCCGCTCGGCGGCAGCTACTTCGTGGAGGCGCTCACCGACGAGATGGAGCGCCGCTGCTACGAGTACTTCAGAAAGATCGACGAACTCGGCGGGATGGTGCAGGCGGTCAAGCGCGGCTATCCCCAGCGCGAGATCGCCGACGCGGCCTTTGCGCTGCAACGCGAAATCGACTCTGGCGAGCGGGTCGTCGTCGGCGTCAACCGCTACACCGAGGGCGACGACCTCGAGCCGCCGATCCTGCGGATCGACCCGGGGCTCGAACGCAAGCAGCTCGGTCGCCTGCAGGCGGCGCGCGCCGCCCGCTCTGGCACGGAGGTGGAGCACAGCCTCGGTCGCCTGCGCGAGGCGGCGGCCGGCGAGGGCAACCTGATGGGCCCGTTGATCGAGTGTGCTCGCGCACAGGCGACCGAGGGTGAGATCATCGAGGCGCTGCAGGCCGTCTTCGGCCGCTACACGGAGTCGCCGGTCTTCTAAAAACCCCTGGTATAGGGGGCTGATGCCGCGCATCACGGCGCTCAATGAGGCCACGGTTGCGCAACTTCCCGCAGTCCGTCGGTTTCGGGCGGTAGGTTGCTCGCCGCTACACCGGAAGACGCCCCTCTCAGTCATTCGTGTTGCCGTGGTGTTAGCGTCTCGTTAATAACAAGGGATGGCTCGATGAGAAGAAGAAGGCCACGGGGGAAGGCGTTCGCCGCCCGCACGACGATTCTGGCGCTCGCCGCGGGAGCGCTTTTCACGACGCTAACTCCGCTCTGCCCCGCCGCCGCGCAGAGCGTTCGCAGTGGCGCCTGGAGCTTCACGTCGAACGCTGCGCTCGCGCCGCCCGCGATCGAAGTGAGCGTCGGCGGACAACCATCCTCTGGCCCGTCCGAACAGGCGAGTGGCTACCTGTTCCTCGCGCCGATCAAGAACTACGCCCACGCCGGGGTCTTCATGGGCAAGCCGGGGCCGGAGATCATGGAAGCCGACGGCAGCCCCGTGTGGGAGCACCCGCTGGGGCAGATGATCAAAGTGGGTCGCTCCAGCGAGCAGATCGTCGCGATGGACTTCCACGCCGACAGCTACGAAGGCCAGCCGGTGCTGGTCTGGTGGGAGGGGTACATAACGCCGCAGGGGTTCGGCAACGGCTTCTGGGCGATCGTCGATGAGCACTACCACACGCTCGCCCTGATCCGCGCGCCGAAGGGCTATGAACTCGACTTCCACGACATCCAGTTCGTGAGCGGCGGCGACGCCTACATCATCATCAGCAAGCCGGTGAAGCTGAGCCTGCACTGCTGCGGCGGCCCGGCGAACGGCGAAGTCGAGGACCAGCAGGTGCTGGAGATCGAAGTCAAGACGGGCAAGATCCTGTGGCGCTGGGATCCGCTACACCACGTGCCCCTGCGCGAGGCATACACCACCCCGCCGAGCAGCGGCGCCTGGGATCCTTACCACATCAACTCGATCAGCTTCACGCCCACCGGCGAACCGATCATCTCCGCCCGCAACACGTGGGCCGCCTATTGGGTCGAACGCAAGACCGGCCGGGTCCTCGCACGCCTCGGCGGCAAGCGCTCATCGTTCACCTTCGCGAACGGCGCGAGCTTTGCCTGGCAGCACGATGTGCGCCAGCAGCAGGGCTCGCAGGTGAGCGTCTTCGACGACGAGGCAGCACCGGTGGAGGGCAAGCAGTCGCGGGCGCTGCTATTGACGCTCGACTCCACCCACCACACCGCCACCGTCGCACACGAATACTTGCTGCCCAAGCCGGCGCTCGCCGGCAGCCAAGGCAACACCCAGCTGTTGGAAGGCGGAAACCTCTTCGTCGGCTGGGGGCAGCTGCCGTACTTCTCCGAATACAACAGTGCGGGCAAGCTGATCTATCTCGCCACCCTGCCCGGGCCCGATGAGTCATACCGCGCCTTCCGCTCGCCGTGGGTGGGCCTGCCGGGCAACAAGCCGGCGCTCGTCGCGGTCGGCGCGAACGCATTGGAGGCCAGCTGGAACGGAGCGACCGAGGTCGCCTCCTGGCAGCTGCTGGCGGGCTCCAGCGAAAGCTCGCTCTCGCCGTCGGGGCAGCCGGCCGCGCGCCAGCGTTTCGAGACGCAACTCGCCCCGTCGAAGCCTGCCGCCTACTACGCCGTGCAGGCACTCGACGGGTCGGGGCAGATCCTGGGCACCTCGCCCGTGGTCGGCTCGTTCAAGGCGCCGCCCACCTCCGCCGGAGGCGCAGTCGCACACTAGTCGATAGAAGTCCAAGCTCAAACCAAGAGAGGGATCGGTCGCATGAAGCCGCTAGCGAGCACTGTCAAGGGAAGGCTCCTAACCCTGGCGGCCGTGGGGAGCGTCATGCTTGCCGGCGCCACGGCGGCGAGCGGCTCGAGCGGCACCGCCGCCAGCTACATCTCCGCGCTGGGCCTGCACCCGCCGAACGTGACGATCACCGGTCACGCCGGCGCGAGGGGAGGGCTCTTCTTCATCGACCCGTTCGCGAGCTCCGCCAAACCGATCGTCGGGCAGCCCGGGGCGCAGATCCTCGACGCGCAAGGCAGCACGGTGTGGTTTCACCCGGTCGGGGAAGGTGAACAGGCCGTTGACTTCCGCCCGCAGTCCTACGAGCGCAGGCCCGTCTTGACGTGGTGGCAGGGAACGATCGCGGTCCCGCCCAAGTACACCAACGTGCCGGTCGGCTCACCCGAGCCGGGCGCACACTTCTACGTCTACGACGAGCACTACCGGCTGTTGAAGACAGTCAGCGAACAGGAAGGCTGGACACCCGACCTGCACGAGTTTGTGATCGAGCGCAACGGCGACGCCATGTTCATCGCCGCGAAGGCCGTATCGATGGACCTGACCCCATACGGGGGGCAGGCGAACGGCCAGCTCGAGGACTCCGCGATCCGCGAGGTGAACCTGAAGACGGGCAAGCTCGTCTTCCAGTGGGACATGCTGGCGCACGTGCCGTTGAGCGAGGCGCAGGTCGCTGCACCCGCCAAGGGGACCTGGGATCCGTTCCACATGAACTCGATCGATCTGCTCGGGCACGGCGGTCTGCTCGTCTCCGCCCGCAACACGTGGGCGATCTACGACGTGGACCGCAACAGTGGCAAGGTGCTGTGGCAACTCGGCGGCAAGGGCAGCACCTTCACGGTGAGCGCCCAGGCCAGCTTCTACTGGCAGCACGACGCGCGCATGCTGGCGCACAACGAGCTCAGCATGTTCGACGACGGCTGCTGCAACGTGATCCCGACGGGCCTCGCACCACCCGAGCAGGAGGCGCACGGGCTCATCCTCAAGCTCGACTTCGCCAAGCACACCGCGACCGCCGTCCACGAATACAGGCACTCGCCGCCACTGCGCGTGGTGCCGAGCCAGGGCAACACGCAGATCCTTCCCGGCGGCAACGTGCTCGTCGGCTGGGGCCAGCTCCCGTTCTACAGCGAATACACCGCCACCGGCAGGCAGCTCTACGACGTGGAGCTGCCCGAAGCCGATGAGTCCTACCGCGCGCTGCGGCTGGGGTGGGTCGGGCTGCCGCTCACCCGCCCGAGCGTGGTCGCGAGCCGCGCCGGCACGCGCACGAGGGTGTACGTCAGCTGGAACGGCGCCACACAGGTCGCGCGCTGGGAGGTGCTAGCGCCCGCCCACGGGCACACGCGGGTGCTGGCGAGCAGCCGCCGCCGGGGCTTTGAGACAGCGATCAGCGTGAACGCCAAAGTGCCGCTCATCCAGGTCAAGGCGCTGAGTGCAGCGGGCCGCGTCATCGGCACGTCCGTCGCGGTCCACGTCAAGGCGCCGCCCAGCGCGAAAACCGCGGCGAGCTTCGCCGGCGCGAACGTCACGAGCCAGACGGTGAGGGTCTCCAAGGGCGCGGTCGCGGTCACGGTCAGCTGCCCCGCCTCCACCTACAAGCGCTGCACGGTCAAGCTCCTGCTCAAGACCGCGCGCGCGGTGAAGCTCGCCGGGCGCTCCGAGATCATCACGCTCGGCAGCGGCTCGGCCACGATCACGCCCGGCGGGAGCGCGGCGATCCACATCAGGCTCTCCTCGCAGGCGCAGGCGCTGATCAACTCCGGCAAAGGCAGGCTTCAGGCGAACGCCTTGACGCAGAGCCGCGACGGCCACGGCGCGAGGGCCAGCAAGACGCGCAGGGTCACGATCGCAGCCGGCTCCTCCAGCGGCGGGGAAGAACCCTCCTCCGCCTACTGACCCATCCGCGTCGGCTACGCGCAGGCCACGCGGTCTAAGTAGTTCACCACAGCCGCCCGCACGTTTACCCGGACGCTCCGTCCGACGGTGGGCGGGAAGATGGTCAGGCTCGTCCCCGTCCCGCTTGTAAACATGATCCGAACTCTCCATGAGCGCTTGCGCTGCCCAAGCTGCCACAGCTGGGTTGACACCGTGCTGGTCTGGGCGGCCGGCGACTGCTGCCCCACCTGCAACGGGCCGATGGCCAACGCTCACTCGCATGCGACCTCGCTGAGGACCGCAAAGCTGCGGGCATCGAGGCTCACCGGGGCCACCTCGCGCCGCGAACGAAGCATCTCCGGTATTAGATAGGGGGCGATGGCCACCACCCCAACGCGGCCGGGCCGCCCGCAAGATGAGCGGCCCACAACGACAGCTGCGCGCGAGCGCCGGCGAGCGATGCTTCCAGCGGCTCGCCTGCAGGGCTTGGCGCTGACCATAGCGTGTGGCCTGGTCGCGTCGATACCGGTGATCATCGCCACCGTGGAGGGGCTGCGCGAGGGCGCGATCGCTACGGGTGATCGGGCGATCATCCTCACCCGCGCCTACGACGTGTTCAGCTCGCACACGCCGCTGGTGGGCCAGTACTCAGCCTCCTCGCTGCTGTATGACCACGTGGTGCACAGCCTCGGCCCGCTGTCCTACTGGCTTTTGGCGGTGCCGGTGCGCATCGACGCCGCCGTCGCGCCGGCGCTCGCGGTCGCGCTCATGAACGTGCTGGCGATCCTCGCCGCGGTGGTGCTCGCCCGCCGCCGCGGCGGTATCCCGATGATGATCGTGAGCGCCCTCGCGATCACCTTGATGTGCAACTCGATCGCACCCGAGACGTTCCACGACGCGTGGAACCCTTCGGTGGGGCTCCTGCCGTTGATGGCGCTGATCTTCGTCGGCTGGTCGCTCGCCTGCGGGGAGCGCCGCCTGCTGCCGCTCGGGGTGCTGCTGGCGAGCTTTGCCGCGCAAAGCGAGCTGGTGTTCCTGGTGCCGAGCGTCGGCGTGCTCGCGCTCGGCATGCTCGGCCTGGCGCTGGAAGCGCCCGGCCGAGCGCGCGCTTGGCGTTGGTGGCTTGCCGCGCTCGCCACCGGCCTCGCCTGTTGGAGCGCGCCGATCGTCGACGGGCTGCAGGGCAAACCGGGCAACCTCACGCTGGTCGCCGAAGCCGCCTTCTCGCACGGCCACACCGTCGGCTACGGCGCCGGCTGGCGGGCCGTGGTGCGCGCCGTGGGGATCACCCCGTGGTGGCTTACGCACGTGAAAGACCCCTTCGGGCGGCTGGCCGACATTCATGGCACCCCTGGCACGCTCGCGCTCGCCAGCTGCCTGGCCCTGCTCGCCGCGCTCGCGGTGGCGCTCGCCGCGGGGGCGCGGCGAGCGCGCGCAGACGTGGCGTGGGGGTGCGCGATAGCGCTCGTGCTGTGCTTCAGCCTCGTCGGGATCACCGCGTCGATGTCTGCCAGGCCATCGCTTGAAAAGTCACTCGGCTACATGCTGTGGATCGGCTCGCCGATCGGCATGTGGGCGTGGCTCATGCTGACCTTCTCGGCCGGCGTGCTGCTAGCGCCGCTGCTGCGCAGAGCACTCGCGCGCGCACAACTGGCTCGCGCCTGGCGCCCCTCGCTCGCGCTCGGTGGCCTTACCCTGACCCTCGCGGTTGCTGGGACGGTCGCTGCGGGACAGGGCCCAGACCAGGACCGGGCCGAGTACCGGCCGGTGAAGATCGTGCAGCAGGCCGTGCGCGCCGCGCTCGGCCCAACGCCCCGCAGCGTCCTTGTGACGGGCGCGCACACATTCACCGCCTTTGACTTCAGGGCGGCCGTCGTCTACGAGCTGCGCCGCTCCGGCTGGCGGGTGTATGACCCGGCGGCGAGTGTGCGACTAGGCAGCTACTACCGGCCGCCGAAGGGCGCCTCTCTGACGACCGTCTGGATCTTCGATGAAGCGCATCCGCGCAAGTACGGGCGCGTTATCGAGCGGCTGAGCTTCGGCGCGCCGGCGAAGACGATCACTGTCGAGCTCTCAGCGCCGCGGGGGGGCGGCGGGAGCCACTGACACGGTCACCGTCCGCGTGCCCGGTTTGGTCTTGGCCCCCGGGTACGGCGCGCGCGCTTCGCTCATCGAGACCTGCGCGATGATCCGCGCCTTGGCGTCAGGGGGCTTACCGTCGTAGGCGTAGACAACATAGGAGTAGCGGTGATGGTCGATCTCATACCACGGCCCCAGGCGCGCCATCGCGCCGTACTGCAGAATGCGCAGATCCTCACGGCGCAGCAGGTACTTGATCGCCTGCGATAGCGGCGAGGCGACGCCGCCGAGCGTGGTGCGCAGCCATATCGTGCTGTGGCGGGGCGTAAGCGGTGAACGTTCGAGCTGCTCATCCAGCGAGGTGATCGGCGCGTACTCGGAGCTGTGAGCGTCATGCCCCTGGGCAAGGGACACCGCGAGCGCGACCGCGCCGACCGCAAGGAGGCTGAGCGCACCGCCGGCTAGCCGCAGGCGCGCATGCTGGCCGGGAGAGCCGTCCTGCGCCGCTTGCTGCGAGTGGCGCAGACGCGCGCGCAGCGGCCCGGCGAGCACGCTGTACAGCGACCAGGCCAGCGTGAGCCACACCCACATCCCCGCGATCGATCCCCACCAGAGGGTGTAGCCGAGCACTTTGTATGAGCCGCTCGGCGTACTCTCCGCGACGGCCGCAAAGGCCGCGCTCAGCACCAGGGCGATCACCGCCGCCCAAGCGATGTCGGCGCGGCGGCGCCAAAAACCGCCCAGCGCGGTGAGCGACAACGCGAGCAGCAGCACGGCCGCGGAGATCGTGGCCGGCAGCGACGGCGTCGCGGTGGCGTCGGAGATACGCGTGTCGAACGGGTCGGCGGGTACGCGCAGCCAGCGCGGAGGCACGCCGATCGCGTGCACGAGCGCGCGCCATCCCGCGCTCGCCCCCATCTTGTGCGAGTGCCGTGTGGCCGCTTCATACAGCAGGGCGAAGTTGCCGGGGCTGTGCTCGATCTGGTCGATGACCGGCGGCGCCCAACAAGCGGCGAGGATGATCACGGCGGCGAGCGCCCATGGCCAGGCGCGCCTGTGCTCACCCGTGCGGCGGGATATGAGCAAGCCGGCCAGGCCGACGATCACAAGCCCCACGGTGGGTGCCAGGAA
The DNA here is from genome assembly GCA_025451035.1 of Solirubrobacteraceae bacterium. Taxonomy (GTDB): domain Bacteria; phylum Actinomycetota; class Thermoleophilia; order Solirubrobacterales; family Solirubrobacteraceae; genus Palsa-744. The sequence continues at coordinate 38,859 of JANWLE010000064.1, forward strand.
GGCGACCTGGCACTGGGCGCTGAAGCTCGCCACGAGCGCTACCGCCGGCACTAGACGCACCTCGCCGCAGGCCACAGACCAGCAGAGGAACACCAGCGCGGCGAAGGGGAGCAGTCCCGCCGAAGGGTTCCAGGGGTCGTGCAGCGCCTCCGGCATGAACGAGCGGCACATCAAGGCGATCGCGAGGGCGCTGGCGAGCATCAGCGGCACCCCTCCACGGGCGCGCGCGACGGTGACCATCGCGAGCACCGCGAGGATGTTCGCCAGCCCGATCGCCAGCCCGATCGCGTGTGGCGATCCGAAACGAGCGGGCAGCGCGATCAGCCAGTAGAGCATCGGCCCGGGGCTGTAGGTGAGATGACCGACTACTTCGGAGACCAGCGAGTACTGCCCCACCAGCGGCGCGTGCGAGCTGAAGACGTCATACGCGCGCGTGGCGATGATGCCCTGGTCCCCGGCGGGCATCCAGTTTTCAGATAGCGCCCTGATGGTGGAGACGAGGACCGGCAGCGCCGCCAGGACCCCGACCGTGAG
>JANWLE010000065.1 GCA_025451035.1 Solirubrobacteraceae bacterium
CGGTGCTTGGTGTAAGACAGGTGAGTGTTGGCTCGCCGCTCAGATCGCACGTCTACTTGATCGAGGGGCCGGAGGGGCCGGTCGCGTTTGACGCCACCATCAAGGGTGCTGGTGCGGCGATCCTTGCCGCCGCTGGTGGGCGACTGGAACGTGTGATTCCTCAGCCACAGTCACATCGACCACAGGGGGGGCGCGGGGATCGCCGGAGAACTTCAGCGAGCCGCCGACTACGGATTACGGCCCGCCTAGTCGAGGAGCAGCCACCGCGCGCCCCCCTTCACAGACAACTGTCCGAATGGAGCCAGCCGGGATCGAACCGGCGACCTCCTGCTTGCAAAGGCGGTCTGGGGCTTGGTGGGTCGTGTCGGCAGGGCGTGGATGCCGATGAAATAAGGGCTTGCGTGTTCATTGGCGATCGCTGGTGGCGGCTGCTTTCCGCGTTTGCTTGATCTTTGCTTGATCTCTCCTGCTAAGTCGGCGTCCTGCGAGACCCGTGATGGCGTCCCAGGGCGAAACGACAACGGCACGCGCCCTAACGCTGTGGCGCACCCTATCTGCGTCAAGTTCGGTCAATCGCTTCCCGGACTTCGGTCGCCGCGGCGAGCAGCTGCGTGATGACGGCGTCGGCCAACGTCAGCGACAGCGGAATGACCTCGTGATCGATTAGCCCAGCGTCGGTCCCAGGTGGGGTAAAGCCGTGAAGGTCGTCCTTGGTCGGTCGATAGGCGAGCTTCGTCTCCAAGTACTTGCGAGTGTACTGGCCCTGGTTGTGCACGAGGGCGTTGCGTAGCTCCTGTGCATGCAGGATGTGATCCCAGCTCGGCAACTTGTCCAGCGCAACTCCTCCGAAGTCCCGATAACGCTTCTTGATCTGATCGAACCGACGGTCCCAGTTACGCACATCGTCTTTCACGAGCACGGCCAGAGCGGGCGCCTCGGACAGGTCGTAGCTTAGGTATCGCTTCTTGAGTTCGCGGGCAAGATAGTCCTGGAAGACTGCCCATGCGAAGACGACGGCTGCTACGCGGATCGTTCGACCGAAGTCCGCGAACCCCCACCCCTCCTCAGAGCCAGCCTCGGCTCCGTAAACTTCTATGACTTCGCCGTCCTCCCCATCGCTGGGCCTTTCGCCGATCTCCGTCCAGCGCCGCTCGCGATCCGCGTCGATCAGCGGTGGGACGATCTTGATCAGACCGCGCAGCTCGGTTAGCTGGACGGTCAGTCCCTCGAACGGATCTGCGTAAACGCGTACCTCTGGATACACGTTTATGTTGTACCGCTCGATGCTCGGACCTGCTTCACCCGGCGGATTGAGCCTACAAACGGAAGCAGAAGGCTGAGAGCGAAGCCTAGAAGCAAGCCTGCGTAAACGTTTCTTCGCTGCGTATTGTCTTCGTGCTGAGGGTCTACTCCCGTCGCCGAGACCTGCGTGTATCCAGTCCCTTTCCACTTGAATGGGTCTTCTGACACTGGCGACGGGGTAATTGCGGTCATCTGATACCGACTGAGCGTCTGAGTCATGGTGACGTTGATACCTAGGTCTGGATTCCCAAAACCCAGCGTGCTCACCCCCGACCCGCCGACTGTGAAGGAGATTCTCAGACCCTTTTCCCCGAAACCGGGTAGAGCCACAACTGCGTAACCATCTGCGAAGCGAATAAACGGCCCTGGCACCCTCAGCACTAGCGCTGGCCCCACAAACGCTACCTGTTCGGGTCCGCTCGGTTCGCCAAAGAACGTTGTGATCTCTCTGGTTTGACGGCGGGCGAGCCCGTAAAAGACAGTGGCATCATGCTCATGAACAACGCTAATCGCCGGCTGCTTTTCATCCAGTTGTGCAGCCTTCATTGTGCCGGTTGCAACGATTCTCCACGGCACCGTTTCCCCTTCTCTTAGGCGAAAGTGCGGGACAAGCAGCACGGTCGGATGCGGCGTTTGCGCCCACAAAACGAACGCGTCTAGTGTGACGTTGTGGGTGTCTTTATCTTTGAGCTGGAAATTGAGATCGCCGTTCGCGGCTTTCGGACGCGGAGGAGGCTTAGGAGAGCTACTAACAAGCGACAAGCCGACTACAGCAAGCGCAGTGACGAGCCCTGCTATCCCGAGGGAGTGGGCGATACGCCTAAGGCGTGGCGGTCGAACCCGCTTGGCGCCGGGCACTTGCCCTCCATCTGGTGCCGGTTGGATGCGTCCGATAGCTCTACGAAGATCCGCGACCTCGACTGCCGAGCCCTTGCGGCGGGAGCTGAGAGAAAAAGCCCTCTCGAGAATCCGCTTGGCGTCTGGCGTCCACAGAGAGACGGCGCGCCCACTCGGAGCAGAGGGTCGCTCCAAAGCACGCACAATATGAGTAGTGTCGATTGCCTTCGCGCCGTCAGCGGCCGCCCAACGACCCGCACGATCGAGAACCGCAAGGCTGGCGTTGCTGAATCGATCTAGCATTCAGGCTTCTACCACAGAGAGCGATCCAACGGCCCTATCCACGACGATCACGGTGGCTAGCGCCGAATCCGGCCTCGTTCGGCACCACATCGAGAGTCGTGGTAGGGGTGGATCCAAAACAGCCTGTAGGGTCGATTGCCCCTGAGCTAGCTCGCGGAGATCGCCGTCCGGACCGGTACTGCCATCTCGATGGCGATAGGTGTATATAGATCGACCCCTTGCTCTGCCGTCTTTAGAGAGACAATCAGGGCGTAGCGGACCGGCATATCAATGCGGTCGTTACGTTGGCTGTTGTTCTTCCACCAACCTCCGACTGGGTGGACCGCAAGGACTCCACAGGAGGCCAGATCAGCTGCCGATCCCTCCCATAGATCTTGATGCAGCGAGCCGAGAGTCTGCTGGTCGACGCCCATCAACCAGCGATCGGACCGAGCGGATGGCCTCCGCTGCCCATCCTCCTCCCTCTGAGCCTCGTAGTTGACGCGGCTTACGAACTGCTCGGTCGTCTCAAGCGGCGCCTTCAAGGCAAAGCGCAAGCCATGCGATGCGTAAGCGTAGCGCCGGCGCCATCCACGGCGCGATGCATTCGGCTCGATGAAGTACGACAGCGTCACCCGGAGGGTCACACTCGCTGCACCGATTTCCTGGAGTGTCTCGGTGGGCCACGGTAGCTCATGCAGGCGCAACAACCGGTGAGCGCGCTCAGGACCTCCGAATGGTACGAACGCGTCTTGCGTGACCAACGTGACAGCGTTCATGCTGGAGTCCAGCACGTCCCGCTCGGCCGGCACCCCCCAGCCATAGCGGCGGAGCATCTGGAGCTTTCCCGACCGACTTTTCTCCGAGTCGAGCTCTGAGCGCATGACCGGTGTCCACTCGGCGGCATGGGTAAGTAGGCCACGGATCGTCTCCGGCCAGTAAGACGGGTAGCGGGCAATCGCCAGAGCAGCCAGCCTTGCGGCCTGAGCAGTCGCGGCACTCGTGGCGTTGATCGAGCCGATCGCCAGATCGTTGCGTGTGTCAGTGCTACGGAGCGACAGTAGAGCGTGGAAGTCGTCAAAGCTATCGACACCGTCGGTGAGTGCGTTGCCGCCCTCCATACAGATGTCAGGCTTGATGGGCCATTTGTTAGCGCCGAATAGCAAGGATGTGCGGCTGAACGGCGAGACGTCGCCCTGGACGGCGAGCGCCGACCAGCCATCGAAAGTCGGGTCTTGCGGTGTAGCAACGAGCTCGGTATACGCGCCAACCGTGAGCGCGTTCCACGCCTGCGCGGGGTCCTCGATAACGGATGCGTCGCAAGCGGCTCGGTAGTCTTGCTGGAGTTCCTCGACGTTGCCAGCGGAGATAACAAATAGCCTCGTCTGCTCTGGAGTCGGCGTGCCGAGCACCTCGATCCCAGTGTCCGAGCTCGCGATGTCTACGCCGACGGCAAGGGCGTCCACAGCAGCAGACCACAGGGTTGGCTGGCCCGGACTCTCCGGTTCGCAGGTAATTGGCATGCAGAACACGCGCCTACGGGCCACATCAGTGCTCTCAGGCAGCGCGACGGACTCTGCCGTGACCACCCCGTATGACAGAGGGTCATTGCCGACAGGAGTGTCAGGAAGCATGTTGACCGACTCAAGACGGTGCCTCAGCACGATGGGATGGGTGTGAAGAAGCAGCTCCTCAAGTGGCCCGTAGAGTGTGAGGCCGGCCATTAGCGTGCCGTGGTTCGTCTCTCCGAGTGTTGGGAGTCCCGCGATGCTGTGCGTATCGTCGGGGTGCAATGAAGCAGCGAGAAGCCGATGAGTGTGCATAACGCCTCCATCGAGATGGCAGACAGCGGGCGCAGTGGGGTCGGCACCACTGACACGCTGTGCAAGGTCCTCGGCAAGCTCATCCTGCTCGTCGCGCGGAAGTTCCTCTGTCGTCTCAGTGAACTCTGCGCGGCGGATCTCGGCGAGCGGCACGGCGGTGAACACCAGCGTTTCGAGCTGCTGCCAGGTTGCCCTGATCCACGCTACATCCCGATCACCGAGTGTGAGGGTTCGGGTGGCGAGACGCAGGCTAGACGCCTGAGCGAAGCGGTGCAGTAGGTCGAAGCCATCGGGGGTGCGGTGAAGCCACAGCTCCCACCATTGCCGACCGGAGGTGGGCGGACCTCCCTCGGACTGCCAGAGGTCGCGGAGTACGGCGCGACGAATCCGGGTGATGTTTGCCATTAGTTCCCGGTTCCACGGCTCGCCGGTCTCAGAAGTACGCCTGAGGTAATCCTCGAACAGTTTTAGGAACCTGGCGCGGTACTCGTCGTTTACCCAGACCATCGCCTGTTCGGGCGTGCCGTCCTTGGCAGGTGTCACCGAGAGCAGCAGCCACTGCGGCAGCCTGGGGGTTTTGCGATGCCTAGTGAAACTTTCGAGCGAATCAATCCTGAGCGGGAAGGAGGCGTCAGTGCCCTCTAGGACGAGGACAACACCCGTTGACCGCAACTCGGCGGTGAGTGTGGGTTGCGCAGGCTGATTTTCGTGCTCGGCGAGTGCAGTGTCGAGTTCGCGACGCAATGCGAGACCGTGCGCGCGGTGCTCTACTTTGCGGATCTTTGGGTCCCCGCCGCCGCCGGCTCGGGTGAAGAGACGATCGACGGCGCGATCACGTATCCAGAGATGCGGTAGGGAATCGCCTCCTGCGTCAGCCAACGCTCGCCACCCGTGCGTCGAGTGCAGCACTCAGAGCGTCAGCCGTCACGAGAGGTTCATGGCGCATCACGGCTTGCTTCGCGGCGGTTTCCGCAGCTTTGACGAGATCGGCGTGACTGAGTCCGGCTGCGTGCTTTGTCACGACGGCCCAACGTATGCCCTTGGCAAGAGGGCCGAGCCGGGCGCGCATAACGGCTGTCGCCGCCTTGCTGTCAGGTAGCCGGTAGGCGATGACCATATCGAAGCGGCGAAACAGGGCGTGGTCGAGGATCGCGCGGTGGTTAGTAGCCGCAACGATAATGCTCTGGGAATTAGCCTGCTCAAGGAAAACGAGGAACGAGTTGAGGATGCGGCGCGCCTCGCCCACGTCGTTGCCGGTGCGGTCGCCGCCGAGAGCGTCGAACTCATCGAACAAATAAACTGCGCGCTGCTCAGCGGCAGCGTCAAACAGGAGGCGGAGCTTCGAGGCAGTCTCACCGAGATACTTGCTCATCAGGCTGTCAAGTCGAACCGTCAGCAGCGGAAGCGAGAGCTCATGCGCGAGGACCTGGGCGGTGAGCGTCTTACCGGTGCCCGGTGGACCCTCCAACAGGAGGCGGTGGATAGGCGCAAAGCCCTTCTGCATAAGAAGGTTGCGCTGACGCTGCTCAGCGATGACCTCGCGGACGAGACCGAGCAAGTCTTCAGGGCCGACCAGATCACGGATCCCCTCCTTGGGAAATGAGGCAGTGAGGAGATCTGCTAGCTCTCCCTTGGGGCGGGCAATCGGCGTGGCCCGGCGCGTAACCGGTTCGCGCCGGGAAGCCTCGATGGTCTGCTTGAGTTCGCTGGCAAGGCGGGCGTGTCCGCGGCGTGCGGCCTGAGCGGCTATCTGCGTGGCGACGGCGTAGAACGACGCGTCATCGCCGCTAGCATGACTGCGCACCAGCGCCTTGATGTGGTCACCCGAACCAGCCATACGCTGCGCACCTCTCCGACGTTCTGGGGTCTTCTGAATCGATCACGGTAGCGCCTCAGGCCGTCGCCATTATCGCTGTTTCTCCGGCCGGGCCGCTCCCGATCAGGCGCAAGCTCCTCTCAGCTGCGTCCCAGGGTCGTACGGGACGGCCGCGACGCGGGTTTGTACGCGCCCACAGCACGGCGACCGGGTACGCCTCCTCCGGAACCTGGGGGTAGTCCTCACGCAGCGCCTCGGGCTTCTCGCCCATCTCAATCAGGCTTGCGATCGTTCGTACAGGCACGCGGGTTCCCGTGATGACTGGCTCTCCTCCCATCACGGCCGGATTGCGCTCCACGTAGCGGTCGCGCAGACGAGTGTAGTACTCGGCGCGCTCGATCATTTGCGCGACATCCTTGGTCATCGCCACGCGCAGGGCCTCAGACAGCGCCAGCTCGGAGCCAACAGCCCGCGACTGCGGGTGTGCCAGCCACCTGCGCACGCTCCCCTTCGCCTTGGCTGGAAGCGCGACACCGATCTGGCGCAGGAGCACGAGCAGCGCGACTTCGTGCGCGGGGAGTAGCGGCTTGCCTGCTCGACGCTTGGGCTTCACGACGCCTTGCTCGATCGCCTTGTCGATCGCGTTCAGCGGGACGCGACCGATCTCAGCGGCCTCGCGGCGGGTCAGCAGTACGGATGTGGACGCCATAGAAATCTATCCCCAACTATGCAGCACTTTATCACGGCGTGGAGCTCCCCCGTCGAGGCAGCGCTGATTCAAGCGTCGGCTGCGCCAAGCATCTCGCCGTACTCTGCCTCAAGCTGCTCCCGCGCGTCCTGGGCATGCCGGTGAGCTTCAAACAAGTGCACGTAGGTGTCCCAGGTCGTTGAGGTCTTGGTGTGTCCGAGCTGGCGGGAGACGAACTGCACATCACGACCTTGGGCGATCAGGATCGAGGCGAAGGTGTGTCGTAGGCAATGGAAGGTCACGTCGTCCAGGTTCGCCCTTTTGCGAGCGTCGTGGAAAAGGTCGAGCAGGGCTCCTCTGTAGGTCATTGGCCGACGCGGCACCGAACTCTGGAAGACGAAATCGGTGTCTGTCGAGAACTCCTCGGCGAGGCGGCGTCGGCGTAGGAGCTTTCCAAGGGTTTCCATCAGCACGATGTCGCGTTTCGCTGCCTTCGTCTTGAGGGGAACTCGCTTGCCCTGACGGCTGAGCTGGAACCGCACATGGATCACTCCTTCGGTGAAGTCGATGTCACCCCATTGGAGGGCGAGGACTTCCATCACTCTCATGCCTGTGAATAGTGCGGTTGCGATGATCGCGAGGGCTGGCCCGGCGTGCTCTAGCAGCCTGTCCATCTCATCGCGGGAGAGGAACCGTTGGCGGGGTTCCCCGGCGCCTGGGCGCTCGCGGGGCAACAGCTTGTCGGCTGGACTGGCGGCGATGATGTTGTGGCGTGCTGCGTAGCCAAAGACGCCTCTTACAGCCATCCAGCGTGCGCGGATTGTCCATGTCGATGCTTTGAGCTTCCGCTGCTTGCGGTGCCAATCGACGAGATCGTCGGTTGTCATGGACCGGATGCGTCGATGTCCGTAGTGGGGGATGAGGTGCAGCATCACGCCGATTTTGTAGGCCTCAAGGGTGCGCGGTCGCAGCTCGCCGATCTCGACAAGACCTTCGACGTATCCCAGCCATGCGAGCGCCACCTCCTCGACCTTCTCTTTGCCGCCCGTCTCGGGAACGCCACCGGAGCGAACTTCCACGGCCCAGGCGTCGCGCTCGCGGCGGGCCTCCATGAGGCCGACCTCGCCTATCGTCTTCCACTTCGCCTTGCGTGCGCCCGGCGATGTTGCGCAAGCGATGTACGTCTTGTCGATTCGGTAGAGGCCTCGCTCTATGCGTATCCGCTCTCTAGCCGCCATCAGTTCGCCTGTCTCAGCGGCGTGTGCGTCCGGAGAGGCTCAGCAGCGCCGCGTCCAGCTCTTGGCGGTGGTAGATCTTTCTCTTGCCGCCGTGCGCGGTGAACGTTCCGTCGGCACTCAGCTTGCGAAACGTGCCTGCGGGCACTCTCGCGTACTCGACGGCTTCCTCGAAGGTCATCCACGGCGAACCCTCATGCAGGGCTGCAAGCTGGCCGGCCATCTGCTCGGCAAGCCGCGAAGCGAGCCCGCGCGCCAGGGCATCGAGGAAGGCATCGGGGATCTCGATCGGTCGTGAGCCATCGTCTTCGATCAGACCAGACCCGGGCCGTGATCTCAAGAGTCTGGCAGCAGGGCGCGGCCGGGTGGCTTGATTGCAGGGCCGGCGGGCGTCCTTGGCCTGCCCAATCTGGCTTGCCTGGGCCATTGTCAAGGGACCTTCCGTGGGTTGAAGGTTCATGCTGAGGGCGCGTTGGGCTTGCGGAAGACGAGCACATCCTCGTGCGCTACGACGTGGGCGCGTTCGCCTCGTGCGCGCATCCGGCGGGCGTGCAGCGTTTGCCAGAACGACGGACGCATCACGATCTCGCTGTCGCGGACGGTGGCGAGCAGGCCAATGATGCGCTGCCAATAGTTCAGGCCGAGGTTCTCGCAGAGCGTGATCGTGTCGCCGCTGAGGTTGTGCAGCTTGCCGCCGGAGCGCATATCCTTGGTCACGAGCACGAGGAACCCGCCCGGCTTCAGCACGGCCGCGCACGCTTCGTACACCTCCGCCATAGCGGCGAGGTAGGCGCGTCCGCGAGCGTGGCCAAGGTTTGTCCTGTCGGCGCTGTAGTTGCTGGTGTCCTCGCGGCGAATCGGCCCGACGCCGCTGACGAGATTCGCGTTGGACACGTCCGCGACCTCGCAGGCGTAGGGCGGCGAGGTGAGGATCAGATCGACGCGGCCGCATGCCGGCGGGTGGGTGGCGAGGAGTCGGGGGAGATGGCGTGCGTCACCTTCGATGACCTGCGCGAGCAAGCGCGCGCCCTGGTGTTGGGCGTGCTCGATGTTGGCGCGAGCGAGTGTCGCCCATCTGGGCTCTAGCTCGGTCCCGACTGCGCGGCGGCCGGCGTGGATCGACTCCACGAGTGTCGTGCCGATCCCGCACATCGGGTCGAGGACGAGGTCGCCGGGGTCGCTGTAGCTCTCGATCGCTCGGCGGGCGAGCGCTGGGAGCATCTTGCCGGGGTGACGGTTGGATGCGGGGAGGTAGCGGCCATGGCGCTGCCATTGGCTCGTCTTCTGCGCGCACGGCCAAAGCGCCAGCGGCAGATCAGCGGTGCGATACGGCGCGTGGCTTCGCGTCCGTTGTCTGCGTCGTGGCGGGGTTGCTGTCGCAGGGCAGTCTTGGTCTCGTGTGCGGCGACGCGCCGGGGTTGGGGTTGTGATGGTGTTATGCGGGCACATCGGGTTTGCCTTTCGGTTGGTGCTGGTGGGTGTTGCCGAGCCAGTCCTGATAGGTCTCGGGCTGCTCAGCGGAGATGAAGACCGACGCGAACGGGCCGTGCGAGATGAGGTCCGCGAGGGTCACGAAGGACACCGGGACCGTCCCGAAGCGGTCGCGGTCAGGATCGGAGCGGTGCAGTGCGATCACACGCTGGATGCGGCGGCGCGCGGCCGTTGGCGTCTGGTCGGCCAGAACGATCAGGACCGCCGGGAAGACGCGATAATAGGCACGCCACAGCGGCCCATCGGGGGTATCTTGGGATGCCGGCTTTGGGGTGTAGTGGCGTAGCTGCGCGTAGCGGGCGAGCTTGGCTGCTAGCTGCTCGGGCGGGATCGTTCCTCGGTCGAGCTCGATAAACCGTTGGTGCAGGATCAGCGATTCCTCTGGTGTTCCTTGGAGGTATGAGAGGAGCGCGTCGGCGATCACGAGCTGCGCCGGGCGCCGCCCACGCGCGGGCGTGATCGGGTGGGCGATCTCGTGACGCCAGGAGAGCGGGCCGCAGTCATCGCCCGTGCGTTTGCGTGCGGCGTTGACGAACGCGATCCCAGTGTCGTTGACCGCGAGGGTGTGCTTGCGCAGCGGGCCGGACGCCTCGGCTGGCGTAGTTAGGTGTCGTCGGGGCTCAGCGAGCGCGCCGGCCGCGCTGAGGATGTCAGCGCCACGACTACTCAGAAACCAGAGCCCGACACCATGAGGCCCGGTCGCTCGCTCAGCGAGCCCGCGTTCACCAAGCCCGACGAGAACCCGCTGTGTCCAGCGCAGCAGCGTGTCGGGGGTGTGCAGCGCGTGTACCTGTCGGGCAGTCAGTAGCCGGTGCTGGTGCAGGCTTTCGAGCACCTCGACCCCGACGGCTGGCAGCGTCCCGCGCTTGACGGTAGGCCGGCTCATTCCATGTCCTCCCGTTCGGGGAGCCTCGGCATCGCCGCGCGCTCCGGCGTCGTGACCTGAGCGGCTGTGGTGTCGGTCTTGCTGGTGAGGTGCGCGCGGATGCGCTCGTCGAGGGTGTCGAGCGCCCGGATTGTCTCTTGCGCGTTGGCGCGGCCGGATGCCTGGTCGATCGTGGGTTGTATGTGTGGGACTTGCTGGGGGTGGTGGGCGTCGGCGAACAGGTCGGTGACGGCGAGGTTCTCGAACTGGAACGGGCGGGTCAGCTCGCCGTGGTGGGTGGCCTGTGCGATGAACGTCCAGCGTGGTAGGCCGGTGATCGCGTTCGCTGGCGGGTCTGACGCCCACTCGCGGGCGACGAGTGCGGCGGCGTGCGCGTTGAGCGCGGTCGCGATCAGGTGCGAACGGTTGGTCGTCAGCGCGTTCAGCGTCGCGCTGGTCAACCGCTCGGGATTCTGGTTCAGCAGGGTCGCGCGGATCCCGTACTTCGCTGTCTGCTCCAGCAGCGCGGCGAGGTTCCCCGACGATGCGCCGTCGTAGGTCTGGACCTCATCGAGGAACACGTAGAACTCGCGGCGCTTCTCAGGTGAGATGTGCGCGCGTCCCTTCGCGGCGTGCAACAGGTCGAACACCAAGAGGTTTGCGAGGAGCCGGTCGCGTGCGCCCCCAGCGCCGGGACAGGCGAGCACGATCCGCCCGTCGTTCATCGCCTGGGCGATGTCGTAGGTGGTGTGCTGGGAGCCGAGCAGCGCGGCGAGCTGTGTGGATGAGCGCAGCCGGTCTATTAGGTTCGTGACTGGGGTGATTGCCTCTTCGGCCATGCGTGGGAATCGCTCGCTGAAGAACTGCCGGCGCGGAACGGAGAGGTACGGCAGGACGGCCGCTAGCCATTCGGGGTTGCCGAGCAGCGTTGGTATCTGAAAGATCGTTGGCTGTAGGTCGGCGGGAAGGGCGGTCGATAGCTCGATCAGCGCGGCCGTCGCCTGCGTGGTGAGCGTGAGCGCACGGTTGTTTCGCTCGCCCCACTGGAGGGCGGAGGCGAACGAGTCAACGATCGCCTCGACCCGCCGCTCCCTGCCATCGTCTGTGAGGCCACGCGCGGCGAGCAGATTCCAGCCGGGCTGCCCCTCCCGCGAGCGCGTGCCGACAAGATCAAGCTCGATGATCCGGCTGGCTAGCTCGGGCTCCGTGAGGCAGCTCTTGATCCTGCGGATCGCGTCCTCGTGTGGGTCGAGGAACATGCCGCCGTGCCCCGAGCGAACCAAGCTCAGGAACTGGGTGATCGCGAGCTCGGTCTTCCCCCACCGGCTGCGGCCGGCGGTGTAGGTGAAGAACGTGTCCGCGAGGCGCAGCCCGACGATCCGCTGACCTTTCTCGCCGCTCACGCGGCCGAGGGGGAGCACGTCGCGCTGTCCGGTGTACTCGGGCAGGTTGCGAGGTGGTGGGTAGACCGCGGCGCCGAGTCGCAGCACGTCCGGTGCTGCGCAGTTGATCGTCGGGGGCTTTAGGAACCCCGCGACCTCGCGGGCGCTCACGACGCTTTGGCGGGCGGGCCGGAATAGCCCGGTGTCGATCCGTCGGTCAAACCACGAACGCCGGCCGGGCAAATCGGAGCCGAGGAACGCGAGGCCGAGCAGACGCACACCGACGATCCGGAAAGAGTTGGCGCCAGCCCAGGCGTCAAAGCATCCGAGCAGCCCTTGCAACCGTTCGGCTGCCATCCCCTTCACCGGGGCTTGGCAGCGCACGAGCACCTGCGTGTGAAACAGCGGCTCGTTCTGCAACACCTTCGCGGCGATCTGCTCCCGCTGCGCTCGCTGCTCCACAACATCCGCAGCCGGCTGACGACCCACCGTGCGGCCACCGCCCGCCAGCACATCGAGCACCCCGCCGCCCGCGTAGGGGACGGTCGGGTTGTCACGGCGAGCGTGTCTGAGAAGTCGGCGCCTGAGCCGTCGCCGTGCCCCGGCGGTGCAGGGCATAAGATCGACCGCGACCTCAGCGCGCTCACGCGAGGGGTCAAGGCTGGCGAGCACGCGTGCGAAGCTCTGGAGCGGGTCGGGGTCAAGCGCGAGGTGCGCAAGCGGCTCGCTACTTAACTGCGCGAGGCGCAGCTCGGCGCGCATCACACACCCGCCCTCCCTCAGCGCGGGCTCGGGGCCGGTCCGTCGGACCTGTACCCGGTCGTAGTTGCTGAGCGCCGAACGGATCGCGGGCAGCGCGCGCTCGGGCACCACCAGCGAGTAGCGCATCGCTCCCTCGCTGCCGTCGAGCAGCACCCGCACCGCGCTCGCGCGCGGGTCAAGCCAGCCGCCGACGAGCCGCCGAACACGGGAAAGCTGTGCGGCGCAGCGAAGCACGCCGTCAAGCGTCGGCGCGAACGAGTCGGGGGCAAGCACGACGAGCCGCACACGCCGGGAAAGCGCACGACGAGTCACGACGACACGACACGTGAGCGCCGCTAGCAACACCAGCAGCGTTGGGACGGCCGCATACGCGATGAGTACTTCGGCGTACAGGGCTACCCATGCGGGCAGCTCACGGTCACGCAACAGCGCGAGTGCCACCAGCACGCCAACGACAGTCACCAGCGGCCGAGCGTCCTGTGAGGGGCGGCGAGTCACAGGCAGTTACCCGTACAGATAGAGATGTCGAAAAACGCGAAGCCGCGCAATCCCGCACCACCAAGCCACAAACCAGCGATCCGCACGCCGCGATGGGTGGATCGCAGCGCGTACCACAGCGCGTACCGCAGGGTGTCCGCAGAACGAACCCTCATCCTGCTTGCCTTCCCCCGCTCGACGCGCTTGGCGGCTGTGCGTACCCGTAGACGGGCGCCGTCTCGCCGACTGGGTGTGCTGGCTGGAATGGGCCGACGCGGGTTACGTGCCCGGCGTAGTTGCCCTCGACGGTGACGATCTCCCCGTCCGGTAGGACTTGCGCGACGATCCCGACGTGTGCGCTCGCGTTCGGCCCGGTGCCGTAGAAGATCGCGTCGCCGGGCGCGGGTGTCGCGCTCGGCGGGAGGATGCGTCCGCCGTGTTCCTTCGCCCAGGTGTAGAGGGAGCCTGAGTACCCGTAGGTGGCGGTGGAGCCTGGGAGCGGTACCCCGGCGTGCTGCCACACCCATGCGGCGAACAGCGAGCACCACTCCTCGCACGGCCCGTAGATCGTGCAGTTGGAGCCGGGTGGTTGCTCGCCTTGGCCGAGCTGGCTTTCAGCGACACGGACGATCTGCGAGCTGGATGCGGCTTCGGGCGTGAGCGTGCTTGCGCTGCACCCGCTGGTCGAGACGGGCTGCGACAGCGGCGGGCTCGATGGGGTTGGGGAGCCGGTTCCGGTGAACCCGTACTGCACTGCGCGGGCCATCACCTCGTCTGCGTAGGCGACGGTCGAGTCGCCGCACGCGCCGTAGTAGCGACAAGCCGCCTGGCGGTATTCGTTGTAGGTGCCGCCGGTTGGCGGGGCACCCATGTCCTGGCGCAGAATCCTGGCGGCGGTGTAGATCGCGTCCGCCGGATCGTTGACGTTCGGCGCTTGGCCGGGGTGCGCTGAGACGGCGTAGCGTTCCCACAAAGTCGGTTCCGCACCGGGGCTACAAGCGCTCCCTCGGACGTAGGCGATCTGCATGGGTCCGGCGCACCCGGCGGAGTTGACCCCGGCGCAGTTTTCGTTGTTGCACTCCTGCGCCCCGATCGACGCGAGAAAGCTCCAGTCGATGTCGAACTTGCTCCCGGCCTGCTCGTAGAGGCGCAGCCGTTCCGGTGGGATGCTCTGCAGCGCGTAGGCCGACGGGGTGGGTCCGGTGGACGCAAGCGCGGGTTCGTCGCCGGGCTGGCAGCCGGTGAAGCTCGCGCCGAGCACCGCGACCGCGATGCCGAAGATCGCTAGCAGCGCAAGGCTGGTGCTGCCTGCACCGGCCACCAGCCACCAGAGCATCCGGCGCTTTCCCATCACGCGCCGTCCAGTCCGGTGACGAGGAGCCGCCCGTGCTCGGACGTGAGCAGGAGACCGACCTGGTAGTTGATGAGCCCGCCATCGTTCACGACCGCTGTCAGAGTGATCTCGCCGGTCTGCGCGACCGTGGTGTGCAGCGATAGGACTCGCGGGCGGCGTGTGTGTGCGGCTGGCGGGACGCGCGGCGGATGAGTCTGGAGAGAGGCGATCAGCGCCCCGGTTGCGTCGGTGATCCGCCTCGCGGGTGCCTGACCGTAGGTGTAGGCGAGGTAGCCGGCGAGGAACCGCCGGGCCGTCTGCTCCACTTCGGGCGTGAGAGCGAGGTTGTGACGTTCGACGCCGCCGCCCGATGTGGTTGCTTTGCGGGAGAAGCCCTGTGCTGCTCGGCTCGCTTGGCTGGCCGGTTGGGTGAGCGTGAACAGCACGGCGACAGCGGCGAGCAGCACGACGATTGCGGCCATCGCCGTGCGCCGCTCGTGATCGGCGATCGGCCGATCACGCTGCTGGCGTATCCACGAGCCGGCGCTCATCGTGCACGCTCCAGCAGCTTCGCCAAGCGCCTGCGTACGGCGTCGGCGTTCGCCGGGTTGGGGTCGATCCCGAGGTATTGGCGTCCCCTGCGGACGGCGATGATCCCGGTATCAGCGGTAGCGCAGAAGGGGTCGATGACGAGGCAGCGCCCACGGCCGCCTTTGTGGGTGCAGGTCGAGCGCCACCGTTCACGGCAGCGGACTGATTGACGGGAGGGTGCGCCGCATACCTCGCACGCACAGGGGACTGTGCTCGCGAGGATGCACCACTCGATGACCTCCCCGGGCGGTATCCCGCCCGCGCCGGGCGATGGGACGCACCACGCGCGGCGCGGCATCGGACAGTGGGGGCAGCCGTGCCCCGACCGCTGCGCTACCGGATACCTGGGGTACGCGGGGCCTTGTGGTGAGACGACTTCCGTGACGGGGCGCTGAGGTTTAAAGAGAAACGCCGGCTGCTTTGCGAGCAGCAGCACTCCTCTCGGTGTCGCGGTGGCTGGGAGTGGCTGCAACCAGCAGGTATCCCTGAGCGCCCGCTTCAACTCGTGCGCGTTACCGCCTCTGGTGAGGGCGAGCCATACTGTCCCGTCGGCTCGGAGTACCCGGTGAACCTCATCGAGCACGGCGAGCAGATACGGGACGGGCGCGTCACGGCGCGGGCTTGTCACACAGGTTTGCGCCCACTGGTCGGGTAGCTCCCGCAGTAGCGCGAGCGGGTCGGCTTGTTCGATGCGGAAGCTCATGCTGGCTCCTCCTCCGGTGTGTCGGTTGGCGCTGGGTCAGGCGTGGGGGACGACGAGGACCCGCCCGGCGATCCGCCAGAAGGCGGCGGGGGCGATGGTTTGCCCCGCCGTGCCATTTGTGTGAGGCGGGTCGCGTAGTAGAGGGTCTGCAGGCGGCTGTTGCCGTCGCGCGCGGCTTTGGGTCCGGCGGTCGCGGTGAGCAGGTCTGTGGTCAGCCGCTCGCGCTGTATGAAGACCATCCACAGGAACGTGGCCTGTAGCGCGAACGCGAGCAGCCATCCGAGGTTTGAGCTGGCGTCCGCGAGGGCTTGGCTGACCGCGAGCGTGACCGCGAGGATCAGGCTGTAGATCACCTTCCGCGCGAGATAGCCCGCGAGCTTTGTGAGCCACGCCCGGAAAAAGTCGTGTCCGCGTCCGGGGAATATCCCGATCAGCAACGCGACCGGCGCGAACGACAGCAGCAGCAGCAAGAGGAGCTGGGCGAGGATCACCCCGAGCGCGAGTGCACCCAACAGCAGGAACGCGCCCAGCTCCCCGAGCAGGATCACGATCGAGAGCAGCAGCCGCTGGTATTGGCCGCCCTTGCCCATCGCTTCGGCCGCGGGCTCGTCCGCCTTGCTGAGCGTGTAGCCGCCTGTCTTACCGGGGTCAGACGCCGGGAGCTTCCCGGTATCACCCTTTTCCAGGGCTTCGTGCTCTGAGTTGCGGTCTTTGCTCTGGAACGGGTAGGCGAGGAAGTGCGAGGCGTACTTGTTGCGGTCGTTGATGCACGTCTTGCCCTGCGCATGGACCTCCGTGCCCGCTTCGAGCTGGGAGGCGAGCCGGGCGTCCTGACCTGGGTTCCCGGCTAGCGGCCGGACAGCCGCCGAGTGGGTGCTCTGGGGGCTTGTGGTGCAGTGCTCGATCCCGCCGAACTCAAGGACGGTCCACGGGTCCAGCACGAGCAGCGAGAAGAGCTGGTTGCTCGCGGCGGTCTTCGCCTGTTGTTCGTTACCGAGGCCGCCCTGACTGGTGAGTGACAGCAGCGCGGTCGAGAGCTGGTTTGAGAGCTTGCTCGCGGGGGCGATCGTCCGCTGTGGCTGGGTGAC
>JANWLE010000066.1 GCA_025451035.1 Solirubrobacteraceae bacterium
CTAGAATGGATGCGGTTTCGACACGACTCCGTAACAGAGAAGGCAGGGAGTTCGAAACGTAGTTACAGCAATCTTCGACTCATGGAGATTAGCCTAGCTCCGTCGGTCCTTGTGAGCGCGGAGGGTGCTTCGGAGGAGTTTCAGGAGAAAAGCGTATTTAGGGCAATCTTTTGGTGCGGTAGAGCTTTCTAGGCAGTGCGGTGGTGATTGACTACTTCGGTGAGTGTTTCGTCGAAGCGCTCGGCGAAGCCGGCCTGGGTGAAGTTACGTTGGGCGTACTCGTAGGAGGCGCGGCCGCGCGAGGCGATCTCCTCGGGGGAGCGCAACACCTCGGCGAGCTTGCGCGGGAAGGAGTCGGGGTCGGAGCTGTCGAGGACCCAGCCGGCCCCCGCCTGCTCCACGATCCGCGCGACCTCCCCGCCGGGGTTGACGGCGGCGAGCACGGGCAGGCCGTAGGCCATGAAGTTCATGATCTTCGAGGGGATGTTGAACTCGGCGCCCTCGTGCTGCTGGCTGACGAAGGCGATCGTCGCCGACTGAAGCTCGTGCTCCAGTCGGGCGTCGTCGACGACGCCGGGCATCTCCACGCGCTCGGAGCGGATCTCCGCGCGCGTGTCCTCCGCGGCCATGCCATTGCCGGTGATGACGAAGCGGACGGGAGTGTTGGCGAGCGCGTCAGAGCGCTCGAAGGCCGCCACAAGCGGCGTGAGGCCCTGGGAGTAGCCGATGTTGCCCATGCTGAGCAGGCGCGGCGGCTCTGCGTGGGAGTCGAAGGAGGGCTCCTCCCGGGGCACCCGCGTGGCGGGGTCGTAAATGAGCTGGATCTTTTCTTCCGGCACGCCCTTCTCGGTGAGGTTGCGCGTGAACGCGCTGGAGAGGACGACGATGCGGTCGGCCTCGCGGTAGGCGGCCTGCTCCAGGCGCCGGGCGCTGCGAATGACGGCGCTGCCCTCGTCCACCAGCCCGCTGGAGGCCGCCCCGTCGGGGAGGATGTCGTGCAGCCACACCACCCACGGCGTGCGGCGCACGCGCGCGTTCACAAGCGCCGGAAACAGCGCCGGAAACGACGGGGAGGCCGACACGAGCACGTCGGGCGAGGCCAACGCCGGCAGGGAGGCGAACTGGGCGGCCATGAACGACAGCTCTTGTCGATAGCGCTCCATGGCGGTCTCCCGCCCGATCCACAACGGCAAGCGCAACACGGGGATGCCGTTGCGGGTCTCCCGGTAGGGCAACCAGCGCGAACCCCACACCGGCTCGGGGTAGTGGGGGTGCGCCGCCACCACTTCGACCTCATGGCCCCGGTCGCGCAGACCCTCCGCCCACACCTTGCTCACCGGGCCAATACCCGTGGGCTCGGGGTCGTAGTTGTAGCTCCAGAGTTGGATTTTCATGGCGCCCACCCTACTGACTACACCTCAACGGGGTGTCTTACGCAAGACCTTAACACGAGCCTGGATTAAGGCTGCCCGCGGACGATTCGCAGGGTGAATCGCACCATCCAGGCCTGTGCTATGTTAGCCCGCCTTCGGCGGACCTTCGACCTCGATGACGGTGCTCATGCGACCCACGAGTACTCTGCAATCGCCATGACCTCAACGAACCCTACGATGCGCGTGGCTATCACCGGTGGGTCCGGTTTCATAGGAACGAATCTCATCGAGCACTATGCGGAAGCCGAAGTGCCCGTGCTCAACCTAGACCCCGCCGAGCCGCGCAACAAGCGGCACACACAGCATTGGACGCGAATCGACCCGCTCGATGCCAACCAACTTGGGACAACCCTCGGCGAGTTCGCACCCACACACGTTTTTCACCTCGGCGCGCGAACCGACCTTCACGGGACGACACTCGACGACTACACGAGCAACACGCGCGGCGTCGAGGCCATGATCGATGCCTGCAACGGACTCTCCGGCATCCAACGCGTCGTGTTCGCCTCGTCGCGGCTCGTATGCCGGATCGGCTACCAGCCTAAGAGCGACACCGACTACTGCCCACCAAACGCCTACGGCGAGAGCAAGGTCCGTGGCGAGCGGATCGTACAGGCGGCAAACACAACATTTCCGTGGGTGATCATGCGACCGACATCTATTTGGGGTCCCTGGTTTGACATCCCGTACCGCACGTTTTTTCTCACCATCGCCGCTAACCGTTACATACACGTTGGCCGCAGGCCGGTGCTGAAGTCATTTGGGTATGTCGGGAACACCGTTCAACAGCTCGCCGCAGTCGGTGAGACCTCGGACCCGGCGGTCGACGGCACCACGATGTATCTCGCGGACGCTCCGCCGATCGAGGTGGCGGACATGGCAAACCGCATTCAACGTACGCTTGGCAGCAAGCCGATCCGCACCGTTCCACGAAGCTTCGTGAAGCCGGTAGCGCTCGTTGGTGATCTTCTGCAGCGTGTCGGCTGGGACGAGCCCCCACTCACCAGCTTTCGGCTGGACAACCTCTTGACGGAAATGATCTACGACACGGAGCCCCTCAGCCGGATCTTGCCGGACCTCCCCTATTCGCTTGAGGAAGGCATCACGCGTACTGTCGAATGGATGCGCGAGCAGCACCTCGTGGATCACCCGAACACCGGTCCCGCCACCACATGAGCATTGCCGGCGATCCAGCGACAGAGCCGGCGCACACGTCGACCGACGGCCGTGAGGACAGCCACGAGCGAGTTCGCAAGCTCCGTAAGCTCTTGCGGCTCATCAGGACACCATCGTTTCGCCAGGCGCTGAAGCTGCGAGTCGCAGCTTCAGTCGAGCACGAAGATGTGCCCTTTCAACACGACTTTGCATCAGTGATAGACGTCGGAGCCCACCACGGCCAATTTGCCCTGTTTGCACGCCATCGCTTTCCACGCGCGCAGCTCTATTGCTTCGAGCCACAGCCAGGTGCCCAGAAGATCATCCGCAACGTGTTGTCCC
Organism: Solirubrobacteraceae bacterium; assembly: GCA_025451035.1. Lineage (GTDB taxonomy): Bacteria > Actinomycetota > Thermoleophilia > Solirubrobacterales > Solirubrobacteraceae > Palsa-744. The sequence goes on from JANWLE010000066.1 coordinate 2,931, forward strand.
GCTCGGAGCCAATCAAGCTCTTCGAGGTTGCGCTGGGAGCCGATACGACTTCAGTACAGGCGATGCACGTCTCGAAGCTCGACGACTCTTCGTCCCTGCTTCCGATCACCGAGCGCTACACCACCGCATTCCCCGGCACAGAGGAGCTCACGTCGATCGCCGTGCCGGTGAGACGTCTGGACGACGTGCTCACAGAGCCCGGCCCCGCACGTCCTTGCCTGCTGAAGATCGACGTGCAGGGATACGAGCTCGAGGTGTTGCGGGGAGGCGAGGAGACGCTGCGAAGCGTCGATGAAGTGTTCGTGGAGTGCTCCTTCGTTGAGCTCTACACAGGTCAAGCTCTTGCCGGGGAACTAATCGCCTACTTGTGTTCAAAGGGCTTCCGGCTGACTGGCATCTTTGGCGTAAAGCGCGACCTCGCAGGACGCTGTTTGCAAGCAGATGCCCTGTTCCAGAGATCGGCAAACGAGTCAGCCGCGCCTCCAATCCTCGCCGGTTGAAGGCGACCGCGAACCCAGTCATGGGCACCCGCGACTAGCGCATGTCACGCTCCATCAAGATCTTGCGCGTCATCCCGACGCTCGACCCCGAGATGGGCGGACCGCAGACGACCATAGTTCACGCGGCTATCGCAGAGCGAAAGGCGGGACTCCAGCCGACGACTGTCTTTGCGGGCGACGAGAAGTCGGCTACATCGACCGCTCCGGCACGAGCCCGACTGGGGAGCGCCGGCGTTCATGTATTGATGTTCCCTCGCACCCGGTGGCTGCCGCCGTCGATCGTCTCCCGGTGGGGTATCAGCCGTCAAATGACAGTATGGCTACTCCGCAACGTACGACACTACGACGTGATCCACGTCGACTACGTGTGGGCGTGGAGCACTTTGGTCGCGGCAATCGCCGGCTCGCGGTCGGGTCGTCCTGTCGTGATGACCGCTCACGAGTCGCTGACCAGTTTTGGGATGGAGACGCGCTCGGGCTCGGAGAGCCACAACTTGACGAAGCTGTGGACCGGCGCGAAGCTATGGGTGCGGCGCTTCTTGATGCGACACATCGCTGTAGTGGTGATGACATCAGACTTGGAGTACGCCGACAGCATGAGACCCAACGAGCATGCCGTCGTGATCCCGCACGCAGTCGTCGACGTAACGCCAGAGGAACCCACAGACGAGCCGCCTTTCCCCCCCCTGGTCGTCGGCTACATTGGCAGGCTTCACCCTAAGAAGAACATTGAGGTTCTATTGCGTGCAGTCGCGGGGCTGGGAACGTCAACCAACCTGATCGTCTGCGGGGACGGCGAGCCAAGCTACCGTGCTCAACTACACCAACTTGCTATTGAACTATCCTTGGACAGCCGGATCGAGTGGAGGGGACATGTTGACGCAAGTGGCCGGGCCGACCTCTTTGCGCAGAGCCACGTGATCGCCATGCCGTCCGTTTACGAGTGTTTCGGCATGGCAGCGGCAGAGGCAATGGCTGCTGGTGTACCAGTAATCGTGTCTAGGACGACGGGCGTCGCGCCAGTTGTTGAGAAGTACAAGTGCGGAAAGCTCGTCGAGGCAGGCGAGGTGGACGAGCTTTCCGCAGCGCTACGCGATATTGGCGACGATGCCACCTGGCGCCGCAGAGCGCGGATCAACTCGTTGCGTGCTGCGTCGGCAACTTACTCCTATGACTCATACGGTGAGCGGATGGCGACCGTATATGCAGAGCTCCTGCTCTGATTTTGGTCATTTGCGACTGACGACGGCACGATTTGGCCGGACCAGAACCTTCGGACAGATGAGAGTTCTACAATGTATGCGTTACAGCTGCGTCGAGAACATCGAGGTATTGCTCAGCGATAGCTCGCCAGTGATAACGCTCGTCGATCAACCGACGGCCGTCCGCCGAGAGGCGTAAGCGCAAGTCGGCATCTTTGAGGAGGCGCACTACTTGCTTCGCGAACTCCTTGGGTTCGTCGCCTATGAGCAACTGCTCACCGTGCTTGACATCAATGCCCTGAGCACCGATTCGCGTTGAAACAATGGGTCGCGCAGAAGCCAACGCGTCGAGGATCTTCAGCCGTGTCCCACCTCCGGAGCGCAGGGGTACGACGACTGCAGTGGCGCGCTCGAAGTATGGCCCCATCTCAGGAACCTCGCCGATGACCTCGATGCGGCTATTCTCGCGTTCGAGGCGTCGGATACGCACGTCCGGACGCCGGCCGACGATGAGCAGACGTGTCGCGGGCGCTTGCGCCAGTATGTGCGGCCAGATCTCGGAAGCGAACCACAGGATACCGTCGCGGTTTGGCGCGTAGTCCAGCGTTCCGGTGAAGAGCAGCTCTGGCGGACCCGACGGCGGCTGGGGTCTAACCGGGTCCAGCGCCGTCCCGTTGGGCACAACACGTACTGGTACGTCGGTTACTGCGCGGAAGATCTCGGCGTCCGCGGTTGACACAGTGGTGATCCCCGCGAATCCGTTCAGACGCGGGGTCACGTACGATGTCACCTGCCGGACCTGCATGTTCAGAAGCGCACGGCGCGCGCCTGAAGTGGCTTCCGCACGCGTCCTGTAATAGGCGCTCGTAACATTTTGGGTCATCAGTATCTTTGGAATCTCTGGATCGATCTCGTCACCGAGGCAGATCGCGAAATCGTGCTCAATGGTCACTACGTCCGGCTTACGCGCAAGCTGGGCGCGAATCGCTGCACGCATGTCCAATGCGTACATCTCGGACTGTACGCCATAGTAAGGCGCCACTGCGAATCGCAACAGCATTAGAGGACGGCGCACAATCGCACTGAGTGCCTCGAGCTCGCGCCGCCTGCGGCGGCGGGTCGCCACGAGCCTAATGCCGCTTGGTTCAAATTGCGCGTTCGGCCTGTAGTCCTTGTGCATCCGGGATGCCACTGGGACGACGACCGTGACCTCGTGCCCTGCTTGGGCGGCGCGGGTGCACAACTCGAATTGCCGAAGCGCCCCGCCGTCCATCCCGAACGCACTCGGCAGCTGCGTTGTCAGATGTAGAATCCGCATTGAATCGTGCGACCGTTAGCTACCGCTTTTTCCGATGATTACCTCATAATCCACCTTTGGAAACACCGTCAATTTACCCCCCACCGTCGCGTCGACGATCCGTCGGCCGTGGCGTTCGAAGTGATCCCGTGCGCGCGCATATCCACGCTCCATCGTCACCCAGTCGGGAAGCTCCCACGTCACTCCGGGGCCGAAGTAATTGGGTGTGAAGTGATTCGGATCGTCGCCCTCGGAGACGACAGTGTCCGGACGCGCATCGGTCGGAGGCTTGGGAAGGATCTTCCCAGCCACGGGCCCGGTAGTCACAAAATGGTGGTCCACGCCGATCAGGACGACTTCGGAAAAACCGAAATAATAGGCTAGCTGGATGGCGGCATTCGTGACCGTGCCTGCGTCATGGAACCCCCAGAACAGAGGGTCCTCGCCGAAGACCGGACGCGCCCTAGAGAGGAGCGTCGTGACCGTTCTGGGTAGGTTGTGCGTCTCGGCGTAACGATGACTCATGAACACATGCTGGCAGCCCGCTTCAGCCATCTCCTGCCCGAACTGAGAGATGATGTGCTTTGCGATACCGCAGAGAAATGTAGTTAAGAATCCGAGTTCCTCAAAGGCGAGATAGATGCGATTGGAGCCGAACGTGTACTCATGAGCTAGGGGCGCGAGGTCCATTTTCTTCAGGCTCGGCCCATTGCCGATGACGAAGGCGCGCTTTCCTGAGAAGCGATTATGCATCGCACGCAGGCGTTGAGCCGACTCGCGGCCGCGTGCCGAGCCGACATATTCCATGAACCGATGGGCATCGTCCAGGGTGTCGCCGATTTTCCTCGTCCGCTCGAAGCCAATGACACTGCGTGTAACATTCGCGATTCGGTGTCGAACGGGTGTCTCCATGACTTCCTTAAAGTTGGGTAGTCGGTGCTGCATACCAAATACTAGCGAACGTCAGTTCCTTTCACTTGCGTGATCATGCAAGCCACGCGTCAGGCATGTCAGCAAGACGGTATCTGTGGCCTTGCGGGGCGGTTCGATGCTTCGCCCGTCAGATAGAGGTCTCTTATTGCAGGGTCCGACGTTGTCGCTCGGGATCGAGCCGGCTCCAGAACTCGGATCGCTGCACACGCCAGCACTATTAGAGAGAGCAGGAGATAAATGCCGGCAAGCCCTGGAAATGCCTCATCAGCGCCGAGGAGACTCAGGGCGATCAGGGCGGCCAAAAGTGCGGTTGACTCGGGAGTACCGATGCGCTGATTAAGCAGCCGGGCCGAGTTGATAGATACCATCAGAAAGATCAAGAAGATAGCTAGGCCAACGTAACCCATGTCTAGAATTGTTTGTAGCGCGATATTGTGAGCGGTTGCAAACTGTGGATGTAGCAATCCGGGGAATACATAAGAATATTGGAAGCCGACTCCGGATCTGACCTGACCGTAGGCTCCGTATCCAATCAGATCCTGTGCGTGCGGATGACCTAGAAATTTCAGCACGACGGACCACACCGCTTGACGTCCCGTCGCCGTTACAAAATCACCTTCATTGCGGCTCAAGACAGCCGAAAAGCTAGCAAGCTGACCCAAAGCGAACAGGATGATCGCTGGCGCTATTGGCAGCAAGGTCGGGATGATCACAACGACTCGCTTCGTCCACCGTGGCAATATGGTGACAAGAGCAAGTGTCAGCAACGCAAAAACGAGAGCCCCGCGACTGTCGGTAAGAAAGACAGTTACCAGGCTCACAATAGCACCCAAGATGGCAACGCTCTGTTGTTTTCTCCCACCGCGGTACGCAAGTACCACACAGATTACAAGCGCTAGACCCGCCATCTCGCCCCCACCGTTGACGCCCGGATTTAGTGGCAAATTGACACGGCCGCCGTGCACACCGATAAGGCTGAGTAGCTGCGACTGGCCGTTACTCCCTTTGGGTTCGCCCGGAGTGGTTGGAAAGCTGAAGCCGAGGACATATAGACCCAGATTGAGCGCGACAAAGCACACGGGCGCGAAAAGCACGCAGCGCAACCTACGTTCGAATATGCGTATGTCTGGTGGGGCGAGTAGCGCACAAAACCCAAGTACGGTCACCAGCATAAGCATTAGCGCCAACCCGATCATAGTGCGTGCGGTAATTGGCAGAATAGGGGCGGCAGCGAAGCGCAGGAAGGAGACCACAACGCAGGCTACGAATGCCCACAGGGTGGTGGCCCGTCCAGGACTGGTCCGCGGACGGCCGCCTGTGAGCGCTAGCACAGCGCCAATTGCCAATATGACCAGTACGGCTGCGCGCTGCAATGTGGTGACGCCACCACGGTTCAGAAGACTCCCGAGTGTGACACTCAGGATAAGAGTCGCTCGTACGAGCCGCTCACGCAGTCCGATATCCGGTGCTTGCATCTTCAGAGGGATTGAGAGTTCATACGACTTCGAAGTCGCGCCCCGAACGGCATGGTTGCCGCGTCTCGCTAGAGTCTAACCCTGCCTCCGAGTCTGGTCCGGTCTGAACGCCTCTTACTACCGGATCCTCAATGATCTTGTTATGGGTCGCGCCCATAGTGGAGGAATGCGTGGAATCGAGTTCGTAGTCTAGATTGCGTGAAGCGATCTTGTTCCGTAGTCGTGCCAGGCTTCGCCTATCCACGATCAACCATATCCCGACGGCTGCTGCAAGAACCCAAAGTAGACGAAATAGGAGGTCTGACAGATGGGTGGTGCCGACTGTCAGGACCGCCCCTGCATACACTGGCGTAGTGACAGTGAAGACTGCCCACATACTTTTCCAAGGGTAGGAGATGGTGCTACGCGTTTGCACACTGTAAAGACACACTCCCAATAGTAGGACTCCGTATCCCACGGCCGACGCGATCGCGGCCGCTTCCAGCCCGATGAGCGGGACGAAGGCGTAAATCAAACTAAGGTTCGTAGCGGCCGCCGCGATGCTCACCACCCATATACGCCGGGATCGTCCATGTGTCAATGAGACCCCGTTCATGGGAATCGAGTAGAGACCGATAAATCCATAGCCCAGCACGATCCATGGTGTGAGGCCGGCTGCCGGTCGATATCGGGCGTCGAGGAACACATTGATGGCCACCGGCGCGAGGACCGCGCATGCGAGAGACAGAAGCGAGATGATGGCGACCTGGATCTTGATGATTGAGTGTAGGTTAGTGGTGGAGGAGCCCAACTTACCCGCCTGCGCATAGGCGGGCATGAAGGCCTGATTGATCCCGATCAGGAGCACCAGCAGAGCTGTGGCAGCGTTCGAGGCAAGACTATAGATGCCCACCGCGCTGGTGGTAACTAGCACCGCCAGCAACACCCTGTCGGCCATCTGCAGAGACCACATAGCCATGAAATGAGGCATCACCGGCAAACTGCGATAAAGCGTATCGCGGACGACGGAGCGATCGAACGGCCGCGGTCTTCTGTACGGGACTATTGTCATCGCGGCGATGAGAGTGGCGACGGCTCCGGCGCTCACGCCGACGAGCCAACCGGTTACGCCCGCGCGAACCACAACCACCAAGATCAGCGTGAGGCCGACGGTGGTGACAGTTGCCACACTGTTCACAGCGACGAAGTCCCGCAGGCGCCGATCTGCGCGGAGCAGTGCCAACGGCAGGGTAGTCGCAGAGACATATAGCGCAGCAGCGAGCATGGCCAGACCAAGCTCCCCGGCACCCAGAACCGGGCTTGTCGCGAGGAAGGGCAACGCGACGGCAGTGACCACGATTGCCCCCACGAGCGGGACGATGAGCAGAAAGGTCCAGATCGACCGGACGAAGCGGCTGCGGGCTTCAGCGTCGTCGGCGAGGTGCACCACGGCACGAAAGATCGCCATTTCCATGCCGAAGGCGAACACAACGATGGCGACCGCGTTCGCCGACAGCGCGATGGAGAGACGCCCATACTCGGCCGGCGACAGCACCCCGGTAAAGACCGGCAACAGCAGGAAGGTGATGGCTCGCTGCGAGGCCATGGTGCCCGCGTAGACGGCGCCCGATCCCAAGGAAGACCTCACGTTCCCGCGCGAGGGCGAGTTTGAGAGCGGTTTGCGCCCACCTGGACTCCGCTCGGTCTGTGGTCTCAAGTTAGGCGCGGTCCGTCGCGAGCTGGTCTGTCCACGATGATCTTCATCGTTTGAAGGGATCGTCGCAGTTTATCGAGTACCGAGGCATCTGCGAGTGTTCCTCGCCAGACGCATCCCGGTTCGCTAGATGCGCACGCCCAGCGCTGAGACCAGAGCCATGGTCCCGCCGAATGGGGGTGTCCAGGCGCTTGTCTGCGGACGACCTACTGGTACGCTTGGGCGTACGCCATTTGTCCTTAATCGCAAGCGCAAGAATGTCACGATAGGGGATGGCGTGTGTATCGGAGCGCACTCTGTCGTAAGCAAAGATCGACCGAGCGGCTGCTTCGCGGCTGGTATCCCGACTCGAGTCATCCGGACTGATCATGTGGATAGCCAAGAATCCACCATGGGTGCATAGACCCATATGACGGGATGCTCACTTGCCATCGATACGACTCCCAACTGAAAGGCGTACTGCTAGCGTGCTGAAGAACAACAGGCTGCTAACTGTTTAGATTAACTGGGCCGTGGACTGCGCCTGACCTGGATACTTGCTGCGAACCCTTCTTACTGTGCTGTCTGACTACTCTGTGCTGAGCCGCGCCAATGCTCCGCCATCGACAACGAACTCCTGCCCAGTGATGAAAGCGGAACGCTCGCGATCGATGAGGAACGCAATAGCTTGCGCGATATCGCGCGGGTCACCGATCCGCTTGAGCGGGGTCCGGGCAACGAGTGTCTGCTCTGCATCCGGTTTGCGCGAAAACCCATCACGGAGAGCCTGTGTGTTGACCGCACCTGGGAGGACAACATTCACTCGTACTCCTAGCGGTGCCATCTCGATCGCTACTGCACGAGTAAAGGCAGAGAGCCCTCCCTTGGTTGCTGCGTAGGCGGCGATCGAGTTGGAGGTGGCGCGGGCGTGGACAGAGCTGACGTTCACTACCGATCCGCGCGCCTCGGTGAGCTGGCGATGCAGCGCCTTGATGCACACGAACGCTCCCCTGACATTCACGGCCATGACGGCGTCCCATTCCTCGATGCTCGTCTCGAGCAATGGCTTGTTGAGCTGAAGCGCGGCGTTGTTCACCAGCGCGTCCACGCGGTCCAATCCCGACAAAGCCTCCGTCGTGGCCGCCGCATCGGCTAGGTCGACGCACAGTGCGCCCGGATCGTCGATCGGCTCGCGGTCAAGCGGAATGACCTCCCAGCCGTCTTCCTTCAGCACTTCAGAGGTAGCCAGGCCAATTCCCCTAGCGGCGCCGGTGACCAGGGCGATGCGCGTCATGACGTCTCGAGACCTTCTAGCAGATTGTCCACGGCCCGCGCACTGCACTCCAGCACACCCTCCCGCGTGTTCGACCCGTTGTGCGAGCCGAACAGGCACTGGTCGAACTGGCGCAGGGGATTGTCCGGCGCCAGCGGCTCTTCCTCGAAGACATCGAGCGCCGCCGCGGCCACCTTGCCGCTGCGCAACGCATCCACGAGCGCCGACTCGTTCACCAGCTGTCCACGTGAGACGTTCACGAACAACGCGCCGTCCGGGAGCTTGCTGAGCGCGGCGGCGTCGATGATGTGGTGCGTCTCCGGCGTCAGCGGCGCGCACAGGACCAGCACCTCGCTGCGCGAGAGCAACTCGTCCAGGTCTGCAGCGGCCACGCCGAGCGCATTGACGTCCGCGGTGGCGCCGGGAAGGGGGTCATAGACCAGGGTGTCGCACCCGAAGGCCACAAGGCGCCGCGCGGTCGCCTTGCCGATAGAGCCGAAGCCGAGGACGCCGGCAGTCTTGCCAGCCAAGCGTGTCCCCTCGATCTTCAGCCACTCGCCCTGTGCCACGGCCTGGTGGATGCGCGTGATATGCCTAGTCAGCGAAAGCAGATATCCGAGTGCCGCGTCGGCCACGTCCTCGCCGAACACCCCCGGGGTGTTGCTGACAGCGATGCCGCGCTCGGCTGCCGCCTGCAGGTCGATCGCGTCGATGCCCACTCCCCACTTGGCGATCACCTTCAGGCGCTTGCCTGCGTCCATGACCGCCGCCGTGATCTCGTCGTCGCCCGCGATCAGCCCTTCCATGTCTGCGATCAGCTCAATCATCTGCTGCTCATCGAACTGCTGGCCAGGCAGCTCCGGCAGGCTGACGTCCAAATCGCGCTCCTCGAAGCGGGGGCGGAAATGCTCGAAGACGTTCTGCATCTGCTTGCACGTGATCAGAACCTTGCCCGCCCTCATGAGGGCCACTGGGCGGACGAAGGCAGCGTTGAGGAGGCCTCGTGCGTCGAGGAAGTCTCCTGCTTGGACAAGGCCTCCCGCTGCGCGTACAGCGCCTCTACCACAAGCCAGTCGAGCTCCTCGTCGATGTCCCATGCCTCGTGTGGGTCGAGCGGATACAGCAAAGGTCGCTCGCCGATGCGGTTGCGTCGGTGTCGCAGTGTGTCGGCGTCGAACACGTATAGGCAGGAGTTCTCTTCCATGACCGGGGGCAGATCCTGGGTGCGCAGCAGCACCTCAGGATCGTGGTTGATCGCCTGGCCCTCCGGGGTCCAAAGGCGCGTGTGTAGCGGCGTCACCGTGAACAGCGAGTCGTAGCGGTCGCGGCCGGCCAGGAAATCCTCGAGCGCCCGCTCAATCCTCTCGGTGCTCAGCAGTGGATTGGTGCTGTGCGTCTGCACGTAGAGATCCGCCTGCACCTGTTCGACGTCGTGCAGCAGCACGTCGTTCATCGGCACCTCACCGCCAAGCAGGTGATCGGGCCGCGGCAGCAGCCGCACCTGCGGGAAGGCGCCTCGGGCGTCTTCGGTGATGAGCGGCGAGTCGGTGTCGATCACCACCTCGTCGATCTGCTCGCACGCTAGCAGTGAGGAAACGATGTGGTGGTAGAGCGGCCTGCCTCCGAGCGGTCTGTAGTTCTTGCCCTTCACACGCTCACTGTCGTGGCGCATCGGGACGAGGGCGGCGATGCGTGGCACTAGGCATTCTCCCCGTTCCGAGCCATCAAAATGGCTCGGGCGGGCGCTCCCTCGGCGCCGATCAGACGCAACGGCAGGCAGACCAGCTCGTAGGCGCCTGGCGAGACGTCCGTCAAGCGAAGGCCCTCGAGGATCGCCACCCCGGAGCCGAGCAACGAGCGGTGGACGTCCGGGGGATCCGCGTAGCGCTGAATCGAGAGATAGTCGATGCCCATCAGCTTCAGGTCGAACCTGCCGAGCAGCCACTGCGCCCCGTCGGGTGTAAGCGCCGCGTAGTCCTCGTCGAAGGCGCGTCCTGTCCGCTGCGAGCTATTAGCGGTTCGAAGGAGCAGGCGCTCGGCGTCCTGCGGTATCGAGACATCGGCCAGAACCGACGCCGTGATCTCTCTGGCGGAGCCGGTGTCCACCACGACCGCCGGTCCCACGAAGGGATCGAGACCGAGTTCGTCCACCGATGAGCCTGTGTCGATGAAGTGGCGCGGCGCGTCGACATGCGTGCCGGAGTGGACATCCAGGCTCAGCTGTGTGACGTTCGCCGCGTCGCCCCGCCCAATCGACATGAGCTGTGTGCTCCGGATACCCGGGCTGCCAGGCCAGAGTGGAAGGTCCGAGTCGAGTGGCAGCGATATGTCGTGCAACAAGGCGCTCATCGCGCTCGCGAAGGCATGTCGTAGTCGATCGGCTTGCCGATGTCTTGCGTTGAGCGTCGCATCGACGCCCCGTTGGAAGACGGATAGTAGAAGCGGCGCTTGAGAACATCGGTGACCGGGCCCGATTGCGAAAAGCCCTCGTAGGTGCCAGCGAACTGCGCGATCCGAAAGCGCGGGATGTCAGCGATGTTGGCCCACAGCCGCCGCTCTCTCAGCGCCTCTCGATAGTCGCCGAGGATGTTTGCGCCCGCCAGGCGGACGGCCGTGGCAATGCTCATCTCCTGGTCGCGGTAGATCTCCTTGTGGGCGATCGCCTCGCGCCGATAGCGGTTGAGCACCTGCGCGAACGACTCGTGGTGGACATGAGCCACCACCGCCTCCGCCACATAGGCGATCAAGTGACCGGCGTCCATCGCCCGCTTGGCCCACTCGAGGTCCTCGAGGCCAGTGAGGTGCTCGTCGTAGGACTGCTCCTCCCATACCGACCGTCGGATGGCGGCGTTAGCGTTGTTGCAGAACGGGTGACGTTGACGGTGCACCGACTGCTCCGGAAACCACTGCGACAGAAGTCGGCGCTCGGACATCCGCCCATGCGGTGGCGGCTGCTGGCGGCCATAGGCGAGTGCTATCTGCTCGTCGTCGAAAGGCGCCACCAGACGCTCTATCCACGTGTCGTACAGGGGATAGACGTGGGCGCTGGCGAACACCGCGATCTCGCTCGGCGACTCGGCCAGCCCCACATTCAGAGCATGGCCGAACGAGAAGCGCTCCGGCGCCACCGAGAGCACGCGGACGTCGAATGCCGAAGCCACTGAGAGCGTGGCGTCGGTGGATCCGCTGTCAACCAGCACGATCTCGTTTGGCGGACACGTTTGGCGGAGCGCACCTGTGAGCAGGCGCCCAATGTGCTCCTCCTCGTTGAAGCAGCGGATGATCAGCGATACAGATCGCAAGCCGCCGTCAGGATACCGGCCCTTTGAGGTGTCTGGGCTACTCGATAAACGGCGGGGCTGTCGAGGAACGCCTGCCAATGACACTGGGCCGCGCCCGACCGGCGCTGGCAACCACCGAACGTCAGCACAGGCGCTCCTTTAGCGCACGCCTTTACACGCTCATACGCAAACCGACGCTCCGCGCGGTTCGCTACAACGGCGGAGTTAGCGGCGAGCACTCACGCGCGCTCGGTGGTTCTAGAGCCCGTCTTCCCACCCCCAACCATGGGCCTGGTAGGCCGGGAGGATACTGCTCGCTTGGGATGGCTCGCGGCGCTGAGATAGCAATGTCGTTGCCTGAGCACGCTCGACACGAAAGCCGCATGCCTGCTCGTCCCGCTCTGTCGGCAGTGTAGCCCGCGACGACACACGTGTGGTCTCAGACGAGACGATCATACGGCTGGATCGCATCTCGAACCCCTCCCCATCTCCTCATGAAGGAGGTGTTCTCAAATGAACCAACTGATACTCAGCCTGCTGCTCATCGCGGTCATCTTGCGAGAGCACTAAAGCAGCTCTATCTACCAAACTGGCGTCTCTCAGGTATGAGTTACATTGTGTACCAACCGGCAGGACAAGCTGATGTTTGCAGCACTGTCTACTTGCGGTCAGTTACGGCCGACAGGACCTGCGGGTTGGCCCGTGTCAACGTTCGGCTCACATCCCTCTTCGCGCGAGCACGAACGGCACGGTGCGCAGCAGGATCTTCACGTCATTCCACAGCGACCAGTTGGTCACATACAGGTAGTCGAGCTTGACCATCTCTGACATGGGGATCCGGGCTGAGCCGAGGATCTGCCAGCGGCCTGTCATGCCGGGGGTGAGCGCGAGGCGCTCGCGGTGCCAGCCGTCGATCTTCTCGTCCTCGTAGAGGACCAGCGGCCTGGGCCCGACGAGTGACATCTCGCCGCGCAGCACGTTAAAGAGTTGCGGCAGCTCATCCAGGGATGTGCTTCGCAGAAAGCTCCCGATGCGGGTGATGCGGGGGTCCTCGGCGATCTTGAAGAGCCCCTCGGTCTCGTTGAGCTCAGCTAGCTGTGAGCGCATCGCGTCGGCACCGTCGACCATGGTGCGGAACTTGAAGATGTCAAAGACTTTGCCGTCTTGGCCGACGCGGTGCTGGCGAAAGAAGACGGGGCCTTTGGAGTCGAGCTTGATCAGGATCGCGAAGGCGGCGAGCAGGGGAGCGGAAGCCAGCAGAGCGAGGAGGCCGCCGGCGAGATCGAGCGCGCGCTTGGCCCAGCGCGAGGAGCGCGGCAGGACGGGGGGGGTTATGCCAAAGAGGGTGACGCCTCGAACGTCGTCGACCTCGACAGAGGAGCCGAGCACGGTGAAGCCGACCGGAAGGGAGCTCACCTTCACCGCCAGGGCTGTGCACTCCCTGATCGCGTCGACCAGACGCCACTGCTCGAGTTCGCTGGTTGCGAGCACGACCCTCTCGATCCCGTACTCGAGCAGCACCTCCCTGAGCTCTTCGGGGCTGAGCCTCCCGAGGACCGGCAGCGTCCCGTGGGCGGGCTCATCGTCGTAGGCGATCATGCGCCCGACGATCTCCACGCGGCAGTGAGGGTCGCTTTGGAGGCTCTCGGTCAGCATGTCGGTTTCGTTGCCGGTCGCGACGAGCAGGACCCGTTCTGGGGCGAGCACGCGCCCGCTTGCCGCGCGCGTGATCGAGCGGGCCGCAAACACGAGGGCGAGGGTCAGAACCGAGAAGAGCAGCAGGGTGATGAATGTCAGGTTCTTGCCGGGTGCGGCATGAAAATAGAGCCAGGAGAGCACCGTGCCGATAAGCACGGCGTGAAAGAGCGGGGGGATCTCATCGATCGTGGAGTGGGCGATGCGCTTGAAGTCGCGCTCATACAGGCCGTAGAGCTTGAAGATCACAAGCCATGCGGGCAGCGCGAGGAGCCCGAAGAGCAGGTGCGCGGTGAACGTCCTCATGTCTGCGAGCACTAGCGAGATCACTAGGGCGAGCACCACCGCCGTGATGTCGCCGAACGCCAGCAGTCGGCGCATGAGGTAGTCGCGGCGCCCGTAGGAGGGTGCGACCACTTTCCTTGTGGTGTGGTGCCGTTCGCGCTGCCGCGCCACCTCGTGACGGGGGACTGGCGTTGTCTTGGGCGCGGGCGAGGTTAGCGGCTCGGTGCTCATGCGCTCCTTTTAGTGAGCGGGGTGCCGACAGCAGGGCGAGAGGCCCTGGTTGCGCGGATCTCCACCGCCCGTGCTCCGTCTTCCAATAATGACTTTGGCCGCGTTACGATCCCGGCCTCAGCGCCCAGCGCGCTTGAGGCGTCTTGGCGGCGGCTCCCTGCGTGATGCATCGTGCCCCTTGCGACTCTACTGAGCAGATGACCCCTTCCCTGTGGGGCTTTTCCACTCGAGAACGAGCGCACATCGTATCGGCTTCGGCCGGTTTGTCCAGTACAAAACACGTCCGTAACAAGCCGTCGTTCCCTGGCCGCCTGGCCCGGAGCCCAGACCCGGGGAGCCAGGCTCTCGAGGGTGCGCCCAACCGTTGCATGCCGGCCCACGGACCAGTCGCACGACGCTTGCGGCAAAAGACGGCGTCTTGCAGGTGAATCGCACCGTGCGGATTCACACAGAGCACATGGCGGCAGTTGCTTGCGGGCGCCTGCTCGGCGTGCGGCCGACGGTGCAGATGACCCTGGGCGGGGTAGCCCTGCGGCACCGCGGTGTCCTGCCGCCCGGCTTTGCCTGGACGGTTGTTCGAGCAGCAGACGCTCTGCGTGCGATGGGTGGCCGTCGAGCGAGGTCGTCTGCAGATGCGCGTTCTGGGGCATGCGAGTAGAGAGGGCCGTCAACCACACCGGCTCCGACGTTCGCATTTACTTGGGACAGCTCACACTGGCGAGCAGGCGACGCAGCTCACCGGCCATCCCGTGAGCATCACGGTTTGGCGCGAGCGAAGGGGGCCTTTCCCACGCGGTCTTTGAGAGCTCACTTGCTGGCGGGGCGCTGCTCGCTTGAGCCGGTTGCCTCTACGGGTATGTTGTGCCCGCACTCGGGGCAGACGATGATCTGCGGCGGCTGCGAGCGGGTCGGCTGGCGGAGGGCGTCGTCCAGTCGGTTGAGCCACTTCGGTTGTGTGGCGCGGCGGGCACAACACGTGACGATGGACCGTCGGGATTGGGCAGACGCACGGCCCGATCCTGCTCCGTTTCGGCGGAACTCATTTTCGCTGCCGGTAGGCAAATCGCTCACACGCGATTCGGGACTCAGCTATCGCTCGGCAGGATCGTGAAGGTTCCGCCCTGTAGCGGTGTAACGGCACGGAAATGCCGCTCGTCGAAGCTGACGATGCGATTGGTCCCGTAGCGGCTCGCGATCACTACCAGCGCGCAATCAGCGAGCCCAAGCTCAATATCCGTATAGCGTGCGTCGAGCTCTCCGATCGTTGCATAGTCCTCGCGCTCCAGACAGGCGACCGTAAATCGCCCGGCGGCGAGGTCGGCGATGAAATTTCGCCGTGGCCAGCGTCCAAGCCGCTGTCCGAGCAGGTAGTCCACCTCGGCGGTGACGGGTGCTGGAATGATCAGCGGCCCATCGACAGTGCGCAGCAGCTTGTCGATGCGGGCGAATTGCGGATCGTTGACATCGCCAAACGCCACAAGGGGAGCGGCGTCGATGACGACGGTCACTCGCCGAAGCCCTTGAGCAGATCCGCCTCCGGTACGTCCGCGATCGATGAACCGTCGCCGTGTCCTGAACCGGCCAATGCGAAGTTCCGGTCCTGGGACGGCTTGGGCTGGTAGGTGGCGACGGCCTCGCGCAGTACCTCTGCCTGTGACC
>JANWLE010000067.1 GCA_025451035.1 Solirubrobacteraceae bacterium
CGTACTCGGCAGCAGCAGCAGTAACAGACAACTGGTCGGACACGACCTGGAGAACAGCAACACGGGCTCTAGACATGCCCGCCAAGGTGGCCCCAGCCCCAGACGTCGCCCCGGTGCTAGCCGCTCCCGCCCGGCCCACCCGGCCGCGCCACCACCGCAAGCACCCGGAAAGACGCTCAGCCCAAGGAGAGACCTATGACCCGACTCATGAGAGACCTACCACCTGAGACCTATGTCCTGAACCCAAACACCTCCTCCGGCACTGCCGAAACACGTCTAACCAGTGACTGTTCAGGTGGCGTGGCGGGGGTTTATGGGCTTGCGGCGGGGAGCCAGGGGTCGCGTGTGGTGAGGGCGGTGAGTGCTTGCGCGATCGGCTGGTGACGCTTGGTGATGGTGCTGAGGTAGGAGCGGAGCGCGAGGAACTGCTCGGCGCCGGTGGTGGTGCGCCAGCAGCCTGAGATCTTTTGTTGGAGCTTGATCATGCGGATGTCGCGCTCGGCGAGGTTGTTGTCGAACGGAACGCGGAAGTCGTGCGCGAACCGCAGCACGTGCTCGCGGTCGCGGTCCAGGCGGACCAAGAGGTTGTGTGTGGGGGTTTGGCGGATCACGCCGCGTTTGCCGGTCGGGATCGTGCCGGCGGGGTTGGTGTGGTGGCCGAGCGTGATGATCTGCTCGTAGGCGGCGCGGTAGCCGGCCAGCTCGCTGGGCTCAAGCCAGTCCTCGCCGGACGCGCGGGCGTGTTGAACGACGGTGTGCAGGTCGCGTAGGAGCCGGTCCATCCGTACCGCCCAGGCAAGTTGGGGATCCTCGGGGTCTCCTTCGATCACGCGGAGTAGCTCGCGGAGGTGATGGACGTTGCACAGCGCGTGCTGGACGTGGGTGTAGTTGCGGTAGGGCTTGAACCCGTCGTGCACGGCGATCCCGGTGAAGTGCGGGAGCATACCGGCGTGATCGAGACCATCGAAGCCGCGCTTGTCGTGCAGCGAGTAGAAGGTCAGTGTCTCGGTGCTTGAGCAGAACAGCCAGCGCAGCTTGCCCTGGGCGCGAGCGCCGGTCTCGTCAAAGTGCACGACCGGCGAGGAGATGATCTCGGCGTGAACGTGATCGAGGAACGGTTGGAAGTCCTCGACTCCGCGGGCAATGAACGCGATCAGCGTCCCTGTCGAAACCGGCACGCCGAGCCAATCCGACATCAGCCGAGCCGCCCGAACTGCGTCGGCGCGCTAACCGCGGCCGGGAACACGGCCGTCGTCTCATGCCCGCAGGCACAGCGCCGCGTATGCGCACGGTGCTCACGGGAGCGCAAACGGATCTCGGGAAGATCGAACACCTGACGGGCCTGGTACCCGGCAGCCTGGGCATCTGAAAGATCTGCCTCACAGCCCGCGCAGACCGACGGGACGTGATCGACGATCTCATCCGGGACAGCGACCTTCTCCAGATGCCCACCACGATGACCTTCCTGGCCGCCCGGCTTGCGACCCGACGAGCGCCGCAAACTCTTCGGCGGCGGCTTGGACAACCCATCAGAAGACGGCGGCCGCGACGAATTCCGCGAGTTCTGCGCCAACCGCCGCTTCAGCTCCGACACCTCAGACCTGAGCTCCTCGATCACCGCCGCCTGCTCAACCACCAACGCCGCA
The DNA here is from genome assembly GCA_025451035.1 of Solirubrobacteraceae bacterium. GTDB lineage: Bacteria > Actinomycetota > Thermoleophilia > Solirubrobacterales > Solirubrobacteraceae > Palsa-744. The sequence goes on from JANWLE010000067.1 coordinate 1,647, forward strand.
AGCTGCTCATACGAAGACCGACCCAGGTTCACATAACCCAGTTCGCCGCCCAGCCACCCACGCCTACCCCACCTGAACAGTCACCTAACCAAGCGGTTTTGCGTGTACCAGGGCGCGCGGACGGGGCGTCTTGATTTCCCCATTGATTTCCCCAGCGGGCGTCGCGGGGGCGCGGAGCAATGCTCGAGTCCTGCCCAGCATTCCAAGGCGCAGCCATTGAACGCATCGACCTGCGCGGGCTGCGTCAGGGTTGGGTCGCGAAGGCACGCTTGATCCACGCCCGGTACGCGTCGTAGAAAGCCGAGAAGTTGACGGCGACGATGAGCGCGGACTCATGAACCTGCTCGGCGGTGGCCGTCGCGTATTCGTGGACGAGCATGCGCCGCAGTTCGCGTAGTCGTTGCAGGCGACGAGTCAGCTCGCCCGAGATCACGCCGGCATCCCGCAGTGCATCGAGATCTCGCCGGGCGTTGGTCTCATCGCGACGTCCACGAAGCTCGGCAAGCTCCAATCCGAAGGCGGCAAGCTCGGCGATGTAGTTGTAGAGCTGATCGACGCCTCGCTCGACAGCCTTTACGCGGTTGAGCTCAACCGGATCCTCCGACGCGTACGCCGTACGAAAGGCATCCAGCTCGAAGTCCTCGCCGAACTCCGCCATCGCCGTGCGGAGCGCGAGCAGGTGGCGGCGCACGTCGCTCACCCGGTCACGGATCTTGGCCTTCAACGCCCTCGCACGCTGAGAGTCGTTCGCCTCGAGCGGAGCAGGGACGGGATCGGCTGCCGTCATGCGGCGTGATGGTCGTGCTCGTCAATCGGGGCAGATGAGGAGCGTTCGGCACTACGGGCAAGACGCCGCCACCTCGGAGCGGCCTCCCCCAAGCCGGACCACAGATCATCTCGATCGACCAGCACACGCCCATGATCGAGGACGTCGACCATGAGCACAGGCGATGTCTGCGCCTCGGACAGCCGCACAAGCTGTATCTCGCGACCGATACGCCGGGAGAGCCGATCCGCCACCTCAGCCAGCCTGCCCACACCCGGATCGTGCATGGCGACCAGCACGTCGACGTCTGAGTGCTCGTCGTCGCTCCCGGTGGCTGTCGAGCCGAACAACACCGCCAGCCTGACATTGGGCTCCGTGCGCAGCGCCGCGCGCAATGCCCGCAGCAGCCCCCAGTGACTACGCAGGTACGCTTCCTCCCGGAACGTAATCCGAAAGCGACGCGGGCTGACGCGCTCCCCGTGCACAAGCCCCTCGGACGCGGCACGACGCAGCGTACGCTCGGAGATTGAAAGTTCGGATGCAGCCCGGCTCAGAGACTCCATGGTTCGACCAACGGTAGCGTCGTATGGCCGATAGTTCAAGCTCGTGTGGCCGCTAAATTGCAGCCGTATGGCCGATACTGTAGCGCTCGAAACGAATCATAAGCCGCGTGTCGGGGGTTCGAGTCCCTTCTCCGACATCGGCCTGAATAGGTCATATCCGGGCATGGTTGAGCCCAATCTGGCCGATACTGACTCCCAATACACAGAGTCAGTAGGCGTTCAGTAGATGCCCTGGCATATAGCAATTGTTGGGCCACGCCCCGCAGGGCGCGTCATCGCCGAGGTATGCGTCCAGGCGCTCGCTTGGCGCGCCTTCGTGGCGCTGCGGTAGACGCTTGACATAGCGACTAGTGGTGGCCAGGTCCGCGTGACCCATGTAGGTCATGACCTCCTCGCCGCAGGTGACGAGCACCTTCGCTTTGCGATTCTCCAACTTCAGCCGGCGCAGCTCAAGCGCGAAACCGAGGCTTTGCTTTTCCACCGGGCCGCGCTCGCCCCAGGGTAGTAGCGCATCTGGCAGTAGGCGACCCAAGCGACGAGGCCGATCGGCATCGGCACGAAGATGAAATGAAACAGGGTCGTTACCCGACATACCGTGTGACGCGCCCCATGCGCGACGAGTGGCTTGCCGAGCAGCCCCAGCAGTAGCCGGCATCGCCGTCTTGGGGACTCCTAGCTTCCCACAGGCTGGCCGAGCGCGCCATCGGCGCTCGCCTGCTGTTCGTGGTGGGGCAGGACGATTTCGGCTGCCTCCTCCGGGGTCACGTCCGGGTAGAGCAGCTTGACCAGGAAGATCGCGCAGCCACAGCCGACGAGCTGCGCTACTACGAAGCCGGGAACCGACGCGGGCGCAATCCCGGCGAACGTGTCGGAGAACATGCGTCCGACGCTGATCGCGGGGTTGGCGAAGCTGGCGGAGCTGGTGAAGAAATACGCGGCGCCGATGTAAGCGCCGACCGCCGCCGGAGCGAGGTTCAGCCGTCTCGTGCGGGCGAGCGAGAAGATGACGAGCAGCAGGCCGGTGGTGGCGATGACCTCACTGAACAGGTGCGCCGAAGAGGCGCGATGGTGGGTGGAAATGCTGACGGCGGCGAGCGCGAACATGCCGTTCGCGGTGATCGCGCCGAGCGCACAGCCGGCGATTTGAGCGGGTGTGTAGGCGAGCGCGTCGCGCCAGCTGATCCCCTTGAAGCTCGCATCCGCGAGCGAGACGACCGGATTGAAGTGCCCGCCGGAGATCGGCCCGAACATGAGGATGATCGCGAACAGGCCGGCCGCGGTCGCTGCCGCGTTCTCGAGCAGCTGCAGACCGATATCGGTCGGGGAGAGCGTCTGGGCGGCGATCCCCGAGCCGATCACGAGCGCGGCGAGCAGGGCAGAGCCGAGGAACTCGGCGAGCAGGCGTCGGGCGAGCGGATGCGCGTTCATGCGGAGACCGCGTCGCAGTGGTCTTGGCGCAGGCATTCACGGGTCTGGCGCAGCGCGAGCGTGACGACATGCGTGCGAACGCGAGCGTCATCGAAGCGTGCGAGGACAGCGTCGGCGCACTCCCGGATCTCGGCATCAGAGCGCCGCCCCTCGAACTCCCGGGCCAGCGCGGGGAGCAGCTGTGCCAGGCGGAGCTCGCGTGCGGTGCGGTCGGCGCGGATCTCCTCGACCCGGTCTGCCACGAGGATCCTCACGTGCTGCGCGATCGTGTCGCGTATCTCGCGGACCTCTGCGATCGGCCTGCCCGCGGGTCCGGTATGTCCCAGTCTTCGACCATCGCAGGGGCGTAGGGGTAGGCGTCGCCGCAGGCCATCGTGATCGCCCAGTCTGCACGGAGTTGAATCTCGCGTGTGAGCTTCGTGGGCTTGCGAGGGGAGATGTCGATGCCGACTTCGCGCATCGCCTCGACCACCGGCGGGCGACTCCGCTCGCAAGTCGCTGGGTGCGTCGTGCTCGAAGAACGCCTGCGCGATCTGTGAGCGTCCTGCGTTGTGGTTGCACACGAACAGTACGTACCTCACTCCGGTCCCCTTCAGGCTGCCAGCAGCAACTTGTCGGCATACTCGCCCGGAAGGCCAGCACGCCGGACTTCCTCAGCGACCCCGGCTGCGTCGTACTCGACGCGCTCGATCGTGACCTCGACCCCCTCCGCTGACTGGCGGAGGATCGCGAACCCAGCGCGCGGGTCCCCGTCCTTGGGCTTGCCGACAGATCCGCAGTTGACGAACAGCACGTCGCCGTACTCGTGAACCCACGGTTTGTGGGTGTGCCCGAAGACCAGCACCCGGTCGCTCTCGGCGGCGGCGAGGCGCTCGTAGAGGCTCGCGGGCTTGTCCTCGAAGAGGTACTCGTTGACTCTGCGCGGCGATCCGTGGACGAGATGGACGTCTGTGCTGCC
>JANWLE010000068.1 GCA_025451035.1 Solirubrobacteraceae bacterium
CCGTGCGGTCCGCCGCTCGGCTCAAAGGTGGAGTGCTGGGCTTGGTCTTGTGGTTAGACCTGGTTAACCAAAGCATCAGCGGCAAGCCAACCCGGCTCCCAGAGAACAACCACCACACAACAAAGAGCAAGCAATCAAAAGAGAGGACAGGCGGGTGGGGACAGCTCAAATCAACAGAAGTTTCAAATCAAATCGCGAGCCACCCCAGGGCTCGCTCGAGCTTTGCGAGATCAAGTGAGCCTTTCAGGCTCCCTCGTAGGTGAGGGCAGTGCTCGAGGTCCTGAAAGCATGGGTGTTTGGAGAATCGACTGTTGCCTCCCAAGGCCCCAATATGGTGTTGGCCGTGACTTGTGCTTGCCCGCTCAAGGAAGTCGAGAACAGCACCGCCGATCGCGGTGCTCTGTGGCTCAGCGGGTTTCGTGCACTGCTCTCATCCGAGCGTTCGCGAGCATGCCCCGAGGCGATCACTGCCTACGGTTCTGAGAACGCGAGCGACGCTCACCACCGCCACTGCGGTCCTCCACAGCAGGCTGGCGTTGGCGGTGGCCCGGTTGACCGACTGGCTTGGAATCTGGCTTGTGGGCAGGTCGCGGGCTTGAGCCAGGCGCTTTCCCATCCGCTTTGTAGGAGCGAGGTCGCTCCGCTAGAGCAAGAGCGGATGCTCGCTGGAGCCAAGGCGTCTGTGGGTAGCGCTGTCATTGACACGCTCACGCTTGTGTGCTGCAGAGCCCGCAATAAGGCTCTGCGGCACATCTGCGGTGGCCTCGCGGCACCGTCCATAGCTCACTTCTCTTTTGCCGCCTCACGAACGCCCAGCCCCACCGCTCTGCACAAGGCGATGACCGGCGGATAGCGCCAGATTGACCGAGCGACGATTTCGACATCGAGCTCCGCCCCGATGAGCCTTGAACCCCTGGTGAGCAGCGTGCTGTGCTTGTGCACAGCGGCACGACGCTCCGCCTGCCGGTGAGTTCAGGTCAGGGCCCAGCGCGCGTCAGGCCTCAGCGAATCCTCTGTTATGGTGCGCGAGGCTGCGCTGCCGCCAGATATGACCGCTGAGCCCGCCATGACCGATACGCGGAGGCTGCGCTATGTGGATCCCCATCGACGACGGGGTCGTCTGTATTTAGCGGTGTGTTGGCTCTCCGCGACCAAGGCGGGCCTGTGGCTGTCAACCCATTTTGGGTGGAAGCTCGATCGGCGGCTGCTGAAGCTGACCAAAGGTCGGCTCAGCACCGCGGGGCCGATCGCGGCGGCGCTGTTGGAGACCACGGGCGCGCGGACAGGCCAGCCGCGTCGGACGGCAACGCTCTACTTCCACGACGGTGAGCGGGTGACGATCATCGCCTCTCAGCGTGGATGGCCGAAGAACCCTGCGTGGTACTACAACCTGCGCGAGCACCCCGATGTCCTCTTCGGCGGTCTGCCTTTCCGTGCTGAGATCGTGCGTGACGAGGACGAGCGGCAACGGCTGTGGGATCTAGCCGACCGCGTGTTCCCCCAGTTCGCCGTCTACCGCGAGTGGGCGCTCAAGGCGGGGCGGGTCATCCCCGTCGTTCAATTGATCCCGCGCTAACGGCTCAATCGGGCGATCTTGGGCTGTGGCCCTGACCTCCCTACTGAGGACGCTCATCCTCTGATCGGGGGACGTCCGACGCCTCTAATGGCCCCGCTCAACCACAGCTTGGCGAACTGTGTGCGGCTGATCGTCTGGCGGGCAGGCGGCCGCTTGACGGTGATGGCCGGGTTGACGGCGAGTATGTCAGTCGTTTCGGTGTCCGAATAGGAGCCCGAAGCCAGTTTCGCCGCTGCGACCACGCGTATGGGAAGGCCCGATTCGGTCAGGAACACCTCAAGGCGGGTGGGGAGCGAGCGCAGATGAAGCTGGCGGATCAGCGTGTCCTGTGGCCCGCCGCCCAGCGTCAGGGGGTTGTTCGCTTGGGAGCTTCCGAGCAGCTTCGCTGGATCGACCACGGCTGTGAACTTTGTGGTCCGCTGTCCATCGACGGTTGCTGCTCCAGCGACCCGCACCCTTCCGCTCGCGGTGTTGATCAGGTTGATCAGCCCGGCGTAGCTGCCATTCTCTTGCTCGCCCCGTTCGCCGGAGGGCCAGTGGTAGGGGAAGGAGATGGTGCCCGCCGCCTCACGCTGAACCCAGGGGCGTCCTTTGTCTGCCCGCGCCAAATCTGGTGAATACAGATAGAGGCTCGAACCGACCAGGACAGCGACCGGTGTGTGCGTGCGGCCGCTGAAGATTCGCTGCGCTGCCGCAGAGAGGCTGACTTCGACAATCGTGCTGCTCTCAAGCGATCTGCGCTTGCCGTGTTCGTCTATCTGAACGTGGCTTGTCTGTCGGTAGCGCTCGCCGTTGACGTGTAGCCGCTGCATCTTGCGCTCCAGTGCCCGCAACTGGAGCGCCAGCACCGCCGGGTGTGACGCCTCTGCGGAGGACGTCCGTGTTGCCGAGCCACCACAGCCAGTGAAGGCCACGAACGCCAGCGTCAGCATTGACGCTGCGAGTCCCCGTGTCCCAGCTTGGTTTAGGCTCCTCATCGGCCGGAGCAGCCTAGCTGCAGAGCGCGCGACGCGGGTGACTTTGCTTCACTCTGAGCGAAACTGTTGTTGCTCTCGGTGTTTGCGAGGAAAGGAGCGACAAAGGTGAGCGAGCCAACGGCGGAAACATCGCAGGCGCACGCCGGGTCTGGTGAGCCTGGCGTTCCGGGTGTCATCGCCCCGCCGCCGCTGATCTACCTCGCCGGCCTGGGTGCCGGGTTTGCGTTGCAGGCTGCGCTTCCCTCGACCTTCCTGGCGGTCTGGGTGAGCTGGCCCGTGGGAGGCGTCCTGCTCGTCGCCGGGGCGGTGCTCGCACGGTCGTTCTTGCGCGCGTTTCACCGCGCCAGCACGCCCGTTTCGCCCTACAGCAGCCCGACCGCGCTCGTGACCTCCGGGCCGTACCGCCTGAGCCGCAACCCCGGCTATCTGGGTATGGCGCTGCTCTACGCCGGGATCGCGATCGTGACGCAGACCCTGTGGGCGTTCGTCCCCCTGATCGTCGTTCTGATCACCGTCGATCGCGGGGTCATCGCGCGCGAGGAGCGCTACCTCGAGCACAGGTTCGGCGGGGAGTACCGCCGCTACAAGCGACACACCGGGCGATGGCTCTAGCTCACGACGGGCGAGGGTCGGCCAGTCAGGCTCTGCCCGCAAGCTCCGCGCAGCAGTCGGCGCACTGCTCCATGTAGCGAGCCCATGCGGTATGGACGAGCGCCGTGAGCAAGACCCTCGCCTGGCGTCGGCGCGGGTAAAACGAGTAGGTCCAGTGAAAGGTCGACCCGTGCTCGGTCTCGCTGAACACCCAACACCCGATCGCATGATCGACCAGCCGCCCGAGCGGGCCGTTGAGGCGGTCCACGCGGTATTCAAATCGCCGTGGACGCTCCCAGTGGAGCAGCTGCTCGCGGGCGGTGTTGCCGTCGCCCAGCAGGATGGTTCGCTGCGACCCCGGGGTGTCCCATGGTCCGGTGAGGTCGCGTGTCCCGGTGACCGCGGGGACAGGACCCCAGCGCCGCAGGACCCTGGGCAGCACGTCCTCCGCGACAACGACGTCGAACAGGCGCTCCACGCTCACCTCGAGCTCCCGGCAAACGGTGTGGGACGCGCTGCGCACGACCGGCAAGTTACCGGGTGTCAAGGCCCCCGCTCGCGCGTGTCCTCAGACGACGGCTCGGTGAGCATCTCGAGTGGTCGGCTCGGCCCATCAAGGTGTCACGCGTCGTGTGCGGTCCATCGGCCGGCTCGGTGCAGATCGAGACTCGCGGGCGGCCGAGGCGAGAAGACCGCGCAACGCCGACGGTGGGCTGCCCGTCTCGCGGCGGATCACGCGGCAGAGATGGCTTTGGTCGGCGAGCCCGAGGTCCGACGCCAGGCGTGCCAAGTTCCGCTCGCCGCCGGCGATGCGCTCGAGCGCATCGCGCGCCCGCAGGCGCATCCGGTGACGGGAGACCGTGTGACCGGTCAGCGCTCGAAAGACGCGGCTGAGGTGGTGGGGGGAGACGGCCAGCATGCGCGCAAGCTCCGGCAGCGAGCGCTCGGGGCTGGCGGCGAGGATCTCTCTCGCCCCGTCGGCCAGAGCGCGGTGAGCGTGGCTGGACGCAGGTCTACCGGAGGCGACACGACGGGGATCGGCCTGCTCGAGCATCCGGGCGGCCAGCGTGATAGCCCGCTCGAAGAGCTCGTGCTCCTCGCCGTCGCGGCGAGCGGCGCTCACCAGCAGACGATGCTCGAGGTCGATCTCGCGCGAGGTGGGCAGTGGTTCGGACGGCAGCTTCTCCTCTTCTCCCCACAGCGACGCGAGGAGAGTCGGATGCAGGACGAGCGAGGTGCAGTCATCGCCGTGATCATGTGGGTGGTCGTAGCGTTGCTCCTCGCCCGGGTTCATGCAGTAGGCGACGGTCGGGTCAAGCGTCCCCTCGACGCCGTCGACGCTGCGTACGAAGCAGCCGCGGCGGATGAACACGATCGCGTGGGCGCCGGCCTGCTCGCCCGTCAGCCCGCGGCCGCGCCGATGCCTGCAGGCGATGTCGCAGATCTCAACACCGTCGCGACTGAGGAACGTGAGGGCTCGCAGCATGGCTCGCAAATCCTCTCAAACGCGCATAAATATCCAAGGCATCGCGAACGATCTCTGGGAGGCTCTGCGTCCAAGCCTGCTCGTGTAAAGGACGCTGAAATGAGATGCGCAAATGGCGTGTATTCGTAAGGAGATTCTGATTGACGCAAGCCCCGCGGATGTCTGGGCGGCGGTCCGCGACTGGGGCGCTCTGCATGAGCGTCTCGTGCCGGGCTTCGTCATCGACACGCGCTTGGATGGAGAGGACCGGATCGTCACCTTCGCCAGCGGCCTGGTGCTCCGCGAGGTGCTCGTCGACCTCGATGATGACCAGCGCCGTCTCGTCTGGTCGGTTGTCGGCGGCCCCTACACCCACCACAACGGCTCGACGCAGGTCTTCGCTGGCGGCGATGGTCAAACCCGTTTTGTGTGGACAGCCGACTTGCTGCCCAACGAGCTGGCGGATGCCACCGCCGAAGCGATGGAGCAAGGGACGAGCGTGGTCAAGAAGACGCTCGAGGCAAAAGCGGAGGGCTGAGCCGGCCCGTGCTTGCTCTAGCGGAAAGCCAAACCTCTGCGTATTCAAGCGCATCATTCGCATCACCTATGAGCTCAGGCGGTCTCCTTGCGGTGTGTCTGCAGGCTCGATGCCTACCGAGTACGAGCCGCGGGGTTGCCCAGTTGGCGGCGCCCCGGCTGCGTTCGGCGCGGATGTGCGATCGAGCGGTGTCGGACCCTCGTAGCGGAGGTCAACCGCCGACAATGATCGAGCCGACGCGCACGATGCGGTCGAAGTGCTCGTCGCAGGTCAAAACGGTAATGCCGTTGCGAGCAGCGGTGGCGGCGATCCAGATGTCGTTGGTGGGTAGCGGCGTTCCGGCCTTGCGCAGCTCGGCGACTATCTCTGCGTAATGGCGGCTCGTCTCGCGGTCGACCTGCAATACCTCTACCGCAGGGTTCTCGAGAAAGGCCTCCAGCTCGGTTTCGTTGCGCTGTCGCCTGCCGCTGAGCAAGAAGCCGGTGCGCATCTCGCCGAGCGCGATCGTCGACACTCCCACTAGCTCGGCCTGGTCCAAGAGCGCCGCCAGCTCCTCGTTCCCCCGCCGGAAGTTGCTGTAGGCGGAGGTATCGAGGCAGTACGCGCTCAACGCCAGAGCTCCTCGTCGACCGCCTCGAATTGCGCTGTCGCCCGCTCGAAGTCGTTGAACTCGTCCTCGCTCCAGCCTCCGGCAAGACGGCCCAGTCCATTGGAGCGCATGCCCTGCGCGCCGAGCCCCTGTCCGAGGAGGTCGATGACCGTCTGGTTGAGCGACTTGCCCTTGCGGCGCTTCTCGCGCTCTAGGGCTTCGGCGAGGCTGGGCGGCAGATTTCTGATCGTCAACGCCTTGATGGTCCTCACCCCCCGTTGCAGTCAATTAATGCATTCATCTAACTCAAAATCTTACAGCATTCGCCTGACGAGGCAGGCGCGCTGGGCGTGGACCGGACGCCTCGTCCGCCCCGCGAAGCGAGCGTCTTCGTTTTCGTGCTCTGCGGGTCTCCGGAGCCAGTCCACGGTTGGCGTCCGCCTCGTAGGATGCACAGTCATGGGAGCGCTGCTACCACGCGTTCGGCGAGCTGGCCGATCCGGATGATGCCCGGCGATCTATCACCCGCGCGGGCGTAATGGGAGACCACCTCATCGTCCTTCATTCTGCGGTGCGGGCCTGCGCGGGCTACAACCGCCACGACGCTCCCTCGATTCTGTTGGACGGCTCATCGGTGGCGCGCGACACCGAGCACGGTCGCGCGATCACCGCGCAGCTGACACGCCGCCACGGAACGCTCGAGGAGGCGATCGCTGCAGCAGTCTTTGCGCTCGGCACCGCGGGGTTGTCCAAGGGCATCCGCCGCCGGGCGCGCGCGGCATGCGAGGACTACTTCTACGGCCGGCTCGACCTCACGCCGAGCCACGAGTTGGGCGGACGGGGAGAGATCGTCGAATCGCTGGAGTTGATGCCCGAGCCGATGTACCGCGCACTGGAGGATGTCGTCGGCCTTGTCGTGGACGGCGAGTACGAGGAGCTCCGCGTCGCGTCTGGCGGTCGGCTCAGAGTCGAGGACCTGCGCCGTCGCGTCGAGGACGACTGCCCCGAGTCGTTGGTGCTGCCGCCGCGCGAGGTCTACCGGGTCGAGGCGATCGCCAAGTCCGATGATCCGGACCTGCCGGGCTGGGTTTACTTCCTCGACCTGTGGACCGAGACCGGCCCGGCGCGCCTGCACATCGAGGGCGAGCTCGAGGAGTCGGGCGAGCGGTTCACGACGACGCTGAACGACATCCTGCCCTGATCCGCCGCCTTCCGCGCTCCTTTCGCGCTCGTCGAGTGCGTGATGGACGGGCTCGGCGGACTGATGCTCAGCAAGGGCGCGGGCCTTCCTCCAGAGATGCGTCCCACACCGCACCTCGAGCGTCGATTAGCAAGGAGTCACTTCCGAGAAGTATCAAGCTGGGCGGCCGGCGTGTGAGGGCTGGACAGGCGCCACACAATAAGGTGACCGACTGCGGGCCTGTTAAACGCGGAAAGCCCACCCGTAGGTGGACTCTCGGCCATCAGAAGATCAGGCGGCTTTCGCGGGAAGGGGACGTTCAGATGAAGGTCTCGCCCTCTGGTTGCCCTCGCTATCTGACCCTACCAGCGTAGCGCACCCGCCTCCGAGCATCGCCTCTGGCGCGACCACCCGACGTGGCCACGTCATCGCTGGCGCACCAGCGACCCCGGGGCAACCCAAGATATTCGACAGCCTGTCCGCATCGAGCTTTTAGGCAGCCGCGATTCGTCTGCACGAACCCCAAACCCGCGGGTCGAGGCCACCTCTGTCAGCGGCCGCGGCACTGGCCGCGCTTTTCGCCAAACGCAGGGGCGATGACTGCTTCGCTTCGGTGAGCGGGAGCGAGGGCGGTCACTCACCAGGCTTCTGAGGTGGACGATCTGCGAACACATCGATTGACCGTCCGCTCACGCCCGCCTGTGCAGAGCATTGCGGAAGCGCTCGCGTCGCCGCTCGTCAGACCTGACCTTCGTCCTTTGCGCTGGTAAGCGTTGTGGGCGCTCCGAAGCCCACTCAGCCGGGAAAGCACGAGCGTCGGCGCGGTCCACGACAGCACCCTCAGAGCGACCGCGATCCCCAGACCGGCCGGATCGAACCGACTGGGCGGATCATCGCTGCCGTGCACGCCGTGGTCACGTGCGCTCCTTCGAACGACGGTCCTATATTTCGTCAAGTGCCGAAATCGTGAGGCTGTCTCTCACGGGTTCGGTAGGAAGTCTGCACCGATGTCGGTGGGGGTGTCGTCCTCGCAGAGGTGCGGGTTGGCATCGAACCACATCGCTGTCCTGGTGTCGGTGTAGGTAGGCCATCCTGGGTCGCCGTGGGTTGCGAAGTCGATCCAGGTCTGGTGCATGGCGTGGGTCAGCGCGGTTGGTATGGCGCTGCCGATGAGGCTCTGGCATGCCTGGGCGGTGTCGAAGACGAAGCGGAGATCGAGGCCGTGTGCGGCGCCGTGCAGTGGCGATCGCCACGCGAACTCGTAGACGTAGGCGCGTCCTTGATGGCGCAGTGCTGTGCGACGGCTAGGCGATCGGAATAGCAGGTCCGTGTAGGCGGCTGTGAGTGCTTGTGCAGGGGTCATGTCCGGGTCGTGGAGGCCGTAGCGTTCGAGGAGCACCTCGGCGTCAGGGTAGGTGGCGGCGAGCTCGGCTACCGCGCGGCGAGCATCGAATCCCCTGAAGCCGTCGGCGCCGAGACCGAGGTTGGCCTCTTCGAGTGTTGTGCCGATCAGTAGGTCGACGTCGTTGGAGTGCGCGCTTGGGGCGCCTACTGGGTCGGGGAGGATGTCGTCGCCGGTGGTGGGGAGGAACAGTGCACGGCCGTGGCTCGGATCGACACCGTCCGTGTCGCGGAGATCTGGGCGGGTGTTGTTTCTGAGCAGGGCCGCCTGCGCGGGTAGGAGGTCGGCTGCTGGTACTGCTCGGAATGCCTCGGCGGTTGCGGGGATCCCGAGCTGTCGGGCAAGTTCCCGCGTCAGCTGTTCGGTGATCTCGAGTCGGCGGGCCATCTCGTTGTGACCGCTCTGGACGATCGCACGCCGGAAGAGTCCGGTGGCCACTGGGGAATGCAGGAGGAGTGCCACCGAGGTTCCGCCCGCCGACTCGCCGAGGAGGGTGACGTTGTCGGGATCCCCACCGAACCCGGTGATGTTGTCGCGGACCCAGTGCAGCGCTGCGATCTGGTCACGCAGTCCGACGTTCGTGCTCCCACCCGACGGCGCGAGGAACCCCTCCGCCCCGAGCCGGTAGTTGATGGTCACCAGAACGACTCCGTCTCGCGCGAACGAGGTGCCGTCGAAGGCGGGGGCGCTGCCTGAGCCGATCACGAACCCGCCGCCGTGGAGGCAGACCATCACCGGCAGCCCTCTCGTGCCGGTGTCGGGTGTCCATACGTTGAGGTTGAGGTACTGGCCGTCTCCGCGGATCCATCCGGGGCCGGTCAGCGGCGCCAGATGCGCATTAGCTGGGTGCAGCGCGGGTTGCGGTGCCGTGGCGCCATGGTCCCTGGCCTCGCGGGTCCCGGTCCATGGCTCGGTGGGGGCCGGAGCTGCGAATCGGTGTCCGGCTGCCGGCGCCGCGGCGTAGGGGATCCCGAGGTGTCGGGTCACCCCGTCTGTGTGGCTCCCGGAGAGTCGTCCTGCCTTTGTAGTGACTGTGTGGGTGGTCATCGACTTCGGCCTCCTTTCGTGCATCATGCAGGACGGCCTAGGCGGGGCACGCTCGGTCGACGGGCTCGCCCCGATCCAGCTTGCCATGGGGGCTCGATGTCCTGGCTGGGATCGCCGCCGCCAGGTCGTGTTTCAGGTCGTGGTAGACCTCGCGGGCGATGAATCGTTTGAGGAAGGACGCAGTTCCTCGACGCGACGGCACTGGGCGCGACAGACTCCCGCACTGCTGCTCTTGGGGGCGAGCGAGCGTTTCAGTAGCGAAGCTCCACGCCGTCGCTCTGGACGAGCGGCGAACACGTCGATTGACCGTCCGCTCACGCCCGCCTGCGCAGAGCGTTGCGGAAGCGCTCGCCTCGCCGCCCGTCAGACCTGACCTTCGTCCGGAGCGACGGTCTCGCGCTTGGTCGTCAAGGCGCTTGCTCGCAGCCGAAAGTGGGAGCCGCGCGACCTGCTTCATGGAGCTACCCGCGGCTACGATGCGAGGAAGCGTTCGATGTCCGCGGTCTCGCGGGCGAGCGCCGGAGCGGGCGTGGGCCGCGCGAACCACGCCGGCTCGGGACGGCCCTTCTTGATGGACCAAGTACCCGTTGCTGCTCCGCGATTGAGTACGACGGGTTTGAGCATCCCACCGCCCCTCAGGATGTGATGGTCGTCCTCGGCGACGACGAATGGCTCGCGAGTGCGGTAGCCGAGCATGAGCGTGTCGAAGGCGGCGAGCAGCAGACAGGGCGGTGTGTCATCGGTGGGCAGCAGGTCAACGTCGCTCGGCGGTCCGGCGGCTTCGAGCGCCCGGCGCGTCTGTGTGATGGGCAGCGAGGACCACTTCGCGAGGTCGGTTGCGTCGCAGGGGCCGTAGCCTGCGCGGTAGCGGGCGCCAAGGATCGCGAGCGCCTCGTCATGGTCGACCGCCGGGGGTGGATCGGCCGCGTGCAGCAGGCCGGCAGTGTCGGTGACGATGAGCCCCTGCGTCGAGAGCCACGGAACGAATGTGTTGATCGGACCCTGCTCGAGCGGCGGGTGGCCGCGCTCGATGAGCGCGCGCAGCAGCGACGGCCGGTCGCGGGGACGCTCGCCGCAGAGCGCAACGACGTCCCCGCGCATGGCGTTTACCTCCTCCACGATGCCGAAGCGCGCGAAGCGCGCGCCGAACACGCGGGCATTTCGCCTGGCGAATAGCGCGTGCAGCCAGGGGCGATCGGACGCCGCAATCAGGTGCACCGTGCCGCGGACCGTCCACGTGCGCAGGAGCGGCGCGGCGCGGACGGCGCTTCGGGTGAGGCCGGGCACGCGCGAGCGCAGTGCAAGAGCCGCGGCGCGCA
>JANWLE010000069.1 GCA_025451035.1 Solirubrobacteraceae bacterium
CTAAGGCGAGCTCGACGTCCGTCGCGAGACCACAGGTCGGCAGCGCAACTCGCGGATGAGAGACTCTCCGAGCGCAGTATTTATCTTGCTCACAATGTCCCGAGACATCAGGTCGAGCTCCTGCGCCCATGGGGCCGTTTGACATGCGACCGTGAGCGTTCCTTCACGCTCGGAGGCCGGCTCGGCCACGGTGGAGATTCCAGGACCGACCGCGTCGGCCCACACGCTCTGTACACGCGCCAGCGTTGTTGCCGGAGCCAGCTGGCCCCTCAGCGACTCAAGCGCGCTAGACAGGTCTCTTGGAGCACGGCGGTGAGTCATTGAGGCACGAGCATCAGTCCGTTGCTCGGCGGCTGCGCCCGGGAGACGTCCTCCGGCGTGATCTCCGTACGCACACCGTGACCCTTGGGGACGTGAGCAGCGCTGGTAGCCGTGATAACGCTCTGTCCGCCACTGGACAAAACATCGACAAGGAAGTTTCGGCGTGGAGAGTCAAGCTCACTCATCACGTCATCTAGGAGCATGAGTGGTGTGTGGCCGTGCTTCTCGGCGAGAACGTCTCGCTCGGCAAGGAGCAACGCAAGGAGGGCTAGGCGCTGCTCGCCCTGGGAGCCGTAAGCCCGGAGCTCGCGACGATCACGGACTATCGCGATCTCGTCACGGTGGGGACCATGCATACTGAAACCGCGGTCGATATCACTCTCTGTGCGCTGCTGCAGCTCAGATATGAAGCTCTCTACGTCGACGGCGGTCGACCGTGGCCTGTACTCCAGTCCCACGCTACCAGACAGACCGAGCTCGCGGGCGCGCTCGCGGAACGGCACAGCAAGCAGCGATGTGGCGGAGCTGCGCTGGTCGCGTAGTTCGACCGCCAGACGGGCCACCTCTGCATCCCAGCTTGGCAGGCTGGCCCGACTGTAACGACCGGCACGAATACCGGAGAGCAGGGCGTTTCGTTGTAGGAGGGCGTGCGAGTATGCGCTGCGAGTGGATGACCGTGCGGGCCATATCACGGCAGACAGCTGATCTATGTGGGTTCTACGTAGTGATGGCGATCCCTTGACCAGCTCCAAGCGGTCGGGGAAGAAGACGCCAATGAGTGGCCTTGGCGCATCGCCGGACAGGCGCTCTACTGGCACCCCGTCGACTTGCATACGCTTGATCGGCTTTCCTTGCGGCGGATCGAGCCCATAACCCACACTCAGCTCGTGCGTGCCGCAGTCGTCGACGGTGCCTACCACCACGCGCGCGACGCTCGACCCGAAACGGATCATCTCCCGCTCGTTAGTAGTACGCATCGAGCGGGCTGTACAGCCGAAGTAAAGGCCCTCCAATAGGTTCGTCTTGCCGGCCCCGTTGGGACCGTGAATCACCGTTATCCCAGGGGACAGCTCTACGCTGGCGCGGGTGTACGTGCGGAAGTCACGTAGCTTCGCCCACGCGATGAGCACGGCGTCAGGTGTTAAGCCTGATCGGCATGATCAGGTATACAAAACCGCCACCCTCGCCAGACTCGATCAACCCCGGCCTGAGCGGGCTGATCAACTTCAACACAAGCTCTGCCGATTCGACGCTTTCCAGACCGTCGCGGAGGAACTCCGGGTTGAAGCCGATCTCGAGTAGCTCGCCCTGGAACGGCACGGGCAGGGTCTCTGACGCCTCTCCCACGTCTGGCGTCTGCGCCGAAACAGTCACCTCACCCTCCCGGAAGCTCAGGCTAAGCGGGGCGTTCTTCTGGGCTAGCAGACTTACGCGCCTGACGACATCCGTGAACTCCGTTGTAGACAGTCGTAGTTCGTGCTCCACCGTATCGGGCAGCAGCTGACGATAGTTCGGGAATTGACCGTCTATAAGCCTCGATGACAACACGACGTCGTCGAGCTCGAAAACGGCTTGGTTCTGGCCAACGCTGACAGCTATCTCCGAGCTCTCGGCAGCCTGGGCGATCCGCGCGAGCTCCTGCAGGGCCCTGGCCGGCACGTTGGCCTCAAAGCTACCCTGAATGGGAGTCTCAAGCTGGGTCTCCTTGACGCTGAGGCGATAGGAGTCTGTGGCCACCATCCGCAACTCCCTCTCAGAGGCAGACACCAAGATACCGGTGAGGATTGGCCTTGTCTCATCGCGAGAGGCTGACCTGGCTACCCTCGTGACCGTGTCCACGAATGCCGACGCGGGAAGACTAATCCGATTCTCGTGGACCGGACTGGGCAAGGTGGGGAAATCTTCAGACCTGAGGGTCCTAAGGTGAAACCGGGCAGCCCCAGATACGAGCTCTACGTCTTGCTCTTGGGGGCGAAACTCGAGACTCACGTTCTCCGCCGGTAGAGAGCGCGTTACGTCGAAGAGTAGGCGAGCTGGCAGGACGACCGACCCGGGCCGGTCGATTTCCGCGTTCAGCGGTACCCGCAAGCCAACCTCCATGTCGGTCGCGAGCATTTCTGACGCTCCATTCTCAGCAGAGATCATGACCCCTGAGAGCGCTTGGACCGCGCTACGCGTGGAAGCAACCCTCGTGACAGTCTGAAGCTCAGACAGAAGCTCGGAGGTCGATAGGGAAAGCTTCATATCTACATCCTAATTATCTGGGTTGATTTAGTAGGGCTTGTGGAAGGTGTTGAAAAGAAACCTAAAGCGCCACCAGACGCGGTTTTTGCCTGTGGATGGAACTGTGCATAGGCTCTAAAAGTGTCTCAGGCGCGGCGGTCGGGACTGTGTGTGGATAGACGTGCCCGCACCTTATCCACAGCCAACCGCGATGTTGGGTCGCTCTTGAGCTTCTCCTCCGCCCGCTTCCAGGCGTACAGGACAGTTGTGTGGTCGCGGCCGCCGAACTCTCTACCGATCGCCGGGAGCGAGCCGTCTGTCAGCTCCCGCGCTAGATACATGGCGACTTGACGTGGCCAGGCTATGCGCGTCGCCCTTGCGTTCGACATGAGTTCGGCCTGGGAGATACCGAACTGCTCGCAGGTGGCCGCCTGTATATCTGAGACCTTGACCGGCTGGGGGTTGGCAGCCTGACTATGGTCGTGCGGATAAAGACGTCGAAGAACCTCTTCGGCCAGCTCTATGGTGATAGACCTGCCTGTGAGGGAGCTGAAGGCGACTACACGAATCAACGCTCCCTCGAGCGCTCGGACGTTTGATGTGATCCTCGCGGCCAGCAGCTCTAGGACGCCCGACTCGTGGAGTTCGACACGATCGTCGTGTGCCCGCTTGCGGAGGATCGTCATGCGGGTGGTGAGGTCTGGGGGCTCGATGTCTGAGACGAGTCCCGCCTGGAAGCGCTCGCGCAAGCGATCTTCTAGCGCCTGAAGGTCTTTCGGCGGCCGATCGGAGGTAAGCACGATCTGGCTACCAGCGTCGTGCAGGGCGTTGAACGTGTGGAAAAACTCCTCCTCCGTCTTGGCCTTACGCTCCAAGAACTGCACATCATCGACCAGTAGCACGTCACAGTGTCGGAACGTGTTCTTAAAGTCATCCATTTCGCCGCCGGCTACCGCCGAAACAAACTTGTTGGTGAAGGCCTCTCCGGTCGTACTGCAGACACGCAGCTCAGGGTTGTGTGCCAACAGGAGGGCCCCAATCGACTGCAGCAGGTGGGTCTTGCCGACGCCGGGCGGCCCACATATGAACAGGGGATTGTATGCCTGGGCCGGCATCTCTGCGACGGCTAGTGATGCAGCGTGGGCTAGGCGATTGGAGTCTCCGATCACGAACTGATCGAACGTGAACTTCGGGTTCAAGATGTGTTGTCGAGCTGCCGGTCCACGTCGCCCAGTGCGGGCCTGTTTGCCGCGCTCCTGGCTGGGTTGAGCATGGCTCTCGCGGGTTCGCGCCGGTGTCTGGGGGGTGACGTCGACGAGGACATCTGGCCCCAAAACGGCGGCGGCGGCGGTCTGCAGCAGGCGTCCGAAGCGTCCCGAGATCCAGTCTGGCGCCCTCGACGGCGTGTTGAGCGTCAGCGTCCTCTCGCTGAAGTCCGTGGCTTGCAGTGGCTCTAGCCACACACGGTAGGTAGTCTCGTCAACGGCAGTGTGCAGCTCGGCCTTGATGTGGCCCCAGATCTGCTCGAGGTCCTCGTTCACGGCAGCAGTCGACCTGCCCCTTCGGGAGTGTGGAGGGAGATATGCACCCACAGCCATGTGGCGCTGTGGAGGGGCGGCAAGCCCGGCGGCGGCGACTATAACCGACCCGCAGCCACGTACGGTGTATGCCAGCGATCCACTGCCCGCATTTGGCGAGAAAATCAATTTGCTCCTGGGCGGTATACTTCGGTGCCCGGTTGGCGCGCCACGTGCCGAAGGGAACCTCGAATTCGATCAACCAGGGTCACTGGAGAACATGAAGCGCACCTACCAGCCCAAGAAACGCAAGCGCGCTCGTGCACACGGCTTCCGTGCTCGCATGCGCACAAAGGCCGGTCGTCTGACGGTCAAGCGTCGCCGCGCCAAGGGCCGCAAGCGCTTGACTGTCTAGCCGTGCCGTTCCGCGCTAGAGAGACGGCGCGTGGAGTGTCGTGATGGGGCCCCGCGCCTCACATGGTCGTATTTCGCGTAGTGCCGAGTTCGAGCGTGTCTATCGCCGTGGCCGCTCCCAAGCGAACCGCCACCTGATTCTGTATTCGTTCCCCAACGAGCTGACTAGTGGGGTGAGGTTGGGTCTTTCGGTCGGACGCAAGGTGGGTGGCGCGGTTGAGCGCAACCGTGTCAAGCGGTTGTTGCGAGAGGCGTTTGACCGCCAGAAGGAACGCGTTGCGGATGGATACGACCTGGTCGTGATCGCTAGGCCTGAGGCCCTCGAGCTTGTCGATAGGAATGGCGTTGACGGTGTCGAGGGCGCACTATGCGAGCTCATGGACCGCGCAGGCATCCGCGCCGCTGGCGGTACTGCCGAGGATGGCTCAGATGGGTCGTGAGGGGTGGCTCACCATGCAGACGGTCCGGGCAGCGTTTACCGCGCCCATCGCTACCTACCGGCGCATTATTTCTCCGGGTCTGCCTCGTCGGTGTAGGTATGAGCCGACATGTTCGAGCTACGCGATACAGGCAGTTGGCAAGTACGGCATACTGAGGGGCTCCGTGCTGGCCGTGTGGCGTCTCTTGCGGTGCAACCCGTGGAGTCATGGGGGCTATGACCCACTTGACGCGCAGCGATTGTTTGGCCGCGGACGGCACTCGCACTGAATTGCTCGTCGATGAATAGGTCTAGCCCCCAGGAACGTACTCCAGTAGGTGCCTACGATCAGGGTCACTGGGATTGAGCTCGATGTTTGTATTCGCAAATGTGATCGAAGAAGCTTTCTCACCGCTGATCAGCGCATTCGAAGCGGTGCTCGTGTTTATCCACGACAACGTGGTTGGTGGCAGTTGGGGTCTTGCCGTCATTGGGTTGACGGTGGTCATCCGGCTAGTTCTGTTCCCGCTGCTTATGCGCCAAATGCGGGCCATGGCCGAGCTCCAACGCCTAGCTCCCCAGTTGAAGGCTCTACAGGAGAAGTACAAAGACGATAAGCAGCGCCAGCAACAGGAGATCATGAACTTCTATCGCGAACACAAAGTAAACCCGTTCGCGTCCTGTCTGCCGCTAATCCTGCAGTTGCCGGTCTTCTTCTCGCTGTACTACATGCTCAGGACCGACCTGAAGAAGCATATCTGTGGCTCGCGTCTTGTGGAAAGCTACAACGGCCTCTCACAGCACGTGCGCGCCGGCTACCACGTCCTACATGCCACCAGCGTCTCGCAGCTGCCAAGTGGATACGTTTCCAAGACCAGTTGCCAGTCGGTTGCGCCAGGGTCGGCCAAATTCTTGTTCCTGCCCGACATCACCAACAAAGCCACTGGCGTGGCGCTAGTGGTGCTGCTTGTCCTCTATGTTGGCTCACAGGTCGCGTCGACAGCGTTGATGTCGGCGTCCGCCGACCCTTCACAGCGGCGCCTGATGATGATCTTCCCGCTGTTTTTTGTGCTGATTCTCTACGGCTATCCGGCGGGACTGCTTGTGTACTGGATAACCACCAACCTGTGGACGATGGGTCAGGGGTGGTTTGTGCGACGCAAGGTCGGTCCGCCGCCCGCGCCTCCAGGTCTCGGCAAGGGATTGAGCGCCGCCGCACCTGTGTCAGCCGCCGCCGGTGCTCGGGGGTCTGACGGTGGTGGACCATCGAATGAGCCCGCGTTGGCTGGCGGTGGCGCCACCCGCGCGGCGCCACCGCCATCGGCTCGTAAGAAGAAGAAGCGCTCCGGGCGACGCAGATGACATCTCACCCCGAGGAGCGGTCGATGCCTCCAGTGCAAATGCTGCGCGAGCTGCTCGAGGGGCTAGTAGAGCGGTTTGGTGTAGACGCTGAAGTCGAGGTCGCCGAGTGTGATGGCGTGCTGACGGGGCGCATCGACGGGCAGGACGTAGGCTCTCTCATAGGCCGCCGCGGCCAGACGATCGACGCTATCCAGCACCTCGCTCAACGCATAGTGTTGGGAAGCGGGCGCCCGGAGACACGTCTGATGGTCGATGTTGGTGGCTACCGAGAGCGCCGTGCCGCTGTACTCAAGGTGGAGGCAGATCGCGCGGCAAACGAGGCTGTGAGGTCTGGTGGAGCGGTCGAGCTGGACCCGGCCCCAGCGGTCGAGAGGCGCTTGGTGCACGAATATCTGCGCGACCGGGGTGACGTGAGAACCGAAAGTCGCGGCGAGGAGCCGGAGCGCTGTCTCGTCGTCTTTCCACTCGATTGAGCTGGCACGGCCAGGCGTTTCACGTTTTTCATGACGGTGAAACATTATGGCGACGACATCTTCGGCTGAGGGGTTGAGCGACTTCGAGCGCGGCGTGCTCGTCGGTGTGCTCGTTGGCGAGGGGCATTTCGGTGGCGATGGCAAGCAGCCGCATATAACGCTGCGCATGCATACCCGACACGAGGCACTATTTCGGTGGCTGCAGGAGCGCATCCCCCGATCTCGTCTCTACGGTCCCTACCACCATGGCGGTCGCTCCTACTTCCAGTGGATGGCACGAGGCGCTGCGCTCGTCGAGGACGTGCTGCCGCTTCTCGACGGCGCACTGACCGTGGAGCTCGATCAATACGCTGCCGAGCGGCTAAGTGAGATGCGAAGCAAATACGCCGACTTCTTTGCTCGCTATGAGCGCTAGTAGATCCGAGCAATCGCTCGTGGCAGTCGCGGAGAGGTATGCCCTTACAACGGATCAGTGCGGCATGCTTGAGGTGTTGCTGGATGTGCTCGCTCGGGACGAGCATGCTCCGACTTCCCCCCGCGCGCTAGAGGGCGCGCTCGAGACTCATGTATGTGACGCTCTCTGTGCGCTTGACTTCACCGAGGTGCATCACGCCCGCTCGATTGCTGATCTGGGATCTGGCGCCGGCTTTCCCGGCCTGCCGCTTGCCGTTGCGCTCCCCGAGGCGAAGGTGAGTCTGGTTGAGAGCCAGGCACGTAAGTGCGCGTTTATTGATCGCGCTGCCTCTGCTGCTGGGCTGAGCAACGTTGATGTGGTCCTAGATCGAGCAGAGACGTGGCGCGCTGGTATGGGCACCCAAGACATCGCGCTGGCCCGTGCCCTCGCACCACCAGCCGTGGTCCTCGAGTATGCGGCTCCCCTTCTGCGCGCCGGCGGATTCCTGGTCGACTGGCGTGGAAAGAGAGAGCCGAAGGGAGAGAGGTCAGCCGCCCTGGCCGGAGCAGAGCTAGGGATGCAGCTGGTCGAGATAAGGCGAACGGAACCGTTCGCCGGCGCGAGGGACCGTCATCTACACCTCTACGAGAAGGTTAGGGGTACCCCCGAACGGTTCCCCAGGCGCCCAGGGATCGCCAGAAAGCGCCCCCTGGGAGGATAATCATGAGGAATGCACCAGCCCCCGAACTATTGGGCGATAGTGGCACCCTCCGACCGCCATTATCGCTAGCGTGCCAATGATGAGCCGCGTGTACGCCATTGCCAACCAGAAGGGCGGCGTCGGGAAGACCACGACGGCCGTGAACCTGGCTGCGTGCGTGGCCGAGGCAGGCTATTCGACCCTGCTGGTGGACGTAGACCCCCAGGCAAATGCCACCGTCGGCCTAGGCCTGCCGCGCTCAGCCTCGCCAGGTCTGTATGACGTCTTGATCGGGCAGGCCAGCGCAGAGGAAGCATTGGCGGGTAGTTGCGTCAGGGGGCTGAGTGTGCTGCCGGCAGGTGAAGGGCTGGCTGGCGCCGATGTCGAGCTGCCTCACCTCGGTTCTTTCGAGCGGCGACTACGCGAGGAGCTCTCCGCCATACGAGAAAGATTCGATTACGTGCTGCTGGATTGCCCGCCGTCGCTCGGCCCCCTGGCCGTCAACGCGCTGGTCGCCGCAGACAGGGTTATTGTCCCTGTGCAAACCGAGTATTTCGCGCTTGAGGGTCTCGCCGGGCTGCTGGAGACTCTGGCCTTGGTCCAACGAGAACTCAACCCTCGCCTTACCGTCGCCGGCATGCTGCTGACGATGCAAGACAGTCGCACCCGCCTTGGACGTGATGTGGAGCGTGAGATACGAGAGCATTTTCCGGATCTAGTCTTTGACACGGTCATCCCACGCAACGTGCGCGTGGGGGAGGCGCCTAGCTACGGTTTGCCAGTGATTCACCACGATCCCCACAGCGCCGGAGCAGAGGCATATTTCGAGCTGGCAAAGGAGCTGGCTGGCAGATGACAGCAGCAAGGCGAGGAATGGGGCGAGGGCTGGCAGCCATAATCGCGGCCTCCAACGATGCCGATTCGACACAGCAGCTGCGCGAGCTGCCCGTCGATCTGATCACTCCAAACCCGGCGCAGCCTCGGCGTCGTTTTGACGAAGAGGGCCTGCAGGCGCTAGCGGGATCGCTCGGAGAGCAGGGTGTGCTCCAGCCCGTGCTCGTGCGGCCGAAGCCGGGCGGAACCTACGAGTTGGTAGCCGGCGAGCGGCGCTGGAGAGCAGCCCAGATTGCCGGCATGGATGTCATTCCTGCGCTTGTGCGTCCACATGATGACGCGCAGGCGCTGGAACTCGCCCTGGTCGAGAATATGGCCAGGGAGGACCTCAACCCCGCCGAGGAGGCACGCGCCTGCGCAGCGCTCGTGGAGGAGTTGGGGCTCACGCGTGAGGAGGTAGGTCGAAAGGTCGGTCGCAGCAGAGTGGCGGTATCAAACCTGTTGCGCCTGCTCGAGCTGCCCGACGAGGTG
The DNA here is from genome assembly GCA_025451035.1 of Solirubrobacteraceae bacterium. Lineage (GTDB taxonomy): Bacteria > Actinomycetota > Thermoleophilia > Solirubrobacterales > Solirubrobacteraceae > Palsa-744. The sequence goes on from JANWLE010000069.1 coordinate 9,188, forward strand.
ATCGAGATGCTAGAGCAGGGGAAGCTGAGCGAAGGGCACGGTCGTGCGCTGCTGTTGGCTGAGGATCACAACCAGCGGCGGCGACTAGCGCGCTCAGCGGTGCAGGAGGGGTGGTCGGTTAGGACGCTCGAAGCCAAGGCGCGCGATAGCAACGGCGAGGGCGCAGGCGCCGCGCCGCGCCGCAGTGTTGCGAGAGAGCAACTGCATCCAGACCAAGCCGATGGTGTGCGAGAGATAAGCGACGTGCTAGAAGGGCTTTTCGGCACCGAGGTGCGGGTGCGGGCACGCCCCGATGGCAGGTATTACGCCGAGGTCTCCTTTAGCTCTGTCGAGGAGGCGCTCGCGCTCGCGCGGCGCGTGCGCCCCCACTCGGCGGCTGGCTAGTAAAATCGCACGCTTCGGGCGATTAGCTCAGTCGGTTAGAGCGCTTCTCTGATAAGGAAGAGGTCCCTGGTTCGAATCCAGGATCGCCCATCAAAGAAAGACCTGGAAAACTGTCGGTTTTGGTGCCATGACCGGGCCTTCTTGATCGGCCACGCGAGCGGCTTTTCGAGAGCTTTGGTCCTATTCGTGGTCCTAAACCTGTATCGATCGACGCAAGCTCATGCGCAGCCGCGACCTCTGATTGCTCGCGAGCACGGCGGATTAGCTCATCAAATCGGGCTCCGTGGTCGCGCTTGACTCGCTGCTCGAGCTGCGCGTAGACGTCGAGCGTCATCTTGGAGTCAGCGTGCCCGACCTGGCCCATGACCCACTTGACGTCGAAGTTGTTGGCCAGCAGAGCGATCGAGATGTAGGTGCGCCGCAGCGTGTGGGGAGTGGTGTGCGGAAGGGGCGGCATGCCTGTCTTGATAAGCCGTCCAGACGCTCGCTTGGCCGCGTCCCTGACGATCTCCTCGACTCTGCCGTAGCTCATTCGCCCGCCGTACAGGTTGGGCACCAGGTAGTCCTGTGGGCCGGTTGCAACGCTCATCCTTCGTAGGCGGTCGAGGTGCTCGATGACCGTCTCCACGAGGTCCGGGCTCATCTGCACCTCGCGGATGCCGGTCTCCGTCTTCGAGTCGGGGATGCGGAAGCGCGCTCCGTCTGGGTCGTGCAGGCGTATCTGGCCGATCTTCAGGTCGCAGAGCTCGCTGACCCGGGGCCCGCCACGACCGAGGATCTCGATGATCACACGCCGGCCTACGTAACCGCGGCCGGGCTTCAGCCCGAGCTGCGAGAGGTGGTAGCTGACGGTCGACTTCGCTAGGCCGAGCTGCTTGGCGGTCTGCAGTGGCCGCTTGCCTTGACGGTGGAGGAAAGCGACCTGTGCGGCTGTGACGCCGAGCTCGATAGGGACAACGGTCCGCGCGATGGAGCCGTCTTGCTCCGTAGCGGCGTCGATCAGAGCGGCGAGCTCGTCGATCTCCAGGAACGTGCGCTTGGGCTTGGGCACGTGGATGCGCATCCGCTTGCCGCGTGCGGGGTTGAAATCGATGTGGCCATCCTCGACGGCTTCGTCGAGAACCGAGACCAAGCAGGCGACGACCATGTGCATCGATGAGGCTGAGAGGGGCTTGACGAGCCGGTCGTTCTCGTCGCGCAAACCTGCTCCTGCCTCGATCGCCTCCCGGGCCTCTCGGGACCGCGTGAGCAAGTGGGCCTTGAACGCCAGACAAAGGTCGCGGTCGATCTGGTCTATGCCATAGTCGCCGAAGAAGCCAAGCAGATAGTGCTCGATACACCAGCGGTACTTGCTCTGCGTGCTGAGCTTGATCGGCTTGGTCCCGCTGACGCCGTCGATGCGAGCCTGTAGCCACTGAGACGAGTACTGTTGGAAGGTGGGTGCACCGGCGCTCACCGCCTTGGGCGGTAGCTGACGCCGCCGCGGCTCCCACACGCCGGCCCTTACACGAGCGAGGACGCGATCGAGCTCGACTTGCGCTGTGCGCTCGTTCCAGCCGCCGCCGCAACCGCAGTCGCATCCACGCCTCTCGTGCAGCCGCACGGTCTGGCGTTTGCCGTAGGCAGGGAAGCGCAACCGAAAGGCCAGGGTTCCATCGCCCATAGTTTCCGCTTTGATCGTGCCTTGCGACGGCCGTGCCATCAGACGACCCTTATCCTCGCACGACGCGAGGCCAGGCATGAACGCAGACCGCGAATCTCTCGGTGCCGTGGCTGAAGCAATGGGACGTCGGTCCTGTATGGGCTCGGTCGCGATCGCGCGGACCTTTGTGGCTCGAGTGGCCCGTCCGCCCTTCCGGCGTTGTATTGCCGCAGCGCGGCTATGGCGGTGTGTAGGTTGAAGCGGAGGCGGGCCTTGGGTCCGTCGCCGAGTCTGATGGCCCCGAGGTCTTGAGCGTGCTCGTACACCCAAGTACGGTGCAGGCCGAGGTGTTTGGCGAGCTGGCTGACGGTGAGCAGCTCCGGTGTCGTTTGACCTGTGCCGGGTGGCAGCAGTTGCTCCTCGCGCAGGAGCGCGACGACTCGTCCGGCGATCCGCTCGATCATCTCGGGCGCGATCTCCTGGTAGGCGCGTCGTATCAGTCCCGCGCGCCGCACGGGCGCAGGCGCCTGAGAGCGCCTCGTTGTGGTTGGCATGGTTGTCAGTGTCCTCATCTGAATCTCCTTCTCAATCTGTCTTGTTTTGGTTGGCCTCCTGGCCAACCTGATTGCCCTTGCAATGGAGGGGCGTGGTTCTCTCAGGGGGAGGCACGTCAGTGCCCACCGAAGGTGGCCCCTGCGGGGGCGACCTTCACGGTGTTCCCGCCCCGGAATTACTTGTTGTTCTTTGTTTCTAAGCGGTCTGTACTCCGAATCCTGGTAGTTCGTCTTGGACCGCCGGCCGTGCCTGCTCGAGGGCTGGGCGTGGGGTTGTGACGGCGTTTGTGAGGAGCCGCTCGATTCGGTGCTCGACTGGTGGGTGGGTGTAGTCGGATAGCCAGGGGTATGGCATCGGGCGGTCCATGGCGAGCGCGTGTGTTTGCAGGAACTGCGCGAGTTCGTCGGCCTTCCCGAGCGAGGCTGCGTATTGGTCGGCCTGGTACTCGCCTTGCCGCCATACCTGTCCCCAGAGGGGCTTCATGAGCCATAGGCCGAGCCCTCCGCGACACGAGGTGTAGGCCTTACGTGTCAGCCAGACGACCAGGACGAGGACGGGGCCGAGGATCCACATCGCGCCGAGGAAGATCGGCATTGTGCTTGGGCCTTCTTCCTCGTGGGTGGTGAGTTGCGGCCAGCGTTGGATGACGAGCCGGTTCAGGGCGGCGGTGATCCTGGAGTCCCAGCCTTTGAGGTGCCCGAGCTCGTGCGCCAACACGGCGGGCAGGTACGCGTTCTCGAGCATCCCGCGTGTGATCATGAGCGTGTGCCCGCAGACGGCTGCGTTGAGTTCGGGTTCGTCCATGACGAACCAGTCCTTCGGCAACGGCAACGGGCTGTTGGAGTGTTGTTGGAGCTCCTCGATCGCGTCCTCATAGGCCGCGCGCTCGCGCTCGGATGGCTCTCGCCCACCGACCCTCGTGCGCCATGCCCACGCTTCTCCGAGGTGACCGATCTTGGGGACTAGCGCGATGACTGACCACACCATGGGCCAGTAGGCCATGACGACGAATGCCGCGAGCAGCGCCCCGAGGCCTGCGGTAAAGATGCTGACGATCGCGGCGAGCATGATGATCACGAAGAACCGCACGCAGACCGCGGGGAACTCGCACGCCAGCGTCAGCCCGTAGAGCACGAATGCTCCTACGGGGAGCTGTTTTAGCCGGGTTTCCATACCCTCACCTCCACTCAATCTCAGTTAGAAAGGCAGCCCACTAACGTCAAAGCCCCATGTGGTGGTGCTGCCCGTTTTCTCCTTGGGAAAAGGATTGTTCAACTCTTCAGAAAGTTCCACGGGTGCGGACGACCGTTCTACCCCCGGCAAAGGCACCCTTATCGTGGGTGCTTGGAGGATCTGGGCCATACACGCCCGCCCGCGGCTGATCACATACGCGACCCCGGGGTCCAGGGACCGCAGCTTTTGCGGGTCGACCTTGAACTGGTGCTGCAACCGGAACGACCCTTCCCTCGTGGGTCCGTCCGGGGCGATGTGGGTGCTGTACTCCGGGACCATCCTCGTGCCGGCGAGGTTGGCGATCTCGTCGGGTGTGTTCACGCGGTGAGCGATCACGGTCTCGACACTCCCCATGATGCGTTGCGCCTCCTCATCGCCGCCCATCCCAGCGACGACCTGGGGTGCGAGGATGAGGCTTGTGGTGTAGCCGCGCGCCTTCTCCACACGCGCTGCCATACCGCCGCCCGCGGCGAGCGAGGAGAACTCATCCACGATCAGCACACAGCCCTGCTGCCTCGGCTTACGCGTTGAGAAGTACTGGGTGAAGTCCTCGAACAAGAAGCGAGCGAGGCCGGCGGTCTCCTCCCGCAGCCTCAATGTTTCTAGGAGCAGGTAGCCGGCGGTCGTGTCTTCCCAGCACCAGCTGCCGTTCAGGGCGCCGTGGAGTTCGCCGAAGAACGCGTCGTAGCGCAACCTGACTTGCTGCACCTGCGCGCGGCTCAACGTGGCCGCCACTCCGTCGTGCGGGTGCGCGGCGCGCAACACGTCGAGGTCCATTCGCTCCAACACCATCCCGGCGGTGCGTGGTGGTCCTTCGGGGTGGTGGCAGACCAGTCGCAGCACGGTCTTCGCTACATCCCGGTACCACGCGGCTGGCCCCTCGGTCGCGTAGTCGATGATCTCCATCAACCGCGCCTGCACATCAGAGGCGCCGCCACGCCAGCCATCGAACCGCTCACAAGGAAACACACGACAGTCCCGGCCAGCGTCTCGCATGAGGCCGAGGAACCGCTCTGCGTTCTCACGGTCGCCCTTCCCGTCCAGGTAGAACACGGGGACATCTGAGCGCTTCGCGACCGTCCAAGCCAAACGCAACAACGTCTCTGTCTTCCCGGACCCGGTGGCTCCGAGGACAAGCACGTGGTGCACGAGCCGTCTCGGCGGAAGAAAGATCCATCCTTCCTGCGGCGGCAGTGCTTTCTCGCCGGAGAGCTTGCGGGCGAACACGAAACCCGCCTCACCACCGAACTGGCCGACCAACGGTGGCGGACCAATCACCGGCACCACCGGCTGGCGACGGCTACCAAAGATGCTTCTGGCAGTCATAGTGCTCACGACCCCTCCCCGGCGTTCGTTGGTAGCTCGCGTATCCCGAGGCCGGGCCAACGGCCAGCCGAAACCAGCTGCTCCAAGCGCTTGTGGGCGGCGGGCGCGCAGAAATAGAGAACGCCGCCGTACCGCCGGGCCAGCTCGTCGAGGATCGTCTTGATCCGCTGCTGAGACTTGACGGTCAACTCAACCTCAACGGCGATCTCCTGGCCATCGACCACTACGACCGCGTCTGGGAGGTGCTCGCCCGGCCTGCGGTCCCGCGCCAACACGCGCTCGGAGATCCATGTCGATGATGGGGAGCGGGATTGGATGTGCAGCCGCACGTCGTTCACGGCGCCCACATGCCTCAAGAGAGCGAGGTTCGGCTTCCACACCCCGAACCCGAGACCTGAGACGCGGTTACCGAGCGGGGTTGGTGTGACCCACGCCGCCTGTCCGTACACAAGCCGCAACACCCTGACCAGGCCGTGCGCGCGGAGGCGAGTGACGACACGCTGCACGTTCCTGGGGCCGCAACCCAGCAAGCACTCGAGCTGGTCTACGCGCACCCCGTACATCTCTCCGGCCCACGCCAGGACATCTAGGTCACGAGACCTGACCAAGCCAGCATCGCTCCTCCGGGCTGGCGCTACGGGCACGGCATGCCGTGCCCTGTATGCGGGCAGGGTCCTCACTTGCCGCGCCCCCCAGGCTTCTCCGAGATGACATACCAGCCGTCTGGTCGTTTATCGAACCGGATGCCTCTGCCGCGATGCAGATGCTGGGAGATCGTGGTCAACGGGACGTTCATGCCCTTCGCGATCTCGTTAGCCCGCACACCAGGATGCGCCTCCAGGAACGCGGTGACCTCGTCCTGGGTGATACGCCTGACCATGCTCCCCAACACCGAAGGACCAGCCTCACCCGTGATCTCACGACGCGCGGTCAGCAAGCTCCGCCGCTCAGCCATCAGCTCCTGAGCCACCTTGAGCTCGCGATCCAGCACAGCCAGCCGCTCATCGATCTGAGCGACCACACCACGCACACCAGGCCTCTTAGCCATCAACCCTCCAGTCCAATAACAAACAACATATACACAAACTAACGCACTAACGTTATATGTCAAGTAGATTAGACAATCGTACTAGGAGGGGCTCATCTCAACCCGCCGTGGGGCGTCGGCAAGTCGTCCCGCAAACGTTCGATCCCCGCGAAAGCGACACTGTCCCAGCCGTCGCATGACCTAGACTCGTGTCAGTGTCGTTGCATCTCTTCGCGGGTATGCGCGTGCGGGACCTCCAAGCGGCCAGGCCGTGGTATGAGCGGCTGCTGGGCGAGCCGACGTTCCTCCCCCACGCCACCGAGGCGGTGTGGACGCTCGCCGAGGACCGGTCGGTTTATGTCGTCGAGCACGCCGATGGCGCGGGCCACTGCTTGGTGACGATCTTCCTCGACGATCTCGACGCCCACATAGCCACGATCGCTGCCCGCGGACTCGAGCCAGACGAGCGCGAGACATACACGGGCGGCGTACGCAAGGCCATCTACCGCGACCCGGACGGCAACGAGCTGGGGTTCGGCGGCGCGCCGCTCCACACCGATTCATAACGAGCGGGCGCCTGCGACCGAGCCACTCGCGTACTCTCCGGCCGAAGCAGTAGCAGGGGCTACCGGAGGTCGTGCTCTCCCAGCTCGTCCAACTCGGGCGTCTCGCTGGCTAACGCGGGCGGCGCCTGCTTTCACGCGGAAACCGGGGTCACCATTCCCCGCGCTTCATGCGCGTGCGGTGCTGGAAGCAGGTGTCCCGTTTGCCGATCGCTCAGCGGGGTGTTCGGAGCTCTTCGATCCTGCGGGTAAGGAGAGCGCGCTCGGTCTTGTTCTGGGTGAGCGCTAGCGCGCTGCGGTATGCCCGGTCGGCTTCGGCCTGGCGGCGAAGGCGGCTGAGCAGATCGCCGCGGATCGCGTGAAACAAGTAGTAGCGCTCGAGTTTCAGCTCATCGACGAGCGGGAGCGCGGCGCTGGGGCCGTGCACCTCGGCTACGGCGACCGCTCGGTGTAGCGACACGATCGGACCGGGAGCGGCGGCTAGCAGCTGGTCGTAGAGCTGCAAGATCTGTGCCCAGTCGGTGGCCTCGAACGTCGGTGCGTCGCTGTGAACAGCGTTGATCGCCGCCTGGATCTGATAGGGCCCTGGCTGGTCGCGCCGCAGACATTCCCGCACGAGCGCCTGACCCTCGGCGATCAGCCGGCGATCCCAGCTCCGGCGGTCTTGGTTGGCAAGGAGTGCGAGTTCGCCGTCAGGAGTGGTGCGGGCAGGGTGGCGGGCATGGATGAGCAGCATGAGAGCCAGCAGCCCTTTGGCCTCTGGTTCGTCAGGCATCAGCCGAGCCAGCAACCGTCCCAAGCGGATCGCCTCGATGCAGAGGTCCTCGCGAGCGAGCCGCTCGCCTGAGCTGGCCGCGTAGCCCTCATTGAAGATCAAATAGATCACCGATAGAACCGCACGCACGCGTTCAGGGAGATCAGCCTCGAAGGGAACGCGGTATGGAATGCCGGCGTCTCGGATCTTGCTCTTGGCGCGAACCAGTCGCTGAGCCATGGTCGTCTCGCTAACGAGAAACGCGCGTGCAATCTCAGGGGTGCTGAGACCGCCGAGCAGCCGCAGGGTCAACGCCACCCGGGCGGTTATCCCGAGCGCCGGGTGACAGCAAGTAAAGATCAACCGGAGGCGATCGTCTTGCACCGGGCCCTCCTCACTCGGCGGTTCTTGGAAGTGCAGAATCGCCGCTTGGGCATGGCGATCGCCACGGGAGGACTCGCGCCGCAGCCGGTCAATCGCGCGGTTGCGGGCGGTGGTAATGATCCATCCCGCGGGACTCGGAGGCAGGCCGGAGGACGGCCAGCGCTCCGAGGCAGCGGCGAAGGCGTCCTGGACCGCGTCCTCGGCCAGATCGATATCGCCGAAAGCGCGGGCCAGGACTGCCACCGCCCGTCCGTGCTCCTCCCGGAACACGCGCGCGATCTCCGCTGAGGTGACCGGAGGGCTCAGTCCTGCGCCTCCTCCTGAAGCGGGCGGACCTCCACCGGTACCCGCGCTGCCCGCGTCGCCTTGCGGCCCCAGTCCAGCGCCGCGTCCAAGTCCGCTGCCTTGATCACCCAGAACCCGCCGATGTGCTCCTTGCCCTCGAGGAACGGACCGTCGGTGGTGAGCACCTCGTCGCCCTCGAGTCGCAGCACGGTGGCCGTGCTCGAGGGATGAAGCCCACCCGCGAAAACCCATGTCCCAGTGCTCCGTAGCTCGGTGTTGAACGCCTCGACGCCGCTCATGATCTGCTGGATCTCGTCCGCCGGCGGCGCGTAATCCGCACCCTCGGCGTGGTACACGCTGAGTAGATACTGCTTCATTTGACCGTCCTCCTTTAGAGGGTCTCGAGCCGGGCCCATCCCGGCCTCTCACCCCCTACACGAACAGGCTCGGCCGAAATCGACAACGGCCTCGACAATACTTGCCGCCAGAAGCAGGGCGCCGTTGGCCCTGGTGCCTGCTTTCGCCCCGGGAGCAGGCATCCAGTCGCGAGTGACCGACACGATCGCAAGGGACGAGTTCGGGGCGTGCCGCTCGATGGGCTCCTTACGGTTGCTTCCCCGGGCGACGCGGTAGCCAGTGCGCCTCGCCTCAGATACTGACCTCGATGACTCGGTATGGACTGGTGACTCGGAATGCTTGTGGGTCTTCGTTGCCTTGGCGCAGGATGTGGAGGGCTTGCTCTCGCACCTGGCTGTAGCTGCCGGCCTGTTCTAGTAGTGGCCGTCCGGTGAGGCTCATGGGGTGTAGCTGCTCGTTCGCGACGAGGTAGGCCTCTGGGGATGAGGCGGTGACGCGCAGCTCACCATCATGGAACGACACGTGTGCGTTATGACGTGTGGCGAGCTCGCGGACTGCCTCGGTGTCGTGCCAGGCGAAACGGGTGGGCGTGACTCCGGTCGCTGTGGCGATCGCACGGCCGAACGTGCCGACCATAGCGTCGATCGGCCCGGTCGGCACCCACACCGAGAGCAGCGCACGTCCGCCGGGTGCCAGTACACGGATCATCTCGCCGAGAGCACGGTTCGCGTCGTTGGCGAAGATGACCCCGAAGACCGAGAGTGCTACTTCGAACGCGTGATCATCGAACGGGAGCGCTTGCACATCACCGACGAGAAAAGACGCGTCGAGGCCCTCGCTTGCGGCCCTGGCGCGTGCGACATCGATCAGGCGGGCGGCCGCGTCGAGCCCCGTCGGGACCGCGCCCGACCGGGCGGCGAATATGGCGGCGTTGCCTGTGCCGATGGCGAGATCGAGCACCCGCTCGCCGGGCTGCAACTGGGCGAGTGACACCACGTGCTCGGCCACAGGCTTGAGTTCCACGGCGGTCTGCTCATACTGCCCGACGCCCCCCAATCGATCATCACGCCGCACGCTAAACCACACCGCGAAAGAAGCCTGATCGATCACGGGTTCATATCAACCCAAAGTCCGCGCTATTGGCCTGCGCGCTTACTGCTCAGCGATCAGCCGCACACGTTGCTGATCGCCTCGCAGTTCTCGTCGCAGCACCACGCCCAAGCCGCCACCAACTCCAACATTCAACTCCAAATCTCAAATCTCAAATCTCAAATCTCAAATTCAATCCTTCATCTAGTCTCTAATCACTTTCTTTGGTCCCGGTCCCACACCTCCAACTACCTCTGCTCTTCTTGTTTTCTTTTTTGTTATCCCACTTGTTGACCATCCTTATCGAAAGCAAAGCTGAGAGAGGGGTGGTCAAGAACATCGAAGCGCAGCGAGATGAGGGATAACGGCAGACAAAAACCTATCTGCAGAGCCAAAAACCAGGTGCGGGACCGGGACCAAAGAAGTCCACGAACCCGTCTGCTCCGTTGACAACCTTCCGGACGGATCCAGGACACTTGCCAGCAGCCGCGCGACACTCACGAGGAAGCGGTGGGGTGAGGCATAGCGAACCGCTTGCGTCGACAGACCGACGAGGCATCTGCCGTTGTCCGTCACGTCAACTAGCGACTTCCGGCGGGACTTTTGGTAGCAACGGCCTTCCAAGGAAACGAGCCGGGTCCGGCTCGTTTGCCAGGAACCAGTTGGTAGTACGCACAGTATCGTCGCTGCCAACCCACCATGCTAGATGCCACTCGCCCTCCCTCCAGATAAACGCCGCCTGCCGCAAATCGCCCATGACTAGCGACTCTGCCTGCGCGCCTGCCAATTCGGCTATGCGCGTCGCACCATCCAGGGCTGGCAGGGCTTCCCGTGTGATATCGGCCGACGCGTTGATCGGGACGAAGCCGTCGATACGGGCCCCTGTCGGGCTCTCACTTGGAAGCGTGAACTGAAACGTGATGATGCGGTCGCGATCAGGGTCCTTCGCATGGGTAGCGAGAGCCGCAATCCAGTCCATGGCAGCCAAGGCGGACTCTTTGCCGAGCTCCTCCAGGAAACCGCCGAGAAACTTCGTGGCGCCCCAAATGACTGGGATCACGAGGATCCACTCGAGGGGCGGGAGCTCGGACCAGCGGGCTACCTCTTGAATCTCGACCGGCGCATTGTCTTGAGCCACTGCGAAGGCGCGCTGGCCGAAGTTCCTAGGCTCCAGATTGATAGTCGCTATCGACGGACACGTGTCCGCGACCGGCCGATCATCTCGCAATAGCGTCCATAGATCTGGATCCGCACCCACCGGGTGCAGCGTGCGGAACAGCCGGCCATAGAGGATCAGCTCGTCAGCGCCGTCGTCAGCGGCGACTACCTTCGCTGAATGCCATCGTCCACAGGGCGGAAGCAAGCACAGATGCTCAATAACAATTGGGATAAAGCCGCACTGAACTTGTTCGGCCATTCCATCGAGTGCGCTTCGTGTAAAGCGCACCATCTCGCCGTTTGACATCCGCGCGGGCCGCGTGCTCATGCCCTTGGCAACAACCTCACCCTCACGCCACTCGACCACTACGCCTCACCCTAGCCAGGTTGCTGGTCTTCGTGTGATTGCTGAGATGTAGACCTTTGTCGCTCTGTGCAGCTGTCGCGTAGCCGCAGGTTGCAGCGGAGCCCAGGCATTTTGCCGCAGTCGCAGAGCTTTCTCTAGCGACGGACACCTCAAAAGGACCGGCATGCTTATGTGGGCTCTGGCGGAGCAGTCCGCAGGAACCATGGCTCTCTTGCCCTTGCGTCTGACATCTGTGGTATATATCTTTCTATTGACACTGACAATGTCAGAGAGGATAGCTGATCATGGCAGACGGCGATTACTACGCGCGGAATCTAGCTCCCAGATGGAGGAAGGTCCGCAACACACTGTTGGGTCGTCATGATGTCCGTGTGGTTGGCGGCCTCGCTCGCGAAGCCTACGCTGAGACTATGCGCCTGGGTAACGGTGTCCCCGGCCTGAACGAGTTGTGCGGTGCGTTCGCGGCTGCGGCTCTGGACGGAGATCGTGACACGTGGACGGCGATCAACGAGGAGGTGCGGCGTGCCGTGAAACATCACGCGAATACCGAGATCGCCGCGATGGCGGGCCAGGCGCTGCTTGAGAACGACGATGGTCGACTTCGAGCCATGAGCGAAGACGAGCTTGCCGAGACGCTCGCCAAGGCCACGGCAGATCGCATCGCGCGGCACCACTTCGCCAAGTGTCATCAAGGCCGGCTACCGGATACGTTCGCCAGCGCGAGCGAACTCCAGGCCCGCGCACGGGAGGCCTTGGCGTGCATGGACACGGCAGGCCTCGCGCGTGAGATGCTTCGCCACGAGGACGGCCGAGCTTTCAAGGCACCCGCGCGGCAGACCTCGGCGGCCGGCACCCAGCGACTCATCGGACGGACGCTTGTGGGTAGGTCGTGACCGTGAGCGCGGCCGGAACCTGGAGGTCTCCGGCGGGTATCGAGTTTCGTGTCAGCGCGTCTCGCGCGTACCGGCTGGACGATGCGATGATCGCCGCGACGTTCCGAGCGCGACTTCCTGAGCGTGTTGCAGATCTGCTCGATATCGCCATGGAGGTATATGCGGCCGACCGGCTGACTACGCGCAGTCTTCGTGATCCGATCGGCCGCGGGTGGTGTCGCGAGCTTTCGCCGGTGATCGAGGTCCGCGACGTCGAGTTTTGGTCGTCTGACCAGGTCGCCGGCACATTGACGGGCGTCCTTGACTGGTTGACCGACGATTATTGGGAGCTGTGTTTTGTTCCGTTCCGGGGCCAGCGCTCTCACGCTGAGACGCAGGACACCCTTTTCTCGTTCCGACCGGAGAACATTGCCGCTGTCGCCTGCTTCAGCGGTGGGCTTGACTCGTTTGGTGGTGCGGCGATCGATCTGGGTGAGCAGGAAGACCTTGAGCTTGTCCTCGTCGGCGCGAGCGGAACGAACCGCGCCCGCTCGCTGCAACGCGAGCTCTCCACAGAGTTGGCGACGCGTACGGGGCGCGTTCAGCCACTCCTGGTCAAGGCGAATCTCGTCGGCGCGAAGGCGCGGCCCCAGGATCGCCACCAGCGCACACGCGGGCTGCTGTTTCTCTCTCTCGCCGCCGCGACGGCGCTTGTCGCCGATGTCGACGAAATCCGCGTATACGAGAATGGCGTCGGCGCGATCAACCTTCCGTACAGTCATGGTCAGATCGGCGCTCACATGTCGCGCTCAGCCCATCCCAAGACACTCGCGGCGATGCAACGTCTTGTGGATCTCATTGACGTGGCAGGGGTGCGCTTCACCTTGCCACGAATGTTCGACACTAAGGCCGAGCTCACCGCTCGAATCCCAGAGCAGTTCACGGACCTCATTAGGAGGACAGTGTCATGTGATACGTGGTCCTCCGATCGTCAGCCGCCGCCGCCGAAAGGTGAGCGCGTCCACCGCTGCGGCAGCTGCTCGAGCTGCATTCTGAGGCGGCAGGCGCTTTACGCCAGCGGCCGCGTTTCGCTCGACGCGCATGAGCGCTATCGCGCGAACGCCTTTGCGAGTAACCCTACTAATGCCGCCGCATTTTCACTACGTCTGATGCTCAACCAGATCGCCGAGCTTGACGCCGCTACTAGTGCCGAGCACCCATGGGCCGCGCTCGTTGAGGTGTTCCCGCAGCTCGTTGAGGCGCGGGACGCACTACTGAATCTTGGTCATGGCTCCAGCGTCGAAGACGAGCTGGTCGGACTTTACCGCCGCCACGCCGACGAGTGGCGTCGGGTGGAGGCACCGATTGTGGAACGGTACTTGGGGACGGTGCCGTCATGGGCGTGAGCGAGGCGGAGCTCCGTAACCCGAACCTGCCAAAGCGACTGCGCAACGCGCGACGCGACCGAGGCCTGACTCAGGAGGCTGTCGCTGAGCAGCTAGGGCTTGCCCGCACGTCGCTTGTGGCGCTTGAGAAGGGCGAGCGCTTCATCCGCCCAGACGAGCTCGTCGTGATGGCCCGGCTTTACGGTCGCCCGATCGATGAGCTTCTCCGCCCAAGCGCTCCCGCCGACAACTTCGTCGGGCAGTTTCGCACGTCGCTCTCGCGCACAGCAGATGCCGACAAGCTTGAGGACGCAATCCGCACGATAGAGCGTTACGCTGAGGACTACCGTGAGCTCGAGCGTCGCTCCGGCGTCGCTCCGGATCACCGGTACCCTGCGCCCTACTCGGTTGATGGGCTGTCACCCACGGCTGCGGCAACAGAAATCGCCTCGACTGAGCGCAATCGCCTGGGCCTTGGTGACGGACCACTGCCTAACCTCCGCGACATCCTTGAGACGAAGCTGGGGATCCGAGTCTTCTTTATTGAGCTGCCACCCCGGATTGAGGGCTTTTTCGCGTTCACACCGGAGACCGGCGCGTGCATTGCTGTGAATGCCAAGCACCCGGTAGAGCGTCAACAGTGGACGATGGCGCACGAGTTCGCGCACTTCCTAACCCGGCGCTTGCGCGCAGAGATCACAGTGTCAAAGATGGAGCCGCGGGGCCGCACTCCTCAGCACGAGCGGCTCGCCGAGGCATTCGCCGGCGACTTCCTGATGCCGACCTCCGGCCTGACACGCGACTTCAACGCGATCCGGCGCACAGGCGTGGAGGGTGTGACCCCGGGCACCCTCGTTGAGCTGGCCGCGTTCTATCGCGTTTCGTTTCAAGCACTGGTCGTCCGCCTGGAAGGACTTGGCCTCCTGCCTCGTGGGACATTCGACATGCTCCAGCACGAGCGCTTCAGCGTCGCAGAGGCACGCCGCCTGCTCGGGCTATCTGCGCCGGAGCCCGACACCCGTGTGTTCCCGGTGCGGTACGTGACGCTGGCTGTTGACGCCTACCGGGACGGCAGCATTTCGGAGGGTGCGTTCGCGCGCCTCCTCCTCCTCGATCGTGTTACCGCGCGCGCAGTCGCGCGCACTCTCGAAAACATGGCATAGTAATGGCGGCGCGCAGGCTCTCGATCGACGCCTGCGTGCTGATCAACCTGTGTGCGACCGGCCGCCTGCACGACATCGCCTCGAACCTGGATGCGTGTTTTATTGTCGTACAGGAGGTCGCAAGCGAGTCGTTCTACCTGTCTTCGACCGGTAAACGAGATGACAGGTTGACGCCGATAGACCTCGACGGTCTCCTCGCCAACGGGCTGATTGAGCTCACAAGTCTCGATGGTGACGAGTTCACGACGTTTGTCAGAGTGGCCGAGCGGCTCGATGACGGCGAGGCGGCAACGCTGGCGCTCGCGCTACACCGGGGTTTGCCCCTAGCCACAGATGATCGCGCCGCGCTACGGTTGATCGATGCGGACTACCCGCGAATGGAGGTGCTGTCAACGTCGCAGATCATCCGGCGCTATTGCGAGCGAGCCCGTCTGTCGTCAGTCGACGTGGCCGGTTGTCTCAACGCGATCGAACAGCGCGCCAGCTTTGTCCCACCGGATCGTGACCCAGAGGTGGAGTGGTGGCGGTCGGCGCGGGAAAGCGTAAGGGGCGATTAGCGTCGCATCGGCTAGATCGCTGGCCTTGTCGCTAAATTCAGTGTCCAATGCATGAAGTCGATCGGCGAGGCCATCCGTACCTACGCCTCAGTGTCTTTGATGTGCAATCTCGCACAGCGTTCGTCGAGTCGTGCGCCATGTGCGGTACTTATGGGCGGTTACCAGTGCAGCTAGATCTGTACCTCCCCAGCCCTCACGGCCGCTCTCGTAGGGAACACGAACCGGTCCAAGCGATGGATGAGCCCGTCTCGCTCGAGCCTCATCAAAGTGTCGCCCGCAGTGGTTGGACTCCCGATCACGCGGCTGATCTCATCGACTGCCCACAGACCCGGGTGATCTGAGTCGATCAGGATCGCCAGCACCATCCCATCGTCGAAGTCATCCCGTTCTCCCACGTCGGTCGCAGGCGCTTGCTCTCGCGGTATGCGGCTACAGTGCCTCTCAGGCATAGGAACTCACTTTCCTTTGTCTAGACCCCGGCATGGGCTGCACTCCCGTGTCGGGGTCGCTATTTACCAGCAACTACCCGACGATAATGCCTGACCTTCAAGAATCAACGCTGTCCACAGTTCTGGCACACAGCTGACACAGTTTGATAGCTGGCTACCTCTGAACGCGGATCAGCCCCGCACGCAACAGGTCACTCGTCCTCCTCGTCGATCACCTCCTCGCTGGTGGTTGAAGGAGGTGATCTAGTGCAGAACGAGCTGATAGTGATGCTGCTGACGATCGCGGTAATCCTGCGCTCACGGTAGCCAACGTGTCGCTGAGCGCCCGCCTCGTGTGGGCGCTTCAGTCGATGCCTTCCGCCGCCTCAATCTCGTCGATCTTGTGCCGGCGAACCCAACGGTTGAGCTCTATCGGGTCGAAGCGGATCTGCTCACCAATCCTGTAGTGCGGGATCAAGTGATGTCGTGCTCCAGCTTCAAGCAGAGTGGGCGCGATCCTCAGCCGTGAGCTGGCCGCGATAGGGTCTATCAAGTCGATTACACACTCCTTGCCATGTCCGCCTCTCGTTCGTACGCCGTGTGGCGCTTTGAGAAGTGAAAATCGTTGGACATGTAGCCTGCTGACGCAATATCGTTGGATCATCCGCAACTACCTCCTATTTGTGACATGTCTCTGAGTCTTTGAGAGTCACTTCCAAAAACCAAAACCAAAACCGCCGACAACGGGCTTCCCTTTTTGCATGCGCCAGCGTGCTACGCTCGATCCTGTCGGCGGTTGGATAACCCCTTACATGTCCAATCTGGGGAACACAAGGCGTGCCGGCGGACCAGCCGATGCCGGAGTGGTCGGCCCTGGAAGGGACGGCGCTCTATGGCTGTGATTTGAACCGTTGTAACCCCCCTTCCCTTCCAGAAGTCGCACTCGCGTCTTCTAAGCGCCCGAGTGGTATCTAGGCCACACGCCACTCCCGCAAGGAGGCGGTTGTCGGCGCGGTGGCCTAGCCGCGAATCACGGTCACGCCTGGGCGGTGGGCTGGGTTATGCTCCACTGCATGCCAAACGGCCGCCACGCGTTCAATCCGCTCGATCGCGTCGAGCTTGGCCGCAGCGTTGGCCGAGCCCTACTTCTGAGCCCGTGTGAGGAGCTCCCTCCTGAGCGCTTTGACGGAGTTGGTATCTACGCGCTCTACTACCAAGGCGACTTCGATCCGTATCGACCCGTCGCGTTGGCGGGTTGCGAGTGGCCGATCTATGTCGGGCGTGCTATGCCTGCTGGAGGTCGTAAGGGCTTGATCGGGCTGAACGCGTCGCCGGGCCGCAAGCTCTATGAGCGTCTACGTCAGCACTACAGCTCGGTGAAGGCGGCCAAAAACCTAGACGAGCGTGACTTCCGTTGCCGATACCTTGTCGTGGACGACATCTGGATTCCGCTCGCCGAGCGTCTGCTGATCGGCCACTACCGGCCCCTGTGGAACGGCGTTGTGGACGGCTTCGGTATCCACGCGCCCGGTGGTACGCCTGGGGGCACGACGGGTCGCGCTGGTCAGCAGAAGTCTGCTTGGGACACATTGCATCCGGGTCGATCATTCGCCAAGGGCCGGCCCACGCGAGTGAAGCTCGCGGAGATCCGATCACGAATCGCCAAGCACATCGAAGCGCACCCGCCCCAAGCGGGCGAGCCGCCAACCCTCGCCGATCCCCCAGCTCTCGAGGCTCCAGGCGAGCTCGAAGACTAGGGTGAGTTACGGCACAAAGTTGGCTCTAAACAGGCGCTAAGCGCGGACACTTGTAGATGATGGCGCGTAGCTTCGGTTGGCTATGACGTCAGTCAAAAGTTCCGCCGAGCTCCGCGGTAGTGTCACGACCATGTCGCTGGGTTTTGAGCTGGCACGGCGGCCAGTCGATGCCATCTCTTCCTCAGCCGCAGGCACCTCGATCGAGCTATTCGCGGGTGGTGGTGGCCTGGCTCTAGGTGTTCACGAGGCTGGCTTTCAGCACTTGCTCGTGAACGAGCTGGACCGTCGCGCGTGTGAGACTCTCCGCGAGAACGTCGCGGAGGACTTCGAGGCTCAATCCAGTGACGGTCGCTGGCCGTTGCTCGCCGGTGATGTCGCCGCGATCGACTGGAGTCCGTTCGCCGGGAGGGTTGATCTGCTCGCTGGTGGCGCTCCCTGCCAGCCGTTCTCGCTTGGCGGTCGCCACCGTGGCGAGCAGGACAAGCGCAATTTGTTCCCCGAAGTCTTTCGCGCGATGCGTGAAGTGCGCCCTAGGGCGTTCTTGCTGGAGAATGTGCGTGGTCTGCTGCGCCAATCCTTCAGGCCGTACTTCGATTATATTCTCGACCAGCTACGGCAGCCGTATCTCTCGCCGAAGCGAGGAGAGTCCTGGGAGCGCCACAAGGCTCGCCTCGAGCGCCAAGGCTCTCCATATGGAGCGGAGAGGGATCGCTATGTCGTGCACACGCTGCTCGTAAACGCGGCCGACTATGGCCTGCCGCAGAACCGCCACCGCGTCCTCATCGTCGGCTTCCGCGAAGACCTCGGCGTAGAGTGGACCTGGCCTGAGGCAACACACAGCCGCCGTGCGCTCGTATGGGCGAAGAAGAACGGGTCCTACTGGAGAGAGCACGGGATCCGCCCCGTGACGGATCCAAGCGGTCCCAACGGCGAAGGCGGATCCCATCGCGAGCCGCCAGAGCTACGCTGGCGAACTCTTCGAGACGCGATCAAGGGACTTCCTGAGCCAGTCGATGGGAAGGAGCATCCCAGGATCGCCAACCATGTCGGCATCCCCGGTGCTCGCCTGTATACAGGGCATACGGGCAATCCGCTCGACTGGCCCGCCAAGACGGTCAAGGCCGGCGTGCACGGCGTGCCTGGTGGTGAGCACGTGCTGCTCCGCGACGATGGCACCCACCGCTATCTCACCGTCCGCGAGTGCGCCCGACTACAAGGCTTCCCGGACTCCTACCGCTTCACGGGACCTCGCAGCGAGGCAATGCGCCAGATCGGCAACGCCGTACCGGTTCCGCTTGCTCGACTTATTGCCGTCCGCGTAGCCGATAAGCTCGCTGGAACACTACGTCCAGCGCATGCAGACAACAACGGAGCGTCGCCGAGATCCCGCTGTCACCTCCCGGATGATGGCAGCGGTCAAGCACAAGGACTCACGGGCTGAGCTTGCCCTTCGCCGTGAGCTGCACGCTCGCGGTGTGCGCTATCGCCTACACGCCAGAGATGTCTTTGGTTGTCCGGACATCGTCGTGCGAAAGCGCGGCGTCGCCGTGTTCGTCGACGGAGACTTCTGGCACGGCAACGCCCACAACAGGCGGGGCCTGAAAAGCCTCGAGGACCTGTTCCCCAGCAACAAGGAGTTCTGGGTGCCGAAGATCCACAGAACGATGGAGCGCGACCGCGAAGTCACCGCCACCCTGCAAGCCAATGGCTGGCAAGTCGTAAGGCTCTGGGAGGAAGACGTCCTAGAAGCGCCCGCGCTCGCTGCGGACAGGGTCGAGCGCCTCATACGAGGTCGATAGCTTGCCTCGCTGGGCACCACGGCCACCCCTGGCTGTGGTGTGGAGGGCACCCTCTGGATCACGGGCCGACCGTACGCAGGAACAGGACATGGCCGCTGGTGGACCATCCGCTAGAAAGGTCAGATTGACCGACGGTCGAACGGCGATTGGCTCCATACGCCTTCGACATCTCCCCAAAACACGCCGTGTCTATGCCTATCTGCGCTATAGCCGGAACGGACAAACGATCACGAGGTATGTCGGCGACGCCACCGCTAACACGCGCGGCGAAGCTCTCAAAAAGGCTTGGGCCGAAGCGCGCCGCAGAGGTCTACTAAGCTAAGACTAGCGCTGGGTGTTAGGTAGGCTATGCGCCTGGCGCGCCAGGCGTTTCTGTTCGCCCGGGGCGGCTTGCTGCCGCCTCACCAAGCTTACTCTTGCGCGCAACATAAGTAATGAAGTCAGCATCCCCAATCCTATTTCGATCGGGCATGCTTGTGGCACGAGCCTGTATTTGGACTAGATCTGCGTATACGTCTATTTCAGTAAAACCAGCGTTTCGCAGTAGTGAGAAGAGCTCTCCGTGCGAGAATGCGTGCAGGACTAGATCAGAGCCTCTCAATCTGCGGTCGTCAAGTTCACCGCGGTCACTAATCGCCGGCACGTTCCTAAAGAATCGCCAGTGAACCATCCGAGCGCCCTTATCCACGTGAGCCGGATACCCACGTATCTTTTGGCCTCGGTACATCACGTCACCTTGGGTAGTGGCAGAAAACTCCTTGACTGGATCAAAGTTAATACTTCGCGCGTTATCTAGTATGGCCTGAAAGTTCCGCTCATCAATGACTAGCAGGCCGTCCCCTACTAGTGATTCACGAAACGTCTTTAGGCACTGAAGTCGGCCAGCCGCGTCATCCACTAGGCATAGCGAGTTCCCAAGACAAAGAAGCGCGTCAAAGCGCAGATTTCCAGGCAACTGGTCTGGAAGGTCCTCCCACAGAATACTCATAAAATGGAGGTTTACGTCCTGGCTCTCGGCATACTCGAGCGCCTGCTGGGCAAGTAGTCCGTCTACCTCATTGGGGAACACTTGAAAGTCGTGGCGCATGAGAAACACGCTGTCGCATGCAATACCAGCCGCAGCGTCAAACACCGATCGCTTACCGTCGAGGGTCTCAAGGAGGAACCTGGCCATCCCACCTTCCTCACGCGCCTCTGGCTCTACATAGTTGATCCACTCTACCGCCAGCTCTCTGTTTACCAGATCGAGGCCTGGCGCAACCTTCTCTAGAGGGATGGCCTCCGCCAAGACCTTCGTGACAAACTCACTGATCTTCTCATATGTAGTGTTCTCTCTTTGGCTATCTCCCGGAAACCACATGCCCAACTTCGTGATGCCAGTGGACGTGTCGGGTTCAAACATAACAGCAAAATTCTTCCACAGGCAGACATCAGCGTTGCCAATCCCGTACTCTTGACGAAGAGCGTTTGCGCGGGCGACATCAATCCACGTCACATCAACGTCGTGATCCTGGTGCCAGCGGTAGAAGCTCTGGTAGTCGGGACGAGCATGCCGCCAATCCTTACTTAGGTCGCCTCGTGAAGTCGTCAACACGCGGCGGTCGTGCTTTGGATTGCCACGCTCACCAAGACTTTCGGCATGGGCGTCGAGATACCACGCATACTGAGTCATGTACTCGGCCGGGCGATGGCTATCCACGCCAATATAGGCTCCCCCACCGTTACTAAAAAAGCGGGCGAACCAAGGCCGCATCGCGGTTGTGTTGGTGACTGGATAGCCGGGCCCAGTGAGTCCCCCAACGATGTCGCGCGTTGCCTGTATCTGGGCTGTAGCGAAGCTACGAAGAAACTCGCGCTTGGGCTCTTGGGTGCAGGCGGCGATATCGCGGACGTGCGACATCATCGCTGGAACACCCCACGTGATGGACCACCGCGTAAACATCATCACGGCTATGAGGACCGAGATATCAAAAGCGACCTCGGTAAACGCGTTATTGCCAAGAGGCGCTAGCTGCTGCCTTTGGGCGAAGGCAAGAAGGAGTCTGGCGACTACGGTTGTGACCAGCGGAATGGCAAAATCACGTGTCCAGCCACGAGTGGCAAGGCGGTGGAGCCACCAGTGCCAGACTGATCTCAGTAGCCGGTGTATTGGCTGAGGCAGGTGGTGCCCTATGCGCCTGATCCAGGAAGACTGACGACGGATTTGAGCATCCTGAGCGGTTTCAATAGTCGACATGGCGCGGCACCCTACAGCATCGGTGCGAAAGATGCTAGTCGCTGGTACGGGTCGGCTAAACGGAATGGTTGGGAAGAGGGACGTAAGTGGGTGGTTGCGCCCGCGCCGCGCGAAGTGATCACTGAGGCCGAGAGCGACAGCGATTGGCCGCGCCCACCGTGCCAGCCTTAGGTAACCCAAGATCCTGTATTGCAGCAGGGTTATTGCGCCGGAGTTAGCCGCCGCCGTCCATCATGTGCGTGGTGCGGCTCGAGACATATCGGCGGATACGTCGCCGGCATGAACGGCATCGTGAACTTATCGGAGATCCAGGTCCCCGCTGTTGTCTGGATCGTGCTCAAAGCGTCCGAGGTCATCCTCGCGATGTCGGAGGGAGATGACGTGGGCGCGGCGGTCAGTTATCTCCCAAACAAAGAATTGACGACGCACCTCGCCTCTGCGGACGCCGCTGGAACCTGCGGCGGCTACGTATAGCGGGCCGTGATCCCACTTTTGCAATCCAAACTTCATGATCGTTGTTGCGTGTTGATGACCGTGCAACACCAGCGATGCCCCGAGTTCTACTAGACGTCTGATTACTATTGTGGCGTCAACCGTAACGCTCACAACCAGCCGATCACTGTCGCCTGGATTAGCTGTCGCTGGCAGCACGGGCCGCGACCCCACAGGCAAGAGGTGATGATGTAGTACGGCCACGACTGTGTGCGTATCGGCGCTGATTCGTGCCTCACGCATACGGGCGCTGAGCGCATCCAGCTGTCGTTCGCCGACTAGCCCGAGACCTCTTTGGGCTTCGCTCTCAAGCTGGCATGAATCTAGCGCCACGATGGCCAATGGCTTCGAATGGTCATGTTCGATGATATGTACGGCCGGAAGGTCGACTGATGCTCCGAGCGCTTGCGCCAGCAACTTGTAGTCGTAGAGCTTGTCAGCCGGCTTAGCATCCCAGTCCACATCGTGGTTGCCGGGCACCATGATGACGGATGTTGCGCCTGCCGCGCGAGCCAGTTGCTGGAGCTGCAGGCGTGCCTCGGCGCGCTCGCCTGCTGCTCGAGTCGTAAAGATGTCGCCCGAGAGAATTAGCGCATCGAAGCTAAGAGGCACGCAGTTCTCTTCCAGCCCTAGAAGAATCGCCTCGCGGAAAGTTCGTGCTGTTGGTGGCCGTCCATCTTGACCAAAGGCATGATCGCGCCCGAAGTGGATGTCGGATAGCTGCAGCAGACGGTACATAAGAACTCGGATAGGCCCCGCCGAGACCCGCGATGCTAGCTACACGAAGACCTCGTCGATAGAACGCTTGATGTTGGGAGCACACGGCGCGCAAGTCAAATGCTAAAACGCGTACGATCTGATGCTGATGAAGCAGGTACCCGACCTCGTATCCGTCCGCGAGATGGTCGACATGGTCCAGAATGGACAGCTCGCAATCCCTGAGTTCCAGCGGCCGTTTGTTTGGAAGCCTCCGCAAGTAGCCGACCTGCTTGTGAGCGTGGCGCGACGGTGGCCGATTGGGACACTGCTTCTCTTGGAGGGACCACAGGACTTCGCGGTAAGGCCATTGGCTGAGGCGCCAGAGGTCACGAGCGCAACGCTTCTGCTCCTTGATGGTCAGCAGCGCATGACGGCTCTCTACCGAGCCCTCGGCGACCACGTGGGCGACGAGGTCTACTACGTCGATTTTAACGCTCTGCGAGAAGACAACGAGCTGTCGGATGAGCATATTAAGGTTCGGCAGCGGAAGGCATTTGTCCGACAATACCCCGATGTTGCGGCTCGCGCCCGAAGCGGGTATGCGTTGGTAGGTGAGGTTGCGGACCCAGACCAATTCCTCGAATGGCTCCGCCAGGATCCCGCTGAAATGAAGGACTTTTCTTCCCTACGTAATTCGCAGCTCGCAGGACTTCAGGATTACTCGGTTCCGGCTGTGCGGCTTTCGCGCGATATCGGCTTTGAGGCGCTAGCCAAGATCTTTGAGACAATCAATCGTACGGGTGTGAGGCTGGCGACCTTCGACCTAATGGTCGCCCGCATGTATCCTCGAAACTTCGATCTGCGTGCGAAGTGGACCGCTGCCGTCGAGACACACGAGGATCTACGGCGATTCGCGGTAGAGGGTATGGAGATTCTGCGCCTGATTGCTCTACGTGAGCTGCTGCGCGAGATACGCGAGCAAGATCTCCGCCGGGTAAAGGGCGTGCGCCAAGGAGACGTCCTCGGGCTCGATGCAGCGGTTGTCAAGCAAGACTGGGACGCATCCGTTGCTGCCTACGTCGCGGCGCTGGGCCTGGTCCGTAAGCGTTGCGGAGTGGTCAATAAGGCGCTTATGCCTGCTTCGACGATGTTGCTGCCCCTTGCCGCGACCCTAGCCGACAACCGCGCGGGCGCTGAGCCGGCGGCGGAGCGGTTCTTTTGGGCTGCCGGTTTGGCACAGGTTTATGCCCAGGGCGCTAATACCCAAGCTGTGCGCGACGCGCGCGAGCTGGAGCGCGAGCTTGAAGGTGGAGAACCACCAGAGGTCGTATGTCGCGCCGAGGCAGACCAGGAGCTACTGCTGGATTCACGCCGCCGCAATGAGGTGCTATTGCGCACGCTTAGCTGCTTGTTGGTGCGTAATGGCGCGCGCGACTGGCTCACCGGACAGCCGCTTATCGATTTGGAAGATGAGCCGGTGGAGAGCATGGTGTTTCCAGAATCATGGTTGCGGTCCCGCGGAATCGTGCCAGATGGGTTGCTGAACTGGACGGTCCAGTCAAAGGAAACGGACGCGCAGCTTGCCGAGATGGAGCCATCCCAACTAGTGTCTCGTGGCGACCTTGTTCTCGCGGCAGTGGAGTCACAGCTGGTCGATCTCGCCGCACTACGTGCTAATGACTGGCAACTGTTTGCTGACAGCCGCGCACGGGCAATGCGTGGGCTTCTAGAGGTTCTGCTCCAGGATGTGCGCCAAATCTAGGTTACAACAGGCAACTCAGACTAGCCTGTAGTCAACAACGCGGCGGTGACCCGCAGTGCCACTCAATGAGAATACTGACCGGAAGCTGGCGAAAGTCAGGGTCCTGATAGGTTTAGCTGCCGCTGGAAGCGCCCCCAGGTTTAGGACCGAAGACCGATCCTTGGTCCTAAACCCCAGCAAAAACCCCGCAAACTGCGGCCTGTTTGGGTCTACTGCGTAGGGAGCAAACTACAGGTAAAAGTCCTCCTCTTCAGCGAATTCATGTAGTTCCTCAAGGGCCGCTGATAAGGAAGAGGTCCCTGGTTCGAATCCAGGATCGCCCATTCAGGGCTACGCTTCTCCGGCAACCGGTCTTCCGCAGATCGCTTGGGGGCCGCGGCGCGGTCAGCTACCGGTGGGTAGACGTCTCCTGGCCTTTAAGCCTAGTTGCCTGGCGTGGCCCGAGAAAAGCGCCAGGCGCTACTTGTTCGGGATGTCGTGCTCAGGCAATCACTACCTCCCTTGGAAACTCTGCGAGCAAGTCTTCGAGCGTCGCCTGAAAGGCCGTCTCGGCCGGATGCAAATGCGCTTCGGGCGCCAGAGCAAAGAGCCGCTCGATGAACTCCTCCCAGCGCAATGCGGGGCGCATTTGTATTCGCAGGCGCACTGGATCCTCGCCCGGGTTCCAGGCGACATGGGGTGTTCCAGGGGGCGCCACGACAACCTCGCCCGCACCCGCGGTGACTTGCGCCTCGCCGATCCGGAAGCACGCAACTCCGCTTATGATTTCCCACCGCTCCTGCATATGGGGGTGAAGGTGCGACGCCGCGCGGGGCCCCGGCCTCGTCCAGAAATCATCGAGTTCGGGCAGGCGCCCGCCGGTTTCAGCCGCAGTCAGCAGGAACACGATCCGCTCGCCTGTGGGGGGGGGGGGGGGTTCTCTATCTCATCGCCGACCCGCGCCGTTGCCCGATGTTAGCCCGGGGACGTTCTCGCGGCACAACAGGGGTCAGGCACCCTAGGCTTGACGGTGAAAACATGAGCAACTCGGACTCTCTATCTAGACGCATCTTTGAGCGGGCGCACCTCACCGGGGAATTCCGTCTGCGCTCCGGCCAGCTGAGCAGCGAGTACTTCGACAAGTACAGGTTCGAGTCAGACCCCGTGCTTCTGCGCGAGATAGCCGCGGCCTTGGTGGCAGCTCTTCCCACTGGCGTTGACGCACTCGCTGGACTCGAGCTCGGCGGGGTGCCGCTGGCGAGCGTAGCCTCACAGATATGTGGTCTGCCTACCTTGTTCGTGCGCAAGCATGCGAAGAGCTATGGAACTTGCAGGCTCGCCGAGGGGGGCGAGCTGGACGGCAAGTGTCTGGCGATCATCGAGGACGTCGTTACCTCGGGAGGGCAGGTGATTGACTCTGCCAGGGAGCTCAGAAACCGAGGTGCCGCGATCGTAGTGGTTCTCTGTGTAATCGATCGCGAAGCGGGCGGTGCAGAGAACCTGGCCAAGGAGGGACTAGTCCTCAGGTCGCTCTACCGTATGAGCGAGCTCAACAGCCGGCCCTGACCAGTACGGTCGTGGGACCATCTAGACCGCATTGGCTTCAGCCCAGGCGACGATCTCCTTCGAGCCGTCAATGACGGTGCCGTCGTCGAGTTGGAGTGTCGGGACCATACTGTTGCCAGTTAGACGCCTGACCTCCCGCCGCCCAGGCGTTTGATTGAAGACGTCCGGCAGGATCCCAACCCCGTAGCTCTTGATTACTTCTGGGTCATGCCCCGCGCTCTTGAGCGCCCTATAGGCGTTGCCGCAAGCATGACCGCCCGGTCGCGGCGTCATGGTGAAGGTTCCATAGCAAACGTAAAGCTTCATGCGCTACCGTTAGGAGACCTTCAGCGTTCCTTCCATACCCGCTTGGCGGTGCCCTGGGATGGAACAGTAGAAGGTGTAGGTGCCGGGCTTCAGGCGAAGCGTGAGCTTCCGGGAGCCGCCCTGGAAGGTGGGTGTGGCGCCTAGCACCTTGCCGCCTTGGGCGATCGTCACATTGTGCGCCAGCGGGGCGGCGTTAGTCAACGTGACGGTGACCTCGCCCGCCTTGGCTTGTAGCCGCTTGGTGTCGTAGGCGAGCTGGCCTTCGGGGTTCGTGGCGAACTTGACCGAGGAGCCTGCCGATTCGGGAGTTTCACCAGTGGTGCTTGGCGCCGAAGGCGACCCGGTCGTGGCCGCGGGTTCCTGCGTGGTGCGCGCTGTAGAGCCACCCGAGTTAGCTGCCTTGGAGGGCGTGCCCGAGGTGATGACGCCGCTTGCCATGGTCGCGATGACAAGGACGGCGCTTACGAGCATGACGATCCGCTCACCGCCGATGTTGGCCGGGAACCCAGATCTTCTCAGCCCGATCCCAAGCGAGACGAGGACGGCCCAGGCAGCCAAGGCGCTGGCGAAGACATAGAAGGCGACACGGCTCTTCTCTGCGGCGAAAACGGGAATTAGTTGTAGTGCTGTTGCGTGCATTCAGCGCGAGCCTAACGGATGCGAACAAGGATATGCTGCACGACGGCATGGTGGATGCGATACGCACTCCCGACGAGCTTCTGGAAGGGCTTCCCCAGTTCCCGTTCTTGTCGCGGTATCGCGAGGTGGACGGGTTGCGCTTGGCGCATCTGCAAGAGGGTGAAGGCCCACCGGTCATCTTTATGCACGGTGAGCCGACTTGGTCATTTCTGTGGCGCAAGATCATCCCTAGCGTCCGTGACGCTGGATTTAGCTGCATCGCGCCGGATCTCCCCGGCTTCGGCCGCTCGGATAAGCCGGTCGACATCGGCTGGTATTCATACGATCGCCACACACAGCTGGCAGCGAGCCTGCTCGAGGATCTGGATCTGAGGGGCGCGACCATCGTCGTTCATGACTGGGGAGGCCCGATCGGTCTGCGTCTGGCGGTCGAGCACCGAGACCGCATCGATCGGCTCGTCATACTCGACACCGGGCTGTTCACTGGCCGGCAAGCGATGGCGGACGCGTGGATTGCCTTCCGCGATTTCGTTGAGCGCACGGAGGATCTGCCTGTCGGCTTTCTGGTGAAGGGAGCTTGCAAGACCGATCCCGGCGATGAGGTGATAGCCGCATATGACGCCCCATACCCCAATGCCGCCTCAAAGGCCGGGGCACGTGCGTTTCCTCTGCTGATCCCGCATACACCTGAGGCGCCTGGCGCTGCTGCTGGCCAGCGGGTGCTAGACGCGCTGCGGGAGGACCAGCGCCCGACGTTGATGTTGTGGGCTGATTCGGACCCCGTCCTACCGTTCTCGGTGGGAGAGCGGTTTGCTCACGCAATTGGTCGCGAGGCTCCGAGGATGATCGAGGGAGCCTCGCACTTCCTCCAAGAGGACAAGGGGCCCGAGATCGGCGTCTTGATCGCCGACTGGCTTACAAGTCAGCGTTCTGTGTGAGCTGGTGCTGCTCCGGTGCGGCTGGCAGCCCTGGCTCCGACTGGGCCGCGCGCAGGTGGTAGTCGCGGCGCGCTGCCATGTCTGCGCCGGCAAGGACCCGGTCAGCCTTCATCACTCGGGCCATCCCCTCTGATAGGCGGCGCGGTAGAAGGGCCCCCACCCGGAACGTGTACTTTGCGGACTTCGGAACCCACACTTCCACGGTCCCGAACTGCAGAGCGTCCACGATCGCGCCTGCAACGTCCCCGGGCTCGAGCGTGGTCATTCCAAACGCATTGGCTGTCCCGCTTCCGAGCTCGGTGTTGACGACGAACGGCATCACATAGCTGAGGTCTATGTGGGCGTCCATCAGACGCAGCTCACCGCGCACCGCCTCGGTAAGGCCAATCACGGCATGCTTGGTGGCCGAATATGTTGCGCCGCCCGGCGCACCGTACTTGCCCGCCTGGGAGGCAATGTTCACGATGTGCCCGCGGTCGCGGGCAAGCATGCGCTCCAGGGCGAGCTTCATGCC
This sequence comes from Solirubrobacteraceae bacterium, assembly GCA_025451035.1. Classification (GTDB taxonomy): domain Bacteria; phylum Actinomycetota; class Thermoleophilia; order Solirubrobacterales; family Solirubrobacteraceae; genus Palsa-744. The sequence continues at coordinate 37,404 of JANWLE010000069.1, forward strand.
GATGATCACACCGTGCAGGTTGATGTCCACCATGCGGCGTGCGGTCAAATCATCCTCGTCGATAAAGCGCCCGATAGGCATTATGCCGGCGTTATTGACAAGCACATCGAGCGGGCCGAGCTGCTGTTCAGCGGCGTCCAGGAAATTCGAGAAGGACTCACGGTCGGTCACGTCGAGCGGTAGCGCGATTGCTCGTTGACCAAGCTCTGTCGCCGTCTTCTCCGCAAGCGCAGCGTCCACGTCGCCGATCGCGACTCTCATCCCCACGCCTAGGAGGGCTTCTGCTGTCGCGCGGCCGATGCCGCGCGCACCGCCTGTGATCGCCGCGGTTTGTCCGGCGAGAATACGAGGTTGCTTGGCCATCGGCGTCCTCCGGTTGGGGATCGTGCCAGCTAAAAGCTAGCGCTCTTGTGCCCTGCGCGTCCATAGCTGGAGGCGACTTCTACAAAAGGCGACTGGCGGCGGTTCTCCGGAGTACGCCGAGCGCGACTTTTCCCGAGGAGAATGGTTGTGGGAGCGAGACGGACGCGGGGGCGTGCCGGCAGACTGCCAAAGCCCCGTGCTCGCGACGGAGAAACCACGACTAGGAGGTTCCAATGTTGCGCAGACTAGGCCGGTTCTCGGCTCTCGGGCGAGCCAAAGTCAAGCGTCTAGGGCTACTTGCGGGTGGACTGGGCGTGCTGGGCGCCGCACCCCTTGCCCTGGCTGCGGGAGTGGCCGGTCCAATCCGGGGTGGCGCACGTAATCCCAGCCCAAACCCGGCGATCTCATATAGGAGCAAAACGCAGATTATCGCCGAAACGTCCGGTTACGGCACACGCCAGTCCAATAAGGGCAGCGGTGGTGGCGCGATTTACGGTTGCCGTAGTGCCTTCGGCGGTAACGGCTGCATTGCCGCCGACAATCTCAATACAGGGCCCGCGTTCGCATTCGTAAGCTCAGGCAAAGTGGGCGGTACCATCAATCTGCAGGACTCCGATGGTGCACCTCTGACTACCAACGCCAAAGGGGTGGCCACGGGCTTCAACGCCAACTACTTGCAGGGCAAGCAGGCGAGCGAATTCGTGCTTGCAAGTCAGGCGGCCAGCTACGCTCAGACAAGCCAGCTGCTGTTCGCAGTCGTCGACCAGTCAGGCAAGCTTGGTGCTACGCGCGGAGCGACTGCATCGAGCCAAACCAACGAAAAGTCATACACCGTCACGTTCAACGCGAATCTCAGCAAGTGTGCGGTGACCGCCTCGCCGAGCGGACAGGGCCTCAGCACCGGATCGCTCGGCGTAGCCGTCTCCTCCTCAAACGCGCAGCTGGTCGAAGTCAGCGCACCTTCTGCACTCGCCAAGGGTTTCAACCTGCAAGTCATGTGCTAGCTAGCCACCGGAGAGGCAACAGGCCCGGGCGAGGCACGCGCCCGGGCCTGTGCATGCTGGCTGTTAGCACCCGTTGCAGCGTGTAGTCTGAGTTGGTGGCTTCGTTTCGCTACGAGGGACAGAGAATCAACTACACCGAGTTCGGTGGTGGCCCGGCGCTAGTAAGCGACGCGCGCGGCAAGCGCGGCCGCACGGCACGCAGCTCAAGCGCGGGCGAGAGGCCGGTGATCCTCATTCACGGGCTGCTGCTTTCGCAGACGATGGATCATCGGCTGGCCGAAGATTTGGCGGCCAGGGGGAATCGCGCGATTACTATCGATCTGCTCGGCCACGGAGCGTCGCACCGCCCACGGGACATGTGGCGGTACTCGATGAGCGCCTTCGCGCGGCAGGTGGTTGCGCTGATGGACCATCTGGAGATCGAGCAGGCGGCTGTGATGGGCACTTCGCTGGGTGCGAACACGGCGCTCGAGGTCGCTTCGCTCGCACCGGAGCGCCTTCGCGCGATGGTGCTGGAGATGCCGGTGCTCGACAACGGGTTGCTGGCCTGCGCGGTTACGTTCACGCCGATGCTAGTGGCGCTTACGTTCGGCGAGCCCATCATGAAGGTTGTGCAGTTGGGCGCAAAGGCCGTCCCCCGCAGACTGCTGCCCCATTACGGCAACGTCCTGCTCGACTTGATACGCCAGGATCCCGGTCCCAGTGCCGCCGTGCTGCAAGGGTTGTTCTTCGGCCGGGTCGCCCCTCACCGCAGCGAGCGGCGTACGTTCACGACGCCGGCCCTAGTGATCGGTCACCAACGCGATCCTGTGCACCCCTTCTCGGATGCGGGCATGCTCGCTAAGGAGCTGCCGAACAGTCGACTGTTGGAAGCGAGCTCCCTCTTCGAGTTGCGATTGACTCCCGAGCGTCTCAGTGGCGAGATCGCCGGCTTTCTGGACGAGGCCTGGGCACAGACGCCGAAGCGTGGCGCCCAGGCCAACGGTGCCAGAAGGCGAGCGCGCGCGGCCAAGCCCGCCTGACCGCGGCCTATTTGTTGGGCGCGGGGAAGAGCATGACTTCGTCCAGGCTCACCGACGACGTCTGCGTCGCCGAGGGCGCGGTCCCGGCGCTCGCTGGTGCCTTGACGATCCACGCGAGCACGTAGCGGAAGGACTTCGTCGCGTCCTGGAGCGTCATGCCTACGCGCTTCTTCTTCACGAGCCGCTCAGCGGTCAGCTGGGTCCAGGCTGGGTCGGTGATCGCCGCTGGTGGGTGGGCTCCCCGCGCGCCGTAGATCCTGACGGTCAACCCCGGGGTCGAGGTGATCAGCTTCAGCTTCGCGAGGTGCCGGTTGGCGTTCAAGTTGACGAGCAGGCCGGCGTTTACCAGTGGTCCTGCACCGGGCTGAACCTGCGCGGTCCACGCCGTCGTGGTTTCGCCGTCGATCGCGAGCGTGGGATCGCCGAAGTCAGATTCAGGGAATCCATTCGGGTTGTAGGTGCTCGCGGCATTCGTGTCGAGCAGGATCGGCATGGGTCCCTTCGGTGCCGGGTTGGGCGCCGTGGGCGTCGAGCCAGTCGCTGGAGTGCTTTCTTCCCCCTTGCTGGTTTCGTGTTCAGGAGTGTGAGCCTGGACGGGGATCTTCGGAGGCTTGCTGGAAGTCGTGGGCAGGCTTGGCGGTAGGGCCGCACTGGGTGTTTCCGCGGGCGGAACCGGCGCGGTCGGCACGGTTGCTGTCGGGGCGGTTGCCGTAGCCGCCGGCAGCTGCGGCGCCGGTGCCGCCACGATCGTCAGGTGAGGTGGGGGCTTGTGTTGCTCTTCCTTGAGTGCGGCGTAGGCTGCCGCGGCCGCGCCAAGCAGGAGCAGGATGCTCACGGCAATGATTCCCGCCATCGGCGCGAGGCTCGTGCCACCGCTCAGGGCGCCAGCGCTGCCGGCGCCGCAGTGAAGGCACCAATCCTGATCTGGCGCCATCGTGCCGCCGCAGCGTGCGCACGAACGGGCAGCGGCTGGCGGTGCCTGCTCTGCGGGGTCTCGCGGAGATGTCCCGATGACGGCTGCCTCAGCGCTCGTAGCGGGAGCCTCGGCGGCAGTGATGGTCGTAAGCGGCTGATTCACTGGCTCAATTCTTGCACTTAGCTACGCATTTGAAACCCGCTTGTCTACATAACGTTTCGCCTATATGCGGACTGGGCCCCCGGGCGCGATCTCCCGCCCAGTAGGAAGCGACTGCTGATCCAGCTCAAGCTGCCAGTAGTAGCGTGCGAATGTGACCCCGGCTTTCATCTGGCCGACATGTGGCGTCACGCGCTCGCCGCTCGCCATGCGGATGATCAGCTCTGGGTAGGTGTGTCCAGGCAGTGCCCCATACATGTGGGCTGGATAGCCGCCACCGAAACGGATGTTGATGTCTGTCACACGCAGCCCTAGCTCGGGGTCGCGGAAGGCCTGTACCATGCACGGGCCGCGAGCCCCGACGCCCTCGCTGACTGCCTGCCCGAGCTCGATGAGCTCTGGATCTCCGAGTACGGTGCCCTTGACCGACTCTCCCCCGCGAGACTCGATCATGCTGCGCGGGATCGCGTTTAGGCAGCGTCCCTGCGTGTCGCACAGGCAGTCGATCGAGAACTCCGGGCCCCGCATCGCCCGCTGCAGGACGACAGGCTCCTGGGCGTAGTCGGCGAAGAAGCGCGCCTGTTCGGGGCTACTCGCGAGATGGATGGAGCGAGAGTTCGAGCCGTGCCGTGGCTTGACGATCACGGGATAGTGCTCGGGTTCTGTCGGGGGAAGGACGGTCGGCGGTGACGGAAGCCCCAGGCGTTCGAGCAGCAGGTGAGTCTCGTACTTGTCGAACGTCGCGCGAGCCATCTCAGGGTCAGGGACGAGGGCCGGCAGCAAACCCTGAGCTCGTGCGTGCGCGAGTACCTCGATGTCAGGGTCGATGAGGGGTACGACAGCGCCCACTCCATGCTCGCCGCAGAGCCTGACCAGCTCCGGCACGTAGGCGGGGTCATCAAGACTCGGTACGATCGCTCTCACCTGAGCCGCGTACTGAGCTGGAGCCAAGGGGCTTGTCTCGGTCGCGATCACGGTCGTGTGCTGGGCGAACGAGGCGACTATGTCGTAACGTCGCCCCACCGAGGTGATCATCACCGCTGGTGGTTGGCTGCTCATGCGCTTGCCTCCCCGTCCCAGCCGCCGGTGTCCCGCTTATAGAGGCCGGAGCCCCTGAAGACCATGGCCACGGTGCGTGCCAAGATCTGCAGGTCCATCGTCAGGCGACGATGCTCGATGTAGTAGAGGTCGAGCTCGATGCGCTCTGACCATGGCAGCGCGGTGCGGCCATTGACCTGCGCCCAGCCGGTGATGCCGGGCTTTATGCTCAGCCGCCGCCGTTGGCGGGGTGTGTAGCTCGCTACCTGGTCAGGAAGTGTCGGGCGGGGCCCGATCAACGACATCTCCCCTCGCAGCACATTCAGGAGGTTCGGGAGCTCGTCGATTGAGGTGCGCCTCAGCAGCGCCCCGATCCTCGTGATACGCGGATCGTTCTCGTTGACTGCCAGGCCGGCCCCGATGTACTCTGCGCCATCCACCATCGTGCGCAGCTTGAGGACATCGAAGGGGTGCCCGTCCTTGCCGATCCGCCGCTGGCGGTAGATCGCCGAACCCCTGGACTCCAGCCGAATCGCGATCGTCGCGATCGCAAGCACGGGTGCAGCCAGGATCAACAGCGATAGCGAGACGAGGATGTCGAGGAGGCGACGGATCATGACGGCTGTGTTGGTTGCGGCGAGGCGGATCGTAAGCGCTCGGAGGCTGGCCGGGCGGGCCGCTCAGCGCGTGCCTTGCGCGGCCTCCCACCCTGGCGAGGTCCCGTGTCGCGCCCAGTCCCATAGGCCTGCCGCCAGTGACGCGGTGCTGAGGACGTAGTAGCGAGCGATCAACAGTGGCCGCAGGCGTATGACGCTGGCCAGGGTTGCCGCTGCCAGCAGGCAGACCTGAAGCGCGAGGGTCGCCAGATACAGCGGGCTAGGCTGCATGATCACCACGGCGACATTCGCGAGCAGTGCCAGCAGATGCAGTGCTGGAGTCGCGTAGCGCAGCAGGCGGTGGGAGATGATCGCGATGCTATAGCCGAGACCATAGCCGCGCGGGGAGAGCATTCCGCCGCGCAGAACTATCGGCCACGTGTGGCTCATCATCCTTCGCTTGCGGGCGAACTCACCCTCGATCGACGGCGCCATCTTCTCGGTGGCGAGCGCTCCCGGGACGTAGATCGCGCGTTGCCCCCGCTTGACGATTTTGAATGGGAACGAGAGATCGTGGCCCATCACCGGGTCGACGATCATGTAGCTCTCGCGTCGGGTCGCATAGATCGCGCCGTTGCCGGCCGTTATCGAGCCGAGCTGAGACTCCAGTGCGCGGACAGCCATCTCATAGCGCCAGTACAGGCCCTCCTGGTTGTTGCCCGCTAGCGCCCCTTGCACGAAGCGAACCTGTCCACAGGCGTAGCCGACCTCAGGATCAGCGAATGCGTTGAGCAGGACGCGCAAGGCGTCCGACTCCCACACGCAGTTGGCGTCGGAGAATGCGAGGATCTCTCCCCGTGCTGTCTCCACGGCTGCGTCCTGCGCCCTGATCTTGCCTACGCGCGGAAGCTCGAGCACGAGGTCAGCGCCGGCCCGGCGCGCGCGTTCGGCGGTCTCGTCAGTGCACCCGTCGCAGGCGACGATGATCTCCAGCAGCTCGCGAGGGTAGTCCAGCGCAAGCGCGTTGGCCAGCTTGCGCTCGATGACGGCCTGCTCGTTATGTGCGGCGACGATCAACGAGACCTTCGGCAGGGACCGTCCCGTCATCCTCCTGGTAGGCGTGGGCGTTATCGCCGAGCCCTTCACGCGGGCAAGGATCGCTAGCGCGAGCGCGTAGCCGAGCTGAGTCCAGCCGATCAGCGCGGCCGCGGCCCAGAACAGCGCTTCAAAGAGGATGAGCACACGTGCATTGTCGCCGAGTCGCGAGATGATGTGTGCCGCGGTTTCACCCTGCGCACACGGGGCGCATACCGGCTCAGTCCAGCAGCTGTGCGTACAAGTCGAGATGCCTGCGCGCGAGCGAATGCCAGGAGTAGCACCCATCGGCCGCCGCCCTAGCCTTCGCGCACATATCGACCAGGACGGCCTCGTTACGCAGCAGGTCGAGCAGCGCCTGCCTGAGCGCATCTGCGTCTCCGGCGTTGAACAGGCGTGCCGCGCCTGTGTGGGCGACCTCAGGAAATCCGCCCACATCGCTCAGCAGCAGCGGCCTGCCATAGCCGAGTGCCGTAAAGAGCACTCCGGACTGGTCGATCTCGCTGTAGGGAAGGACCACGAAGCTCGCTCGGCGCATAAAAGCCGGTATTTGCGCGTTGGGGATGAAGCTTTCGAGAAAACGGACATTCGCCGGCGCTTTTGCCCGCAGAGCCGAAGTATCCATGCGTGGCATGCCCACGATCCAAAGCTCGGCGCCATCGACTCCGCTCCAGGCGTCGAGCAACAGCTCTATGCCCTTGTACGGGCGTAGCAGCCCGAAGAACAGCACTACCTGACCTCGAACCTCGCGCAGTCCCTCCGGCAGTGGCAGCTCCGGTTGGCCCGCGCCCGGGCGCAGCACCCCATGGGGGATCACGTGCACCCGCTCGTGGTCAACGCCGAGCTCCTCAACAAGGCGCCGCTGCCCGTGAAAGCTGTGGACGACGATCGCGTCGACCCGCTCATACAAGCGCCGCTGGGCGCGCAGCTGGCCGGTGCGGGGCTCGCGTGGCAGGATGTCGTGCGCCGTCAACACGACCGGCCGGCCGGACGGCAGCAGGTGGATATCCAGAGGTTGAACCGTCAGCCACTGGAAGTGGACGATCTCGGCACTGCGTGCGGCCGCACGGTAGCGCAGCATGTCGGGAATATGCTCGAACAGCTTGACGGCCACGCCGGTGTGACCGCGCTGGCCCGAGCGAGCGGAGGAGTGGGAGCGGCGGTAGAAGAACTCGTTGCGGAGGTAGGCGCGCTCGCCGTGGAGCGGGCCGTACTGGAAGCGGCTCGTGAATAGCTGTACCTCCACACCGGCTTGGGCCAAGGCACTGCAGAGCGCATCATCGTATGCGGGGGTGTAGGAGGAGGGGTCGACGACATGCACGCGCATGGAGCAAGACAATAAGGGGATGCAACAGCGCGGCGCCATCGAGCTGACGTTCTGCGTGGTCAACACCGCCCAGCGAGAGCTGCTGTTGCGCGGCCTGGACGCGATCGCTCGCGAGCGGCAGAGCCTGCCGTTTGCGAGCGAGGTGCTGGTGCTCGACAACGCCTCGCGCGACGGCTCCACGCAAGCCGCCAAGGAGCATCCGGCCGTGGACGAGCTGATCATCCTGTCCGAGCGCCGCGGGAAGTCATTGAACGACTCGGCGCTGATGCAGCGCGCCCGAGGGCGCTACGCGCTGTTGCTCAACGAGGACTCCGAGCTACAGCCCGGCGCGACACTGGCGCTTTACGAGGCGCTCGAGCGGCGCCCGGACGCAGCATGCGCCGGAGCTAGGCTGCGACGGCCCGACGGCCGCTGGCAGGCGTCGGCATGGCGCTTCCCCGCGCCGTTGACGGCGTTCGCGGGCGCGCTGCTGCTGCACCGTGTCTTCAACGTTCAGAGCAAAGGCAGGCAAGTCCGCGAGGTGGACTGGTGTCAGTCGGCTGCGCTGATGGTGCGCCTCGCCGCCGCCGAGCAGATCGACTATCTGGACCCTGACTTCTTCGTGTACTCAGACGAGGTCGACTTCGCCAAGCGGCTGCGCGATCACAGGTGGCTCAGTCTGTATGTGCCAGAGGCCGTGGCTGTCCACCATGAGCAGCTCTCAACGGACACGTTCAGCGAGCGCCGGATCATTGAACTCTCGCGCAACCGCGATCTGTATATGCGAAAGCACCACTCGCAGCTGTCGGCGTGGCTGGTGCGCATTCTGACCGCATGGGCATACGGCCTGCGCGCGCTCGCGGCAATGCTGCTGCCTGGTCACTCGCCCAGACGCTATTGGCGCCACGTCATCGCCACTCTTTGCCCGGGCCGTGGCGAGGGGTTGCGCGAGGCAGCCGACGCCTTCAATCGCGAAGCGACTGGTCAATCCGCTCGCAAGTAGCCGGCGGGTGTGACTCGGAAACGCACGGCAACGCTTGGATGTCAAGCGCCGCCCGCGCCGATCTGAGTGTGCCTGACCGCACGCCAGAGCTCGCGAGCGTGCGTGAGCTCCTTGGCTGTGAAGAAGCGCGTAGCGAGCAGCAGGGCGGGCACCAGCGCAAGCCAGGCGACGCGCAGCACCAGACCCATCACGCCCGCGGCGGGCAGCAGCAACTCGCCGCCGGCAGCGACGCCGGCCAGGATCGAGCACAAAAGCCCTAGGCGGCGCCACTCGAAGCCGACGCTGAACAGTGAGCGTGTGAGCGTGTACATGGCCGCAAGCATCACAAGGTAGGCGCCGCAGAGAGCGATCCCGGCGCCGGCTATCCCCAGGCCCAGCCCGCCGTTGGGTACGAGAACGAGCAGCAACACCACGTTGGCCACGAGACCCATCGCGGTGGCCGGGAAGTTACGTGTCATCACGCCCGAGCGCCCTGCGATCACCATCAGCACCGGGTAAAGCCCGTACAGCGCCCAGCCCAGAGCCAGCCACGGCAGCGCGCGATGAGCGCCAAAGTAAACGGGAGCCGAAAGCAGACGGACGATCCAGCGCGACAGGAGCGCGACAGCGCACACCACCGCACCCGTAGCCAGCGCGTAGTAGGTTCCCACCAGCGAATAAAGCCGCGAGGCCTCGGCATCGCTTTGAATGGAGTAGGCAAGCGGCGGCCAAGCGTATTGGAAGCCCCTCACCGCCACGAACACGACGGTCGCGAGCTGCAGCGCGACCGAATACAGGCCGGCGGCATTATGGGAGTAGGCGCGAAACAGGTAGAGCCGGTCGATTACTTGTAGCGCGTAAACGCTGGCGTCCGCCGGGACCGTCGGCAAGCCAAAACGCAGCATCGCCGCCAGGTCCCCGCGATGCACTCTCAGCGAGAAACGGCGTGCGCGCAGCAGCACCCACCACAGCCCGAGCACGACCAGCGCGGAGGCGCCGAAGTTGCCGAGCAGGAGCCCGCGTGCCTGCTGGCCCGCGAAGACCACCAGGATGACTGTCAGCGTCACCGTCATCGCGACGTTCGACATCGAAGCGAAGAGGTAGGCGCGGGTGCGCTCGTCGACCCGCAACTGGGCGTAGGCCATCTCCAGGTTGGTGAAGGCCCACAGTCCGAGGATCGCGCAGTCCAGCAGCAGGGGGTCGGCGAAGCCGAGGACGAGCTTGGAAATGGGGCTCGCGAAGATCACGGCTATGCCAGCCGCGACGCTCGAGCTCCAGGCAACGGTAGCGGCAGCCGTCCGCGCAAGGCGCTCGCGCCTGGCCTGGTCCTCGTCGGTGAAGTAGAAGCGCAGAAACGCCTCGCCCACGCCTACACGCAGCAGGATGCTGGTCAGGATCACCAGCGTCAGCAGCGAGTTGTATGCGCCATAGCCGGCGGGCGGGACGTGACGGGTGTAGAGACGCAGGGTGACGAGCGCGATGCACTTGGCCGCGATATCCGCCGCCTGATAGGTCAGGCCCGTGCTGACCAGGCGCTTCAGATAGCCGAGCACGCCGCCGCCCCCTTACCCAGCGACTGGCACCCGTCGCGCGGCGGGCGTGTCCGCTGGCGGGAGCGAGCGGTAGGGCGCACTCTGAAGCGCGACTCCGATTCCCAAGAGCGTCCAGGTCATCGGATCCTCTAGGAAGTCGGCGTAAATGAACGTGTGGAGAACGAGCGCGGCGAAGCAGGCCGCGATCACAATCCGTGGCGGCGACCGCCCAGCGTCCGAGAACAGCACGAGAAATGCGGTCACCAACAGCGTTAGATACAGCGCCAAGCCGGCGATTCCCTGCTCGGCGGCGATCGTCACTGGGATCGTGTGCGAGGCGGAGGTAGCCCCGGCGCCGGACACCCCGTTATGGCGCACGTATTCGCGCTCAAACGACCCCGACCCAAAGCCCTGCAGAGGCCGATCGGCGAACAGCTTCAGGCCGCCGGTGACCAGTTTTGCGCGGCCACTGGTCGCGTTGTTAGCCGAGCCTTTGCTGCCGCTCAATCCCAGGTGCAGGCTTGGTGGCGCCATCAGCACCGCCACCAGCACGATCGCCACTAGCCCAGCCGCCACATACGCGGTTGAGCGCATATCCCAGCGGCACGCGGCCAGCACCGCCAGCCCCAAAAGCAGGGCGGCGATGCTTGACTGCGAGAAGCTCGTGATCAACCCCCCCCACAGCCACGCCAGTACGGCTGCCCCGAGCAGCACCTCGCGCCGTCGGCGCGTCCACAGCACGGCGGTCGTCACACCCAACATCACGAGTGCGAGGAAGCGGCCGTAGATGGAGGGGTCGAAGAAGAGCGAGTTGACGCGGAAATAATTGTCGTACTGGTTGGCTGCCACAACCTTGGGGTTGAGCAAGAGCTGTTTGCGCCCGTACTCGACGAATCCCACTCCGGCGAACAGCACCGCTAGCGCTACGGCTGCGCCGAAGCAGGCGAACACCATCCCGCGTGTCCAGGGTGCCTCGCGCAGCAGCAGGTAGAGCAATAGGAAGGGGATGTAGAAGAACACGAGGTTCTCCACCCCCTTGACGCGATCGGATGAGTAGGCGATCTGAACCGCATAAACCAGGACCGACGCGCTAAGCAGCCAGTCCAGCAGCATCGGCGGGCGGCCCGACAGGTATGCGCTTTGGCGTTTGAGCACACGCGGGAGTAGATGGGCGAGCGCTCCCGCCGCGACCACCGCGTAGAGGGGGATCAGGAGGTTGACGGTGCGGCCTTCAAGCGAAAGCGGCACCCGGAATGGCAGCGCTATCACCGCAAGCAGCGGGAACGCCTGCGGACGCTCGCGCATCGCAAAGGTCAACGCCGCCACGGCCGCCAGCCAAACGGCGCCGGCGATCAGGATGGCGTGGACGCTGTGCCCGGCGATCATTGACCCACCAGCTCAAACGCGGCCGGTGAGAGCACTTCTCGTTTCTGGCCGAGCAACTCGATGCGGACCCTGTAGGTGCCGCCCGGAGCGTGGCGGCCGCGAGCCTCATGGCCGTTCCAGTAGAAATACGCCCGTTTGTAGGCGGCCAGCTCGCTGTCGCGGGCAAGTGTTCTGACGGTGTTGTCTTGTGAGTCGATCACCGTCACCCTCACCCGGTCTGTGTGGGCGATCTTGAAGGAGATGCGCTCAACCGCATTGTGGGTTCTCGAGCCGGGGGTGAAGGACGCCGACATTTCGATGTCCTGAACGATCGTCGGGGTGTGCTTGAGCCGCTGTGTCACAGCGAAGGACGCGAAGCTGCCGAGCACCATCAATGCGAATACGGCTCGGGCAAGTGGATGCTCGGCATCCGTTCGACGCCAGCGCGTGGACTCCGCGCGCGTGGCTGGGGCGGGCGCCTCGCCGGCCCCGCTCAACTGCGACCGTCCGGGGCGAACTGCTCGACCGTGTCGGAGCGCAGTCCGAGGCGCAGCGTCTCCAGCGAAAGCACGTCTTCCGCGGCGATGTTGCCGAGGTTGCAGTCCGCGCCGATGTGCTTTAGGAACCAGACCTGCTGCGGGTGCTGGGGGGCGTCGAAGATGATCTGCTCGGCATTGACCGCATGGACGATCTCGTCCACGAGCCCCATTCGTATCTCGCCATCGGGCCGGGCTATGCCAGCTGTGCCCGACTCCCGTCCCTCGGCGATCACCTTCCAAGCGCCAGCCTCGAGCTCCGCTTCGATCTGCTCCACCCACACGTATGGCGCCATGATGACCTCGGCGTCCTTACTGCCGACCTCTGAGAGCACAGTGAATTCCCGCGAGAGCTCGGCGATCAGTTCGCGCTTGACCCGCGGATCGATCGTGATCGTGCCGTCGGAGATCTCCACGTGACGCAAGCCCAGCTCATGCAGCCACCCCACCATCTCCTTCACGCGCCCTTGGCGGATGGCGAGCTCGGTCAGCGTGCCGCCAAGCACCACCGGAATGCCATGGGCGGCATAGCGCGCGACCTTGTCCTGGAGGTTGGCCGTCACAAGCGCGGTGCCCCAGCCGAGCTTTACGATGTCGACGCTGTCGCCGACCGTCTCGATCAGCCCGTCAACGGCGGCGATCGACAGCCCGCGATCGATCACATGTGTGATTCCTCGCTCGCGTGGCTTCTGCGCGCGCACGGGTATGTCCAAAAAGCCCTCCATGCAGGCCCTGCCCGCTACCCGCCAGTTGGCGAGGCAGTGCTTTCGCCGCTTTCCCCGGCGCCGGTGGTCGCCGCAGAACTCGACGCGGTCGACTGATCGCTGCCGGCGACTACCAGTACAGACGCTCCTGAGCTCAAGGAAGCCGTCGATGGTTCGAGTGGCTGCACCTGGCCCGTGCTCACGTTGAGTGCCTTCGCCACGCTGTCCGCGGCGGCTCGGTGGTTGCTCGCGTACTCGATGACCGTCTGCGAATAGGCGCTTGGGGGCTGGCTGTCGAGCGGGTTGGCGTGCGTAAAGCCCTTTTCTTGCAGCCGGGCAGCGAGACGGTGGGCCAGGCCACTGATTTCGGTGCCGTTCAGCACTACTACGGAGACACCGGCAGGGCTCGGACTCGCCTGCGTGGAGGGAGCTCTGTGGGCTGCGCTGGAGCTCCCACTGATGGATGGCGGGGAAGTCCGTTGCGTCGAGGAGCCTTTGCTGCCGCCGAGCGAAGCCAGTACCAGCGCCAGCGCCACTACAACGACGATCACTGCCGCGAAGACCCCGATCCTGCGGGGTCTCCTTGCGCGTGCCGGCTCGTCGCGGAGATGCTTGTATGCGCCGCGTTGGGCGGAGCCCACTGCCGGTGGACGGCGTCCGGCGAACTGCTCGGCGGGTCGGCTCGCGGCCGTCCCGCGTGGCGGGTCGATTGCGGGAGCCGCAGTGCGCCGCGCTGGCATGGGCTGACCGCTGGGAACAGTCGCCGCCGGCTGTTTGCCGGGCTCGCCGCCGGGCGATGCAGGCCTGCTCGGAGCTGGCGGCAAAGGCGGTCTCGCGCTCCTCGCGGCTGCGGCGGCGGTTAGCGGTGCCGGCTGCGGGCTCTGTGAGACTGGCTCAACTGTCGGCGCGGGAGCGGCCTCTTTTGTCTCCGCCTGCGCCTGCTCATCCTGCGTGTCTGCATCCTGCTCGGGCGGAGGTGCTGGGGCTGCTGCGGGCGCTTCACCGGCTGGTTGGCTGGTAGGGCTTGGATTGGGCGGGTTCGTATCGGCTTGTGCGCCAGCAGCAGCGGTCGTCTCTGCAGTCGTCTCACGTTCGTTTGCGGTCGGACTAGCCTGCGGGCTGGAGGCCTGCTCGAGCGGGGGCGCGGTGCCCGGTGGTGCCTGGGCCACTGGCGCGTGAGCCTGCGCAGTGGGGACTGTAGCCTCGGCGGCGAGAATCGAGGCTGCTGGCGCAACGCGGCTGGCCTGCTCGCTGGTGCTCGTCGCACGCACGTTTACAGGGGTCGCCCTGGGCGCCGGTCGAGTGCCGCCAAGCGGCTGAGCTCGCACAGCGGGCGCAGAGCTCAAGCGTTGCTCGAGTTCTGCGGAGCGCTCCGGTGCGCGACCAGCCCACTCCCGCAAGCGCTTGATCTCCCTCGCCTGGGAGAAGACGAGCAGCGCGAGGATTGCGATCCCTAGCAGGGCAGCGAGGCCCGCGACGGCGCCGACCTGCGTGAAGGAGCTGGTGAGCGAGAAAGCGAGCGGAGAGACGGTCATGAGTCCACCGAGTGTAGGAGGCGCTCAGGCGACCTTGCAGCACGGGTCGCGGAGAGCTGCGAAACCTTGGCCGCCAATGCGGCCGCATCGCCCTCCAGTACGAGCAGATTGATTTCGGCGAACATGTCCTCGACCACCTCGGGCGCGAGCGGCTCTCGCTCGGCGAGGATTATCTTCTCGATCGGCGTAGGCTGCGGGCGCTCGTGGGTGTTGAAGAGTTCCTCTCCTAGCTTCTCGCCTGGCCGTCGTCCGACGATCTCGATGTGAATGTCCTCCCCGGGCTTCAGTCCAGAGAGCTCGATCATCGTCTTCGCAAGGTCAAGGATCCTCACTGGTTCGCCCATCTCCAGTACGAACACGTCCGCTCCCTTTCCGCTTGCGGGCAGCGAGCCGGAATGGATGATCAACTGCACCGCCTCGGGGATCGTCATGAAATAACGCGCCATACGCTCGTCGGTGACCGTGACCGGCCCACCCTGTGCGATCTGATGACGGAATATCGGCACCACGCTGCCAGAGGAGCCGAGCACATTGCCGAAGCGAACCGCCGCATAGCGTGTTTTGGGGAAGCGCGCGCTCGCGGCCTCTAGCGCGTACTCAGCCAGTGCCTTGGACGCGCCCATGACCGTGGCTGGTGCAACGGCCTTGTCGGTCGATACCAGCAAGAAATGCACTGCTTGCGCCTCGCCAGCGATGTGAGCGACCACGCGTGTGGCGATCGCGTTGTTGCGCACGGCCTCCACCGGATTCGACTCCATCAAGCCGACGTGCTTGTAGGCGGCTGCGTGAAAGACGATCGTCGGATGGTGCTGGGCGAAGATCTCCCTGATCCGCTCCTCCTCCTTGCAGTCCGCGAGCACTGTCGCCAGCATCGAGGACTGTACGTGCCGGTCGTATTCCAGCTCGCGCTGGATTGCGAAGAGATTGTCCTCGGCGTGGTCGAGCAGCACGATTCGCCGCGGGCCCACGCGTGCTATCTGGCGGCACAGCTCAGCGCCGATCGATCCGCCTGCGCCTGTCACCAGCACAGTCTCGCCAGCTAGGTACGCGCCGACACGGTCGAGCTCCATGTGAACCGGCTCACGCCCAAGGATGTCCTCGACGCGGACCTCGCGCACCTGGCGAGTGAGCGTGCCGCGACTTTGCAGTAGCTCAAACACCGTCGGCAACGTGCGGACTGGTATCCCGCGCGTGCGGCACTCACGAACCACCCTCGCTCGGGTTGAGCCCGGAGCCGATGGGATCGCGATGATCACTTCATCTGGCTCTGACGCATCGAGTATGCGAGGCAAATCTCCCTGAGTATCGCCTCGGACGCGTACGCCGTCGATCCTCAGCCCCCGCTTGCGGGGATCGTCGTCGAGGAAGCCAACGGGGTTCAGGCCCAGCTCGCGGTTGCGAGTGATCTCGCGTAGAACCAAGCGACCGCCGTCGCCCGCGCCTACGATCAGGACACTGCGTGCCTCCTTGGCGCTCGCGCGGAAAGCCTCTAGCGGGCGGCGCTCGTGTAGAGCTCGAGCGATCATCCGCGCGCCACATAGAAACACTAGGCTGAGGAGGCCAAACAGGACAATCACGCCATTCGGCAATCCCACCGCGATCGCACCGCGATGAGGATGTTGCAGCGGTGCTGTGAGGAGGGGGTACGCATGCACCGGTCGAAGCACCTCGATGCCTACGGCCGTGAGCACGGCGATCGCGATCACTCCTCGTAGCACGGCCTCGTAGTCGCGTTGGCTGGCATAGCGCCAGCGGCGCTCATAGACCCGCGAGAAGAGGAGCACAAGCATGCCGCCCGGCAGGACCCACCAGATCGTTCGGTCGAGTAGTTGGGCATAGTGGCCGGTTGGGCCGTTGTCGAAGCGCAGCCTGAAGGCGAGGTAGTATGCGAGCGCGACCAGGATCCCGTCGGTGGCAACCTGCGGCATAGCGTGCCGATGAAGCGGGAAGGCCGCCGAGCGAATACGTCGGCGCATTGCCGGAATTGTAAGCGTCATGTGCGCCCAGGGCGCACTCACAACACAAGTTGCGCCGCTCAGCTCTCGGCTGCGGCTAGCAGTAGGTTCATCATCAGCCGCGGATCACGGCGCATGCGCGCCGCGCTCGATGAACGTTCACGTTTGTGGGCGAGCACCTCGCCCAGGTCGTCCGGGCTCTCGAGCCGCCGCAAGCGGCGCTCCTTGATGAGTTGTTCGTCGAGCGCTCCGAGGCGTCCCTCGAAGGTGGTGAAAACCGGTGTACCGAGCGCCACGGCCTCACGGTTCATCGTGCCCCCGGCGGAGATGACCACGTCTGCGTGATAGATCAGTGATTGGGCATCGATCGCCCGCTCAGGGACGATGAACTCACTGACACGCTTAAGCTGCTCGCGTTGCTCGGTGGTGCGCGGCAGCAGCACCGGCTGCAGGCCGTGCTCAGAGGCCGCGAGCCTGACACGGTCAAGTACGGCGGGGAAAAGGTCGTTTTGAAAGCGGTGGTACAGAGACACCTGAGGCGGGGTGCGAACGACCGCGATCGGTCGCTGCTGGTCCAGCGAGAGCTCCACCAGCACGTCCGTGGTCGGCTCGAAGGCGCTCATGTAGTACTCCTCCTTCAGGCCTGCGTACGTACGCACCTTCCCGCGCGCGCCGTAGCGATCCAGGCGCTCGGGCGGAATCGCATCGGGCACCACCACGATCTTCGCCAAGCGGCAGTTGATGTGATGCTGGACGGCGGCGAACTCGTAGTCGAACATGGTCGCGGACGGGATGCCGAGCATGCGAGCGGCTACCGAGATGTCGTTCGAGCCATGGCCCAACGCGAGGTCGAAGCGGTGAGAGGCGGCACGGTGGCTCGCTCGCGCCCAGCGCACGAGCGCCAGCGAGCGCTCTAGCAGGCCCTCGGCCTTCGCCGTTAGACGCTCGCCGCGGTGACGACCGATAGCTGTGTGGGGAATCGAGAAGCGCTCGAGCAGATCCAAGGTTTGTGCAAAGTCGCGGGCGGTGACATCCACGCTGTGGCCGTCCTCACGTAGGCACCTGATCACAGGGGCCATCACGAGCACGTGGGGGCTGTTGGTGAGGTCGATCCAGACGCGCATCGCCAGCACGGTAGCGCGCGGCGGCCAGGCGCAGGGCGGTGAGAAAACGTTCATGCCGCCAAGACCGGACAGGGTGCAGGTATCGTTTGCTGGGATGCTGATCGTCGCCTCGATCACCGGATCGCTAGTTGACGCAACCGCGCACTTCGTGCGCGACGCCGGCCTGCCCGGCATATTCGTGCTGATGGCGATCAGCTCGGCGTGCATCCCGATACCGTCCGAGGTGGTGATGCTGTTCGCTGGTTTCGCGGTCGCGGACCACACCTCGAGCGGCGCTCATCACCACCTGACGATGACGGGGATCGTCCTAGCTGGCCTGCTCGGGACCCTGGCCGGCTCGTGGGTGGCCTATGCGGTTGGTCGTGGCGGGAGGTTGGAGTTGCTGGAACGGCATGGCGCGAAGTTCCACATGGGCCCGGCGCAGATCGAACGCGCCGACCAATGGTTTCAACGCTACGGGCAGAGCGTGGTGCTGTTCGGGCGGATAATCCCGCTCGTACGCGCGTTCGTGTCGCTCCCCGCGGGAGTGGCACGGATGCCGTTCGTGCGCTTCAACGCGCTCACCCTGATCGGCTCGCTCCCGTGGGTTCTGGCGTTGGCGTTCGCCGGCCAGGCGGTCGGTAGGGACTGGACCAGCGTGCGTAAGGGCTTCGAGTACGTCGACTATGGGCTGGTTGTCCTGATCGCGCTAGGGCTTGTGTATTTCTTGGTGCGAAGGCGCAGGCAGCTAGCGCTGGCGGTACAGGCGGCAGAGGCGACCCCCGGCGCTGGCACCGCATCCGACGCTAGCTGAGGCTCTCCCGAGCTTTTCCATGAGAGTCAGCGTACGGCCCGCCGCCTACCGAGCGCGCGTGACCCGCCCCCGGCGAACGCAACCGACCAGCAGCAACCTGTCGTTGGGGCAGGCGGTTGCGCTGGGCTTGGTTCATGGTCCATCCGAGCTGTTGCCGATCTCATCCTCGGCTCACACCGTGTTGCTTGCGTGGCTAGCCGGGTGGGATTACGACCAGCTAGACCCACAGGCGCGTAAGTCCTTTGAGGTTGCCTTGCACGCCGGCGCCTTGGCGGCATTGACCATCAGCTCAAGGCGCGAGGTCTCGCAGATGCTGCGCGGGCTCACGTTCAGGCGCGTGGCGGTACTCGCCCAGGCCTCGGCGCCAGCGGCGCTGGTCGGCTATTTCTGCGAGCAGCCGATCGAGCGACGGTTGAGCGCGCCACTGCCGATCTCGATCGCGCTGCTCGTGAGCTCGGGTGCAATGGCTGGCGCGGACATGTGCGGTCCCACTCACCGGGCTGCACGCTCGGCTGGCGCGGTGGACGGGCTCCTCTTGGGTGTAGCCCAGGCCGCCGCCCTCATCCCGGGAGTGTCGCGAGCGGGCGTCACGCTCACAGTCGCTCGTGCGCGGGGATTTTCACGCGGGGAGGCGGAACGGCTCTCGTGGGAGGCTGGGCTGCCTGTGATCCTGGGCGCGAGCGCGCTGCGCGCGAAGCGCGTCCTCGACGGGCGGACACAGATAGATGTCCGCGGGCAGCTTGTCCCTGCAGCCACGGCTGCCTTCCTCTCGACCGGCTTGAGTTGCAGGCTCCTGCGCCCCGGTAAAGCGCGTCCCCTGGCCCCGTTTGCGCTTTACCGACTGGGCCTGGGGCTGCTTGTGCTATTCACAATCAGGGCACGTAAAGCGTCCGGCCGGTGAGCAGCCCGCACGGCTTCGGCTAAGAGAACCCGTGGCTTGCTGGCTGAAACGTCGCGAGCGAGCAGCCGGCGCCAGGGGTGGCTTGCGGGAAGGTTCGGCGTTCGCCGCGGAAGGCAACTAAGCTCGACTGGTGAATATTTGACAGTGACTGCTATTGCGCACAATGCAAGCGGATGACTCACCGGTCTCGATATGCCATGCGGATAGCCGTCCAGAGGGCTAGGCGTCAGCAATGAGCACAACTCCGCTGGGCACGCTGCTCGGAGGGCGCTACCGGCTCGAGGAGAAGATTGGCCACGGCGGGATGTCCACGGTCTACCGCGCTTTTGACACGGTGCTCGAACGCGATGTCGCGATCAAGCTGATGCACCGCGACATCGCCGCAGACGTGGATCAACTCGAGCGCTTCCGGCGAGAGGCGCGGGCCGTGGCCCAGCTGAGCCATCCCCACATAGTCACGGTGATCGACGCCGGCGATGACGACGGAGCTTCCTACATCGTGCTGCAGTACGTGGAGGGCGAGACGCTTAAGCAGCGGATTCGCCGCGACGGGGAGATGCAGACGACCCAGGCGCTTGCCTATGCGATCGAGATAGCGCGCGCCCTCGGGGCGGCGCACGACCACATGATCGTCCATCGCGATGTCAAGCCCCAGAACGTCCTGCTCAGCGTCGAGGGGGACGCCAAGATCACCGACTTCGGCATTGCGCGCACCCTCACCGAGCAGGGGTTGACGGTGGACGGACGCGTGCTGGGAACCACCGACTATGTGTCGCCAGAGCAGGCGCTGGGCCAGCCCGTCACGGGCCAGTCGGATATCTACTCGCTGGGGATCGTTCTGTTCGAGATGCTCACGGGGCAGGTGCCTTTTACCGGCGAGAGCCCTGTCGCGGTCGCGATGCGGCATGTGCGCGAGGAGCTGCCCGACCTGCAGGTGCTTCGCCCTGATGTCTCTGCCGCGACCGCGTCGATCGTCGACCGTGCCACCGCGAAGGACCTCGCGGATCGCTATCCGGACATGGCGAGCATGGTCACTGAGCTCGAGCAGGCGCTGGCGATCGAGACATCTCGCTCGGGGCAGGCGACGGGCGAGGTCACCACGGTGCTGCGCACACTGCCAGCCGATATGCGCCACCGCGTTCCCTGGCATCTGCGCCACGGCATCCCTTGGCCTATAGCGCTGACGCTCGTCGCTGTGCTCGTGGGGGCGGCGCTGTTGTTCATCGCCAACAGCACCCATCGTGGTGGGGGACTCGGGTCAGACGTGCTCTCTCCACCACACCTACAGGCCGTGACGCTGGGGCAGGCCGCCGCACACGACTACAACCCGTTCGGGAACACGCCCGAGCACCCCGATGAAGACTCCAACGTAATCGATGGTGACCCCGGCACTTCCTGGAGCACAGAGCACTATGTGGGCGGCAACCTTGGGAAGCCCGGGGTTGGCATCTACCTCGACGCCCAACCTGGGCTAGCCGCGCGAGCGATCGCCATTCAGACGCCCACGCCGGGATTCCAAGCCGCTATTTATGCGGCAAGCGAATTCAGTCGCTTGCCGTTTGGCCAATCCGCGAGCTTGGCGCAGCGAGGCTGGAGGCAGCTCTCAAAGCCGCGCGCCATCGGTTCGCGGACCGATATTCCACTGAACACGCAGGGGACTCGCTTTCGCTACTACCTGGTTTGGATCACCAGGCTGCAGCCGAGCACCGAAGCACCGGCAGTCGCCGCCGAGATCTCTGAAATGACCCTGTTCAGGTAGCGCTGTATTTTGCGCCTGACCGTCCGGGGCGAGCACCAGCTGCGGTGCTTGACCTCTTAGTATCGGTAGGCTGCCCGCCGCCGATGGCGCTCGAGCGCCAGGCGACAAAGCCGATCGACTAGTTCCGTGTAGTCGATTCCTGAGGCTGTGATGAGCTTGGGGTAGACGCTCGTGGGAGTGAAGCCGGGCATTGTGTTGAGCTCGTTGACGAGTACCTGCTCGCCGCCGACGAAAAAATCCACGCGCGCGAGGCCTTCGCAGCCGCTCGCCGTGAAGACCTCGATCGCCAGATCCTGCACCCGTTGGTGTAGCTGCGCAGAGATCTTTGCGGGAACGAGCAGCTCCATGCCGCCGGGCTCATACTTGGCGCTGTAGTCATACCAGTCGCCGTGCAGGCATATCTGCCCTGGCACCGAGGCGAGCGCGGCGGCGCCAGGCGGCGTCTGCTGCTGGCTCAGAACGCCGAGTACGGCACACTCGACCTCCACTCCGCTAGACGCCGCCTCGACGATTGCCAGCGCGTCGTGGGTGAATGCCGCGTCGAGCGCGACCGCCAGCTCGTCGCGGTGCGTCACCTTGACGATGCCGACCGAGGAGCCCAGGTGCGCCGGCTTCACAAACGCCGGCAGTCCCAGGCGGGAGAGCTCTTGCTCGATTCTCTCGCGATCTGTACGCCAGCGCGCCTCGCTCACGCCCTCATAGTCCACCTGCGGTATACCCTCGGCAGACATCAGGTCCTTGAAGAGGACCTTGTTCATGCACAGCGCCGATGCGCTGACGCCCGCGCCGACATACGCGACGTCGAGCATCTCAAGCGCCCCCTGCACCGTGCCGTCCTCCCCGAACGGGCCGTGTAGGACAGGGAAAGCGACGTCGGCTCCTAGCAGCCCCTCGCCGGGGCAAATGCTCAGCGGCGTTCCGTCATACAGCCACTTGCCGTCGCGCGCGATCGTCACTGCGAGCACCTCGTGCCCACCTGCCAGCAGCCCCGCGCGAACAGCCCGGGCGGAGGCCAGCGATATCTCGTGCTCGGAGGAGCGCCCCCCGGCGAGGAGGGCGATAGTCAAGCGCTGCGGCTCGCTCACTGGCCTGGAGCTGGGGTCGCCGGCGGGTTCGGGGTTGCTGGTGGCGGCGTCGTTGTGGTGGTCGAGGTCGTCTGCTGCGGTTCGGCTACCCCGATCGCCAGCGTAACTGTCGATCCGCGGCGCGCCTTGTTGCCAGCGTGAGGGTTCTGCTCGACCACCAAGCCCACCTTGGTGGTGTCGCTGACGGGCAACGTGACTGTCTTTGCCTTGAACCCGGCGCCTTCAAGCGCGGCTGCCGCCGCGGCTGCTTCCTGGCCAAGCACGTTGGGAACCGCCGCTTCCTGTGGGGCCTGGGCTACCGTGAGGTTCACGGCGCTTGCTGGCAGCACCATCGCGCCGTGTTCGGGTGACTGGGAGAGCACGGTCCCGGCTGGCTTACTCGTCGTTTGCTGGGGGGTTATGAGGCCGACCTTCAGCGAAGCTGCGCTGAGTGCCGCTTCGGCCGCCTGCTGGCTTTCGCCTGTGACGCCCGGCACGCTGACCTTAGCTGGTCCGCTGGAGACGAGCACGGTGATCGGGCTGCCCAACTGCACCACGGTGCCCGCTGGCGGTTCGGTCGAGATCACGATCCCAGCCTTGACGGAGGAGCTTGCCTGGGTTTCGGACTTGGGTTTGAAACCATCGTGTGAGAGTGTCCGCAGTGCGTCCTCGCGCCGCAGTTTGGACACGTCGGGGACCGAAGCGCTGCCCGGTCCGGTGGACAGCACGACCCGCACCCGCGAGCCTTTTTTGACGAGGCTCGCCACGTGGGGAGAGGTGCTGATCACAAGGCCGTTGGCGACAGTCGAGTTGGAGCTTTGCGTGAAACTGGGCGTCAACCCGGCTTCCCGCAGGCGTGCATCGGCGGCCGCGCGTGACACGCCAAGGACGTCTGGGACTCTCACGCGGCTGGTATCGGCGAACAGCAGCAGCAGCGCGCCGGCTATCAGAGCGGCGAGCAGCGCGGCGCCGCCGATCAGCAGGCTGCGCCGTCGCCGTTTGCCGGGGAGAACCCCGTTGGCTGGATGTGTGGCGACGGTCGCTGGTGTCGGAAGCACAGTGGTTTGGCGCCGCTCTTGAAAGCCATCCTGGCCCGCCTGCTCGAGCGCCTCGATGAATTCCTCTGCGCTGGTGAAACGCTCGGCGGGGTTCTTGGCTAGCACGCGCGCCACGATCGCGTCGAGTGCTGGCGGGACCAGCGGGTTGATCGAGCTAGGCGCCGGTGGCTGCGCCGACACCTGCTTGAGCGCGATGCTCACCGCGGTCTCGCCGTCGAAGGGAATCCGCCCGGTCAACAGCTCGTACAGCACGATGCCGATCGCGTACAGGTCGGATGCCGCGCTTACCGGCCTTCCCTGTGCCTGCTCGGGTGAGAGGTACTGGGCGGTGCCCATGATCGAACCGGTGAGTGTCATGTCCGAGGCGCCGGCGCGGGCGATGCCGAAGTCGGTCACCTTTGCACGGCCCTCCTCGTCGAGGATCACGTTGTGCGGCTTGAGATCGCGGTGGATGATCCCCTGGCGGTGTGCGAAGCGGGCCGCCTGCAGGATTTGGATGACGATGTCGGTGGCCACGGCCGGATCGAGCGGGCCGTGTTCCGCGACTAGCGCCTTCAACGAGCGGCCAGGCAGGTACTCCATCGCTATGTAGTAGGTCCCGTTCCACTCGCCGCGATCGAAGATCGAGACCACGTTGGGGTGAGATAGCGATGCCGCGCTCGACGCCTCGCGGCGGAAGCGCTCGACGAATTCCTGGTCTTCGACGAAGCGGCGGTGAAGAACCTTGACCGCGACCTTGCGGCCCAGCAGCTGATCTTCAGCGAGATAGACATCGGCCATCCCGCCTGAGCCGATGCGTGAGATCACCTTGTAGCGGTTGTCGATAACCGTCTGAGGCTCAATCATGCAGCAGCACTTCCATGACTTCTCTGGCGACCGGGGCAGCGAACGACGCGCCCTGACCTGGCACGCCCTTCAAGGTCACCGCGATCGCCACTCGTGGGGCGCTGGTAGGCGCAAAGGCGATGAACCAGACATTGTTGATAGCGGCGCCAATCTGGGTCTCGGCTGTGCCGGTCTTGCCAGCAACTGCGACACCGGGAATCTGCGCAGAGGTGCCGGTTCCTTCTTTGACGACTGCTTCCATCATCTGCGTGACCGCGGACGCCGTCGAGGGCTTCATCACGACCGCCTGCACGCTCGGAGATATCTGTTCGACGATCCTGCCTTCTGGGTCGACGATCTTCTGCGTCAGATGCGGCGCCATCAGCCTGCCTCGATCCGCGACGGCCGCCGCGACCTCTGCCATCTGCAGGGGCGTCACCTGGAGCTTGTCTTGCCCGATCCCCATGCGGCCGACGTCCACTTCAGGGCTGGTCGGCCGGATCAGCCTGCCTGCGAGATACTCGCCGCTGCTCGACATCTCGCTCGAGGGATAGTCAAGTCGTGGCTTGTGGTCGAAGCCGAACCGTTCCATGTAGCGGGCTAGCGTCTGCTTGCCGAGCTGTTCGGCCACTTGTGCCCACACCGTGTTGACCGAGTGAGCCAACGCTTCGGTGAGCGTTATCTGGCCGAAAGTCTCGTTGTTGTCGTTGTTCAGCGGCACGCCCGAGACGACGATCCCGTTGCGGCCGCTGAGTGTGGAGGACGGGCTGAAGCTGCCCGTGTCGATCGCGGCAGTCGCGGTGACGATCTTGAACGAGGATCCTGGCGCGTACCCGAATTGCGTGGCGCGGTTGACCAGAGGGGACCCCGCGCTAGCGTTCAGCTGCTTGAGTCCTGAGAGCGAGCTCGCGCGGTTGGGATCGAAGCCCGGCGAGGAGGCCATCACCTTGACCGCTCCGCTGCGCGGGTCGAGTGCCACCACTGCTCCTTCGTGGCCGGCGAGCGCTTTGGCGGCCACGAGTTGCGCCTTGGGGTCGAGTGTCGTGATCACATTGTCCCCTTGCCGGCGCTTACCCTGCAACTGGTCGAGGATCGCCTGCACGTATTCCTGCGTTTCGCCGGAGAGAAGATGGTCACGATCGGTCTCGAGCCCGGTCTGACCGGTTTCCACGAATGCGTACCCGATCGCGTTGGAGAAAAGTTCGCGTGTGGGGTAGATGCGCTCGTATGTCCCTTCCCCGGCGGGCTTGCTACGGGCGAGCACCGTCCCGTCTTCGGTGGTGATCTCGCCACGCTCGATGCGCTTCTGCTCCAGCAGCTTGCGCACATTGAAATGGTTGTCGCGCAGCGTTGAGGCTTCGAAGACCGTCCAGCGTGAGGTGAACGCCACGAGCAGTGCGAACAGCAGCACGACGAGGGCGTAGAGGCGGACGATCGGGCGGTTCATCGGGTTGGCGGCTAGCGCTCCAGCTGCCCTTGTTCGAGGCTGCGCACTAGTTGCGCGGCGTTGCTTTCAGAGCGAAGCGAATGGTTCAGCAGCGAGCGCCTGCGCGTCGGCGGGATGGTCGACGCTGGCACGCCCGATACGTAGTGCTGGCTATACAGGTTCAGTTTGCCCGGCAGCGTGTAGGGCAGGCCGGAGTAGATGGTGACCAGCCCGCGCTGGTTGGTCGCGATGAAGTACACGGACTGAATGGCCAGGTAGGCTCCGGCCGCCAGCACGCCGAGCACGATCAGCAGCGCCAATGGGACGCGCAGGCGCCGCCGCCACACAGTCCGCCGCGCGAGGGGCCGCTGGGCCGGCGGCCTGCGGGGAGCACGACGTACAACGCCCACAACGCCCCGCTCGGAGGCGGCCCCCGCGGCGAGCTCCGTGTCCTGGCTGGCGAAGTTCGTCAGCGTGTGGTGTGCTGTGAGGCCCGACTCGGCTGCGCCATCTACCTCCTCTAGGCGGAAGAGCACGACGGTGATGTTGTCGCGACCGCCCGCTTCGTTTGCGGCGCGCAGCAGCGTCTCGGCGGCGTCGCGCAGGCGGTCGTGCCCTATCAGCAGCTCGCGTATCTGGCTCTCTTGCAGCATCGTTGTCAGGCCGTCGCTGCACAGCAGATAGACATCGCGTGCGCGTCCGCGGTAGGAGCGCGTGTCGACCTCGACAGTGGGTTCTGGCCCGAGTGCCCGGGTGATGATCGAGCGCTGCGGATGCTCTTCGGCTTCCTCGGGCGTCAACTTGCCTTGGCGCATCAACTCGTCCACCAGCGAGTGATCGTCGGTGAGCCGCTCGAGCTCGCCGTCACGCAGGCAGTACACCCGGCTGTCCCCGACGTGGGCGATCGAGACGTCCTGCTCACCGACATACACAGCCGTCAGCGTCGTGCCCATGCCTGCCTGCTTGGGGTTGCTCTGAGAGAGCTCGTGTATGCGCGCGTTTGCCTCGAGCGCACGGGCGGTGAGGCTTCCCTCTGGGTCGCGCCGGGCGTCGTCTCCCAGGCCTTCACGGAACGCATCGACGGCGGTGCGTGAGGCGACCTCGCCGGCTTGTGCTCCCCCCATGCCATCGGCCACCACGAATAGCGGCGTGCGGACGAACAGAGCGTCCTCGTTGGCCGGGCGCTGGCGGCCTGTATCGGTGGCCGCATGCTGCTCAGCTACGCGTAGCATGTCAATCGACCTCGAAGGTAAATTCACTGTCACCGATGCGCACCCGATCGCCGGAATGCAAGGGGCGGGGGCTCTCGAGCTGCTCCTCGTTGAGATAGGTGCCGTTGGTCGAGCGGAGGTCTTCGATCGCGAAGATGCCTCCCTGCTCGTAGATCCGGGCGTGCTGGGATGAGGCGAAGGGATCCTCGAGTCTTATCTCGGCCTGGTTCCCGCGCCCGAGCACGACCTCGCCCTCGAGGTCGTAGATCATTCCGGGCTCGTGGCCGGGTGCGCGCTCGACGGTCAATCTCGGTGTCTGCTTTGAGATGTCGGACCGCAGCGGCGCTGAGGCAGAGTGAAGGCCGGTGGCGTCCATCGGTGGCCCAGCCGCATTCGAGTTGCCTAGCTCTCGCCCGCGCAGGTCGCGAAATGCGCTGCGCGCCACCCATAGCAAAAAGAGGTAGAGGACGAGCAAGAAGCCGAACTTCAACGCTACCGATACAGGTGCGAGCGTGTTCATCTGAGCTGGAAGACGATCTCTGTGTTGCCGAGCTGGATACGGTCCCCGTCTTGTAGCTCGCGAGGCTCTGAGACGGTGCTCCCGTTGACATGCAGGCCATTGGTCGAGCCCAGGTCTTCGATCGCCCAGCTCTCGCCCCAACGGATCACCTTCGCATGTTGACGTGAGACGCCGACGTCATCCAGAACGATGTCGCAGTTGCGACTGCGGCCTACGGTCGCGCCTCTGCGGGGAACCACCAAGCGCTTGCCGTCAGCCAGAACGAACGCGCGTTGCTGTTCGCGTTCCGGTTGCTCGCTCGCGCCGCGAAAGCGCGCGGCCGCGCTGTAGATCATCGTATGGCCATGTTCTGCCTGGCGTAGCTCGCCGCTGTCGTCGTCCTCTTCGTGGACCATCCTGACCTGAATACCGAATTCGCCGAGCGAGAGCTGCTCGTCGGTGTTGAATGTGATCACCGGCCGTGATGCGAGCGTAAGCTCTTCGCGTCTAGCGTGCTCGAGCAGGTACGCGCACAGCTCATCGATGACTTCATCCTCGACCTGCTGGTAGCGGGCGCGATCCTCCGGCGACAACCACACTAGGTACTCGTTCGGGACGTAGACGCGGGTTACGGACGAGGTGCGGTGCTCGTCCATCTCGCGGACGAGCTTGTGAGCGATCTCCATGGGTCGCACCTCGGAGCGGAACATGCGACCGAAGCCGCCTTCGAGGAGGCCAGCCAGCTTGCTCTCAACTGTCCTGAAGATGTTCATTGCTACCGATCTCTGGGATCCTGCGGCTCGAGCACTCTATGACTTCTAGCTGCCGCGGCAGCCGGCGAGAGGCTCGGCCCGATCCATGCTATGTCAGAGCGGCGTCCTGATAGCGCGCGCGCCGACTGCGAGTATCCCGCAGGCGATCGCCGAAACGATCAGGCCGTGTGGCGTAGTCGCCGGGGAATGGCCCGTGAAGCTGTGGGCCAGCCGATACTCGCCTAGGGCCAGGGCGCCCGCCCATAGGGTCGCGGCGACCATATCCACGGCGGCGCTGCGGCCACGCACGATCCACGGCAGAACGGTGCACGCGCCGGCCCACAGCACGCACCCGAAGACAACGCCAAGCCCCAGCAGTGGGTAGATGATGTGTACCGCGCTTAGCTGCACCGATCCCTCCCAGGCACCTCTAGACAGGCTGTCAGGGGGAACGCCAAGCCACAAGCGATGAGGACTCAGCGGCTCGGCTAGCTCTAGCCACCAGTAGCCGAGCGCTGCGAGGTAGGCGCGCGAGCGCCAGCGCGAAGCCTGGCCGAAGACAGCTGGGCATGCCCCGGCGAGCCCTACGAACCCGAAGGCGGGGGCAAGCGCGCCGATGAGAAATCCCGGTGTGCTGCGCCGTGGTAGGGCCAGGAGCGGCAGCGCGCCGGCGCTGAAGAGAAGAGCGACTCCCGCGTGACCGACAGCTAGCTGCCAGCCGATGAGTCCTACGGCACTCGCCCACCAGCAGACCCGGGGCAGCGCATACCAGCGCGGGCGGGGCCGCTCCCCGAAATCCGCCGACCTTTCCCGCCGCGGATATGAGAGCAGCGGGGCTGCCTGCTGCGGTGCTCTGCGAGCGCCGCCGGTCTTCTGGGCAGGCGCTCCGGCGAGCTCGCCAGCGATGTCCTCCAAGGAGGCGTGCAGTTGCGCCACGGTCCCGCGCCTAGCGGGGTCCGGGTCGAGCGCACGCCCGAGGGTGTCGCTCAGAGTCAGCGGCAGGTCGGCGCGCTCCCGCCGCAGGGGCGTGATCGGCTGGCCTAGGCGGCGTGCGGTCTCGGCCGGAGTTGCACCCCGTACAGGGTTGGCGCCGGTGAACGCCTCATACAACAGCAGCGCCAGCGAGTAGAGGTCAGCCTGCGGGCCCGCTCGCAGGCCTTCGCTTTGCTCGGGTGCCATGTAGGCGAGCGTGCCCAGCACGTCGCCGGTCAGCGTGAGCGCCTCTTCCCCGACCAGGCTCGCTCCGCCGAAGTCCGCGAGCTTGGCGATAGTGGTGTCGCTCGACGACCTGGCGGGCACGAGAACGTTTTGGGGCTTGACGTCCCGGTGAATGACGCCGCGGGCGTGGGCGTGTTCGAGGGCCGCCGTGAGCGCGAGGCCTATCTCAAGGATGTCCTGGTCGCAGAGCGCGTCTTCGGCGATCAAGTCCCTGAGCGTGTCGCCGTCGACTAGCTCGGAGACGAGATAGAACTCGCCCGGGCCGGGATGCGCTTCCAAGAGCGCGACGATCGCGGGGTGCGACAGGCGGGCCGTGGCCTTGGCCTCCCGTTGGGCACGACCCATGTCGCGGTCCGCCGGCAGCGGAATACGCTTGAGTGCGACCTCGCGATCCAGTCGTTCGTCATGGGCTCTCCACACCGCGGCAAAGCCGCCGCTGCCAAGGTGTTCGATCAGGCGATAGCGCCCGAGCAGAGTCTCGCCCTGGTCGCCAGCGGCGATCTGCTCCCGCGCGGGAGGCGCCCTGCGTCTGCGCTCGGAGCCGCCGTAGGCGACAGTTTGCAGAGAATCCACCGTCTGCGCGTTCGCGTTCAGGTGCCTTTTCCCTGCCGCTTTCGGCTAAAACCTCGCATTGACCGAGAAATTGCAAGCATCTCAGTATCTGAGCCTGCAGTCATACTAGGGCTGCAACAGCAGCACCCTTTCCTCAAATCCCTGCAAGGAACATCTTTTGTCGTTCTTTGATGACGACGACGAGACGGCCTCGTCGCCCCCGAGACCTCCACGCAATCCCCCGCGGCCGCGGCCGGCGCAGCACGCCCGTTCTCACGTGGCGGCTGATCAGCACACGCTGATGGTCCGCAGGCGGATCGCCTTTGGAGTCGGGCTGGCGCTTCTGATCCTGATCATCCTGATTATTGGCGGCTGCTTGAAAAGCCGCTCGCAGCAGGCGCTCGAAACGTACAACCAGCAGGTCAGCCAGATCGTCGGCGAATCCGACAGCCAAGTCTCTCGCGGGTTGTTCAGCGCTCTGGGGGGCGCTTCTGGAAGCACCCCCCAACAGGTGGAGCAGCGCATCAACGAATACCGCCAGCAAGCTCAGACGCAGGCCGCAAACGCCAAGGCGTTGAGCGTACCCTCAAGCATGCAGTCCGCCCAGCGTTACCTTTTGCTCGTACTCGATCTGCGCGAAGAGGCGCTCACCAAGATCGCCAATCTCGTTCCGAGCGCGCTCAGCGGCCAGAACTCCAACGCGACCACGGAAGTCGCTGGTGATATGGAGATCTTCCTGGCGTCGGACATCGTCTACTCCCAGCGTGTGGCTCCTCTGATACAGCAGGAGCTGAGGTCGAGCGGCGTCACCTCGCAGAGCACTGCCGCTAGCCATTTCTTGCCGAACCTCGGATGGCTTGATCCGACCACAGTGCAGCAGCGGCTGACCGGGCAAACGCCAACCGAAAACGGATCGGTCCCGCCGGGCAACTACGGTCACGAACTCGTTGGAGCGAGCGTGGGCGGCGTCAAGCTCGAACCCGAATCTACGGAAACGCTGAACCACGTCAAAGCGGGATCCACTCCCACGCTGACGGTCGAAGTCAAGAACTCCGGCGAACACATCGAGCACGGCGTCAAGGTCGACGTGAAAGTCACCAGCAGTGGCCAGAGCAAGACCGAGTCGCACACGATCAACACGACCGAACCTGGGAAGACCGTGAACGTCGATATCCCCTTGGAAGGGGTGCCGCTCGGTAAGGCCTCCAAGCTCGAAGTCAAGATCGAGAAGGTGCCGGGCGAGGACGTGACCACTAACAACGAAGGCACTTATCTGGTTGTCTTCGAATAGCGAGGTGGACTCGTCTCGTTCCGTCGTCACGAACCAGGCGAAACCACCTCTGCTATGGCGCTCGCCGCGCGACGTCCCGAGCCGCGAGTGGGCAAACTTAGGGGCAGGTGAGCGCCTCGATCACAGACACCACCGGCATCATTGCGATCGCAGCCGCCGCTGTCGCCCTGCTGGCGCTGGCTGTCTGCGTAACGCTCGTGATCTCGCTGCGGCGAGTCAGGGCGGACCAGCGCGCTGTTCTCGGCGAGCGTGAGCCGCGTGACCTGATCGCCCACGCGCATGAGCTGCAGGGTGCCTTCGATTCGCTGCGAGAGTACGTAGAGCAAATCGCGCTGCGTCTCGACGGGCGCCTAGCGCAAGCAGAGTCCGATCTGCAGGGCGCGATCGCTCATACCGCGTTGGTTCGCTACGACGCCTACAACGAGCTCTCGGGCCGCCAGTCGATGTCGATCGCCCTACTCGACAGCGACCGCTCGGGGATCGTTCTGTCCTGCATCCACCACCGCGACCAGGCGCGCGTGTACGGCAAGCTCGTGCGCGACGGACAGAGCGAACTGGAGTTCTCGCCCGAGGAGGCCGAGGCTGTGCGCTTGGCGCTTTCGCCGTCCTCGGTGGACGATCCGGATCAGCCGAGCTGACCGACGTTCTCGTGAGACCCAGTGTCGCCTATCTAGGACCGCAGGGAACCTTCAGCGAGGAGGCCCTGATCGCGGGTGCGCAAGCCGACTCGGTAGAGCCGGTCGCCTGCGAAACGATCTACGACGCCGTGATGGCGGTCGACGGCGGTGAGGTCGAGTTCGCGCTCGTGCCGATCGAGAACTCCCTCGAGGGGTCGGTGACAGTCACCTTGGACACCCTCGTCGGCGACGGCGTACACACGAGGATCGTTGGCGAGACGCTGCTGGCAGTCCGTCACTGTTTGATCGCGAGCGAGCCAGTTGAGCTAGCCGAGATCGACACGGTGATCTCCCACCCGCATGTGCCGGGGCAGTGCGCGCGCTTCTTGCGCGGCGAGCTTGCTCACGCGCACGTCAGGGCCGCGAGTTCGACCGCCGAGGCTGTCAGGCAGGTCGCTGAGGCACGAGCTCACGGCTGGGCGGCGATCGGCACGCGCCTGGCCGCGGAGATCTATGGATGCGAAGTTCTGCGCGAAGGTATCCAGGATCGCTCGGATAACGAGACGCGCTTCGTGTGGTTGGCAAGAAACGGCGCTGGCCAAGCGCCGCTCATCGCGCCGCCCGGGCCGCGACCGCTGAAGACGTCGCTTGTGTTCTGGGGGCCAGGTGCCGACCATCCCGGCTGGCTGGTGCGCTGTCTGAGCGAGTTCGCCGACCGCGAGATCAACCTGACGAAGATCGAGTCACGCCCGCAGCGTGAGCGCTCATGGCGCTACATGTTCTTCCTCGACATGGAGGGCGCGGTCGGCGAGGAGCGCATCGATGCGGCGATCGGTGGCCTGCGAGGCCGCTGTGAAGTGGTGCGTGTGCTCGGTTCCTATCAAGCCGCGTGAGATCACCAGACTCGGGCGGGGGCCGCTCACGCTACACTCCGGCGCAACCACATGGAGAGCACCGTACCCCCTGTCCCATCGGGGTCCGCGTCGTTTTCCGAGTACCGGCGACGCGGACTCAGGCCGCCGCTGAACGCGGTAGGCGGACGGGTGCTCGTCCTGAACGCAACGTACGAGCCGATCAACGTCTGTTCGGTGAAGCGTGCGGTGGTGCTGCTGCTCAAGGAGCGCGCCGAGTTGCTCGAGCGCGGGAGGTGGGAACTCCACTCGGAGCATTCGACGCTCGCACGACCAGTCGTTATCCGCTTGGTCAGCTACGTGCACGTCCCCCGCGACGCCCACCGGCGCAAAATCACTCGCCGCGCGGTCTTCGCGCGCGACGAGTGGACCTGCCAGTACTGCGGTTCGCGGTCCAACCTGACCGTCGACCATGTGATCCCGCGCTCCAAGGGTGGCTCCTCGAGCTGGGAGAACATTGTGGCGTCGTGCGCACCATGCAACCGTCGTAAGGGAGACCGCTTGCCCAAGCAGGCGGGCATGCATCCGCGCAGGTCGCCGAAGATCCCACACAGCGGCATATTCATCCAAGTCGCCAGCCCGAGCATTCCGGCTGCGTGGCGCCAGTACCTACCGCGGGCTGCCTGAAAAAGCTAGGGAGCGCCCTCGACTGGCGCCCCCTAGCTACAGCGCTGACTGGAAATCCGATACGACCTAGTTGAGCCGGAGGGACCAGAGCCGGCGGTCGTCTCGGGGTGTCCCGGGTTGGATTCCGCTAAGCGGTCCAGCCTGTCCGACCTAGCGGCCGGTCACCTCCAGGGTCCCGTAAGAACTGTCACTCAAGATTAGGACCACCTCCTTTCTCTGGTCCATCCAGAGTAGCGGACGCTGGTGACGATAGGAGCAGATTCGCTTAGGAGATCGGCTCGTCCGCGTCGGGTATGACGGTGTCCTCCGCTGAGTCGACAACGGCAGCGACTGCACTCACGACATCATCGTCACGCAGGTTCATCAAACGCACGCCCTGCGAGGCGCGCCCATAGCGGTTGATGCCGCGCACCGTGGTGCGCTGAACCATGCCCGTGCTCGAGATGAACACGAGCTCCTCGTGCTCGCGCACCACGAGCGCGCCGGCGAGCGCGCCCTTGCGGTCGGTGAGCGTGATCGTCTTGACGCCCATGGTTGCCCTGCTCTTGCGCGGATAGTCGGCCAGCGCGGTGCGCTTGCCGTAGCCGTTCTCGGTCACGACGAGAAGCTCCTGGTCGTCACGGGCGACGTCCATGGAGATCACCGCGTTGCCCTTCTGCGAGACGTTCATACCCTTCACGCCCGAGGTGTCCCTACCCATCGAGCGGACCTGAGACTCGTGGAAGCGCGCCGCCTGGCCCGAGCGCGACACCATCAAAATGTCGTCGTCACCGCCCGTGCGCCGCACCGCGACGAGCTCGTCGTCATCGCGGATCTTGATCGCGATGATCCCGTCCGCGTTGATCGGGGTGTTGTAGAGCTTGAACTCGGTCTTCTTGACCATCCCCTGCCTGGTCGCGAAAAGCAGATGCTTGCCCTCCGAGTAATCGCGCGTAGCCAGCACAGACTGCACGCGCTCGCCCTCGCGCAGCGGGAGCACGTTCACAAGCGCTCTTCCCTTCGCTGTGCGAGAGGCCTCGGGCAGTTCATACACCTTTGAGCGGTACACCTTGCCGCGGTTGGTGAAGAACAGCAGGTAGTCGTGTGTCGAGCAGATGAACAGGTGCTCGATGAAGTCACCGTCCTTCATGTCCATTCCGGTTATCCCGCGTCCACCACGGTGCTGCTGGCGGTAGGTGGCGAGCGGCAGCGACTTGATGTAGCCGGTGTTCGTGATCGTGATCACCATCTGCTGATCGGCAATCAAATCCTCGATGTCGATCTCGTCCTCGGAGTGGGTTATCTCCGTGCGGCGCTCATCGCCAAAGCGCTCCCCGATCTCCGAAAGCTCCTCCTTGATGACGCCCAGCACGCGGCTCTCGTCGCCGAGGATCGCGCGCAGCTCGGCGATCCGCTCAGTGACGTCGGTGTGCTCCTGCTTGATCGCGTCCGCCTCGAGCGCCGTCAGCTGGGAGAGGCGCAGGTCGAGGATCGCGGTCGCCTGGATGGCGCTCAGCTCGAAGCGCTCGACGAGCTGTTCGCGGGCCGCTTCGCGGTCGCGTGAGGCCCTGATCAGATCAATGATCGCGTCCAGGTTCTCCAGGGCGACGAGCAGTCCCTCGAGGATGTGCGCGCGCGCCTCCTTCTCGCTCAGCTCGTGCTTGGTGCGTCTGACGATCACCTCGCGCTGATGGGCGACGTAGTTGTGGATCATCGCCCTCAGGTTCAGCGTGCGCGGAACGTTGTCGACGAGCGCGACCATGTTCACGCCGAATGTGCTCTGCATCGGCGTGTGCTTGTAGAGCTTGTTCAGCACGACCTTCGGGATCGCGTCGCGCTTGAGCTCAATCACCAGTCGCATGCCGCGCTTGTCTGACTCGTCGCGCAGGTCGGAGATCTCGGGGATCTTCTTGTCGTGCACCAGATCGGCGATCTTCTGGATCAGACCGCCGTCACCGCCCTTCTTGACCATGAAGGGCAGCTCGGTGACGACGATCGCCTCCTTGCCCTGCTTGAGCGGCTCGATGTGGGCCTTGGCCTGAACACGGACCCGACCGCGTCCGGTCTCATACGCATCGCGGATGCCCGCGCGTCCGAGAATCACGCCCCCCGTGGGGAAGTCGGGGCCCTTGACGTGAGCCATCAGGCCATCCAGGTCGGTGTCGGGATCCTCGATGTAGGCGATCGTGGCGCCGATCACCTCGCGGAGGTTGTGGGGCGGGATGTTGGTGGCCATGCCTACCGCGATCCCGGAGGAGCCGTTGACGAGCAGGTTGGGAAAGCGCGAGGGAAGGACCGTCGGTTCCTGGCGAGAGCCGTCGTAGTTGGGCACGAAGTCGACCGTGTCCATGTCGAGGTCGCGCAACATCTCCGTGGCTATGCGGGCCAGCCTTGCCTCCGTGTAGCGCATCGCGGCTGCCGGGTCGTCATCGACCGAGCCGAAGTTACCCTGGCCGTCGACCAGCTCGTAGCGCATCGAGAAGTCCTGGGCCATGCGTACTAGCGTGTCGTAGATGGCCGAGTCGCCGTGGGGGTGATAGTTGCCCATCACCTCGCCCACGATCTTGGCGCACTTGGAGTAGGGCCGGGTCGGCCCGAGACCGAGCTCGTTCATCGCGTACAGCACGCGGCGGTGAACCGGCTTCAGGCCGTCGCGCACGTCGGGCAGCGCGCGCCCGACGATCACCGACATGGCGTAGTCGAGATACGCGGTGCGCATCTCCTCCTCGAGGGCGCGCGGCTCGATGTTGCCGCCACTCAATGTGTCAGGCGTAGCCATGCTCGATCCCCCCTTCTATACGTCGAGGTTTGCGACGGCGCGGGCGTTCTCTTCGATGAACTCGCGTCTTGGCTCGACCTGGTCGCCCATCAGCATCGAGAAGGTCCTGTCGGCGGCAGCGGCGTCCTCGAGCGTGACCTGAGCCAGCGTACGCGAGGCGGGGTCCATCGTGGTTTCGGCCAACTGCTCGGCGTTCATCTCGCCGAGGCCCTTGAAGCGCTGGAGCTTGATGCCCTTCTGGGCGACGGCCATGACCGCTGTTCGTAGGGCCTCGAAGGAGGCGGCCGTCTCGCGGGTGTCGCCGAGGCGTACCTCGAAGGCGGGTGTGCCTGCCAGCTCGATCAGCTGACGGTGGACGGCGGCGAGCTGGCGGTACTCCTGCGAGTCGAACAGCTCGCGCCTGATCCGGTGGCTGCGGGCGAAGCCGGTGCGCGTTTCGGTCGCCTTGACCCGCAACTGGAGCGGGTCTTGGTCGAGCAGCTCGGTGGCATGGGTCTCGCCCTCCAGGCCCTCGCGCGACAGGAGCTCGATAGCGCTCTCGGCGTCCATCACCTGCTCGCCGAGCAGGGATGACTCCTCGAGGAACTGCACCATCTCGTGGCCGTGGCTTGCGCGCAGCGAGGAGGCCCAGCCCTCGTACTGCTTGAGCAGCCTCACGAACCGCTGCCAGCGGGCCTCGGTCAGCTTGAACTCGCTGCCGTGACGGTCGAAGACGCTCAGCTTCTCCCACTTGTCGGTCAGGAGGATGTCCTCGAGTTCATGCTCCTTCTCGACGTAGCGCTCCTTGGATCCCTGCTTGATCTTGTAGATGGGCGGCTTGGCGATGTAGACGTAACCGGCCTCGATCAACTCCTGCATCTCGCGGAACAGGAGCGTGAGCGCAAGCGTGCGGATGTGAGCGCCGTCGACGTCGGCGTCGGTCATCAGGATCACCTTGTGGTAGCGGGCGTTCTCGATGTTGAACTCGTCGCGCACGCCCGTGCCGATAGCCGTGATGAGCGCCTGGATCTCGGTGTTCTGGAGCACCTTGTCGATGCGCGACTTCTCGACGTTGAGAATCTTGCCTCGGAGCGGCAACACCGCCTGGGTGTTGCGGTCGCGGCCCTGCTTGGCCGAGCCGCCGGCGGAGTCGCCCTCGACCACGAACAGCTCGGCCAGGCTGGGGTCCTTGATCGAGCAGTCGGCTAGCTTGCCGGGCAGGGTCGAGTTCTCCAGGGCCGACTTGCGCCGGGTCAGGTCGCGTGCCTTGCGAGCCGCCTCCCTGGCGCGCTGGGCCTGGACGGCCTTCATGATGACCGAGCGAGCCTCTGAGGGGTTCTCCTCCAAGAACTCGGAAAGGCAGGCGTTGACGATCGACTCCACGAAGCCCGCCATGCCCGGGTTGCCGAGCTTGGTCTTGGTCTGACCCTCGAACTGGGGGTCGCGCAGCTTGACCGAGATGACCGCCGTCAGGCCCTCGCGAACGTCCTCCCCGGAGAGGTTGTCCTCCTTCTCCTTGAGCAGCGAGTGGTCGCGCGCGTACTTGTTGAGGGTCCTCGTCAGGGCGGAGCGGAAGCCGGACATATGGGAGCCGCCCTCGCGTGTGTTGATGTTGTTGGCGAACGAGTGAACCGACTCCTGGTAGGAGGAGTTCCACTGCATCGCCACCTCCACCGCACCTTCCTCGGCTTCGTCGGCGAAGAACACAACCTTGCGGTGAACGGTGTCCTTGTTCTCGTTGAGGTAGGCGACGAAGTCCTGGATGCCGCCCTCGTACTGGAACTCGACGGCGTGGCCCTCGGCCCGCTCGTCCACCAATGAGATCTTCAGGCCCCTGGTCAGGAAGGCTGTCTCGCGCAGCCGCTCCTCGAGAGTGTGGAAGTCGAAGTCAAGCGTCTCGAAGATGTCAGCGTCGGGCAGGAAGGCGACGGTGGTGCCGGTCTTAGCGCCGCTCGGCAGCTTCTCGCCCTTCTGCAGCTCTTCCAGGGGCGTGCCGCGCGAGTACTCCTGGGAGAAGACGTGCCCGTCGCGACGCACCTCGACACGAAGCTTCTCGGACAGCGCGTTGACCACTGACACGCCCACACCGTGCAGGCCGCCGGAGACCTTGTAGCCGCCGCCTTCGCCGAACTTGCCGCCAGAGTGAAGAACGGTCAGGACGACCTCGACCGCGGGACGGCCTTCCTTCTCGTGCATCGCCACGGGGATGCCGCGCCCGTCGTCGATGACGGTGATCGAGTTGTCGGGGTGGATCGTGACGGAGACCTCGCTGCAGAAGCCGGCTAGGGCCTCGTCGACAGAGTTGTCGACGACCTCATAGACGAGATGGTGAAGGCCCATGACGCCGGTCGAGCCGATGTACATACCGGGGCGCTTGCGCACCGCCTCCAAGCCCTCGAGAACGGTGATGTCCTGGGCGTCGTAGCTACTCGCGCCGGCTAGAGATGAATCGTTGGCCTTCTTAGGGGTGCTCTTGCCTTGCGGGCTTTTGCTGGGTGTCGCCAATAGGTCTCCGATGACGTGAGAACGCCCCGGCATGCGTGTCTACCTACACCACAGCCGGGGCGGAGAAATGCTTTGAATAAGGATAGCACAGACGGTGGCCGTACCGACCTCCGCGGCCGCAGCTAAAAGCCTGCAAATTCCCGCTAAATAGGACAATTCTGGGGGGCTCTCGCCGGGGCCGCGTCGTGTGCTTTGGGCGGTCCTCTGGATGGTCGTTGGGCGCGCTTTGCGGCCGGCTCTCAGAAACCGTTGCCTATATACACGGCGCCGCGCAAGATCGGTCCGTGCGCTGGGTGAACGAACCATGTGGCAACAAGGCAGATAGAGATGTCCACTGCTGGCCAAAGAGGGGCGGGACGGCACAGATAGTGGCCCTGACCAAACGCGCGCTCAACAGGGCTTGGCGGTCGCCGGTCAACCGTGCAGATCAGTGAACGATTCAGCTTTCAAGTAGGCGGGCTGCACCATCATGATCTGTCGCAGATTTTTGAATAGGGCGCAAAAGCACGACTCCGCGAGGGCGGCCTTGAAAGCCGCGCGATGAATTGGTCCGCGTGCCGACGAAACGGCATCGTCGTGGCAAACACTTTCCTGTCTCTCGGCACGCTAGGATCGCTGATGTGCCGCAAGCCCTCGATTCCTACGCGCGGGTAGGCTCTTTCCGAAAAGCCGAGTTGGTACATGCCGGCGGCGACTAGCGCCACGCTCGATGGGTCTCGCCGCCCCGGGTTGCGTTCACTGCCTGTGGGCATGATCTTGACATGTGCAAATCGCCTAAGCGTCACCTCACGCCAGTGAGATGGTCAGGGTCAAATCACCCATGAGCCCGTCCGACATTCGCAAGCTCTCGATCGACACGATCAGGGCGCTGGCGATGGACGCTGTCCAAAAGGCCCAGTCGGGCCATCCGGGCACGGCTATGGCGCTCGCGCCACTCGCCTACACCCTCTACAGGCATGTGCTTCGCCTCAACCCGGCCGACACGAGCTGGATCGATCGAGACCGCTTCGTTCTGAGCGCCGGCCACGCGTGCGTGCTGCAGTACTCGATGCTCCACCTCACGGGCTATGACCTGTCGATCGAGGACCTGAAGAGCTTTCGCCAGTGGGGCTCCCGCACACCGGGCCATCCCGAGCGCGGGCACACGCCCGGCATCGAGGTCACGACCGGCCCGCTCGGGCAGGGCGTGAGCAACGCCGTTGGCATGGCGATGGCGGAGCGCTTCCTCGCCGAGCGCTTCAACCGGCCTGGCCTGGAGGTCATCGACCACCACACCTACGCGATCTGCTCGGACGGGGATCTCATGGAGGGCGTCAGCCAGGAGGCCGCCTCGATCGCCGGCCACCTCGGATTGGGCAGGCTGATCGTCTGCTACGACGACAACCGCATCACCATCGATGGGACCACCTCCATCTCCTTCGATGGGGAGAACCACGCCGCGCGCCTGACGGCCGATGGGTGGCACGTGCAGAGCGTGGACGACTCGGAGGACACCGATGCGCTCCATGCGGCTCTGACCGCCGCGCGCGAGGAAGGGGAGCGTCCCTCCTTCATCCAGATTCGCTCCCACATCGCCTACCCCGCGCCCAACGCGGTCGACACAGCCAAAGCCCATGGGGCGCCGCTCGGCGAGGAGGAGGTGCGGGCGACCAAGGAAGTCATGGGCTTCGATCCGGACCGCTCCTTCGATGTCGATCAGGGCGTCTACGAGCACATGAGCCTGCGCGACTCCGGCGCCGCCGCACAGACTGGCTGGCAGGAGCGTGAGCAGGCCTGGCGCGAGCGCTATCCCGAGCTCGCGTCGGAGTGGGACGGCGCGCTGGCCGGGCGCTTGCGAGAGGGCTGGCAGCAGGCGCTTCCGAGCTTCGAGGCCGGCGAGAAGATCGCCACGCGCGCGGCCGGCCAGAAGGCGATGGCCGCCTTCAGCGACTTCGCGCCGACGATGGTCGGCGGGGCCGCCGATCTGGTGGAGTCCACCAAGACGACCTTCAAGGGGGGCGGGCAGTTCTCGCGCGTGCACGCCGGACGCAACGTGGCGTTCGGCATCCGCGAGCACGCGATGGGAGCGATCGTCAACGGGCTCGCCGCCCACGGCGGAATCGTGAAGCCCTATGGATCGACGTTCCTGATCTTCTCCGACTACATGCGGCCCAGCGTGCGGCTTTCGGCGCTGATGGGATTGCCGGTCGTGTGGGTCTGGACGCACGATTCCGTCGGTCTCGGCGAGGACGGGCCCACGCACCAGCCGATCGAGCACTTTGCCGCGCTGCGCGCGATCCCGCGCCTGTGGGTGATCAGGCCCGCGGACGCCAACGAGACGACCGCCGCTTGGCGGGTCGCGCTCGAGCGCGAGGACGGTCCGGTCGCGCTGCTCCTCTCGCGCCAGGACCTGCCCGTGCTCGATCGCTCGGAGCTGGGCGCCGCCGACGAGCTCGAGCGGGGCGGCTACGTCCTGTGGGACTCGGGCGCCGACCCCGAGATCGTTCTGATCGCCACGGGCAGCGAGATCGCCCCGACGCTGCAGGCGGGACGGGCTCTCACTGAGCAGGGGACTCCGACGCGAGTCGTGTCGATGCCGTGCATGGAGCTGTTCGAAGCCCAGGCGCCCGAGTACCGCGAAAGCGTCATCCCGACGGACGTGGGCGCCCGGCTGGCCGTCGAGGCCGGTGTGAGTATGAGCTGGTGGAAGTGGGTCGGGGATCGGGGTAGTGTGTTGAGCATCGAGCGTTTCGGGGCCTCCGCGCCGGGTACGACAGTCCTCGAGAAGCTCGGATTCACATCCGAGTCGATCGTCGAACGCGCAAAGGCCCTCTTCGCCCAAACGGTCTGATCAGATGCCATCAAGCCGCTCACCGCTTCAGTGCCTCTCCGCTCTCGGCCAGAGCGTCTGGATCGACTCGCTCTCGCGCGAGTGGATCAGAGGTGGCAAGCTCTCTCAGCTGATCGACGAGGACGCCGTTGTGGGCGCCACCTCCAATCCCACGATCTTGCAGAAGGCCATGAGCTCAGGCGATGCCTACGACAAGCAGTTGCGCGAGCTGGCCGGCCGCGACACGAGCGAGGTCTTCTGGACGCTCGCCGAGCAGGACATCGGAGAGGCGTGCGACGTGTTCCGCCCCGTCTATGACTCGGGGCTCGCGCGCGACGGGTACGTGTCGATCGAGGTCGACCCGCGACTCGCCTACGACTCGCTTGCGAGCTTCCGCGAGGCGGTCAGGCTGCACGAGGTGATCAACAGGCCCAATCTGCTCGTGAAGATCCCCGCCACCAAGCCGGGCCTGGCGGCGATCGAGGACGCGATCGCCGCAGAGCACTCGATCAACGTGACTCTCATCTTCTCGCTCCGGCGCTACGCGGAGGTCGTCGAGTCCTACATCCGAGGTCTCGAGCGCCTCGTCGCGGAGGGAGGAGACCCGGGGAAGGTGGTGTCCGTCGCAAGCTTCTTCGTGTCGCGAATCGATACAGAGGCCGACCGGCGACTGGATGAGATCGGCGGTCACGAGGAGCTGAAGGGACGCCTTGCGATCGCCAACGCCAAGCTCGCCTACCAGCATTATCTACAGGCTTTCAG
Source organism: Solirubrobacteraceae bacterium (assembly GCA_025451035.1). Taxonomy (GTDB): domain Bacteria; phylum Actinomycetota; class Thermoleophilia; order Solirubrobacterales; family Solirubrobacteraceae; genus Palsa-744. Next base: position 78,953 of record JANWLE010000069.1, read on the forward strand.
CACCGAGCGCTGGGAATACCTCGAGGGCAAGGGCGCCACGCCCCAGCGCGTGCTTTGGGCGTCCACCTCGACGAAGAACCCCGCCTATCCAGACACGCTCTACGTGGATGAGCTGATCGGGCCCGACACGATCAACACGATGCCGCTCGAGACGATCGAGGCGTTCCAGGATCACGGCGCTCCCAGGCCCACGCTCCAGAGCGGACTCGCGCGGGCGAGGGCGACCTTCGAGGAGCTAGAGCGCGCAGGTGTCGACTACGACGAGGTCACCGACACGCTTGAGCGCGAGGGAATAGAGAAGTTCGAGGCTTCCTTCAACGAGCTGCTCGAGTCACTTCAGGGCAAGCTCGGATCGCTCGCGCACGCCTAGAGCGAGCCGCTCAGGGGAAGTCGGGTACGGCCCGGCGGTAGCGCCCCCAATCTCTGCCAAGATTGATCCTCGCGTCGACGCCTGAAACTGCCCTTTAGGTTTCGCGCTACCGTGAGGTAGGTCTGATGGGGAGCTGTAGTTGACAAGGATGAGTCTATGAAACCGCCCTGGCGTAGGGGGGCTGCGCGCAACCAGGAGCTGTACGGCAACCTGCCGCTACCGGGCTCCGAACGGCGGGCGTGGCTGCTAGCTATCGGCCTTTGCTTGGTGGGCCTCGGCGTTCTGAGCGCGACCCTCACGGGTCTCATAGGCGCGAGCTCGCCGTCGCCGAGGACCCCCCCGCCCGTGCTGTTTGTGGCGCAAACTCCGATACCCGCAACCGTCGAGGCATCGCTCGCGCAGCCGCAGCCCAGCCGCCGCGGGGCGGTTGGCGTCAGCGCACGTAGACGTCGGGCTGACGGCGTCCGACCTGTGCGCCAGATGCGCCGCGCGCTCTTTGAAGAAGGCACGCGCGTACCCATCTCAAATAGCTGGATGTCGGGCTTCTATCCGATCTACGAAGTCGCTCAACACACCTTTGGCGTCAACTGGCTGCTGCTGGCCTCCATCCACAAGCAAGAGTCCGCGTTCTCGACCGACCCCAGCACCTATCACGGCCTGAACTTCGCTGGTTGCTGCGGCGGGCCGATGCAGTTCAACGTGACCAACGGCCCAGTCAGCACCTGGGGTCTATTCGCGAACTCTTATCTGTATGGCAAGCGCCCAGCCGGCTACGGGCACGAAACCAGCAAACACCCCTCGATCTACGACGACTTCGATTCGATCATGGCCGCCGCCCACCTGCTCTCTTCAGACGGCGCTGGCTTTGGCCTGGAAGGAGCGGCCTGGAACGCCGCATACGACTATTACGGACACGACACGACTGGAGTCAGCTACGCCGATGAAGTACTGGCGCGTGCGATAGCGTGGTCACAGCACGGCTTCTGCTTCAACTGTGGGTCGGACCAGGCGATCCGTGAAGCGGTGCACGCCGCCTATGGCGTGCCGGTGCTCGCTGCGCTTGAAAGCAGCTCTGGCAAGAGCCCCTACGCCATCGTCGCCGGTGTCCACCGGCGTGGGCAGCTTGGGCGTTAGACCCGACGCACTCTGACCGCGGTGCCGTAGGCGCAGATCTCCGTCCACGTGGTACCGAGCTCGGACGTGTCAAAACGGAACGCTATGACCGCGTTGGCGCCCTTCGCCTGGGCCTCCTCGACGAGTCTCTGCTGGGCGTGCAGACGTCCTTCGGCGAGCATCTTGGTCATGCCCTTGAGCTCGCCCCCGATGAGCGACTTCAGCGACGCTCCGATCTGCGAGCCCACGTTGCGCGCCCGCACGGTCAGGCCGAACACCTCGCCATACACCTCCTCCACCTCGTACCCGGGAAGGTCGTTCATGGTCGTGATGATGATCTGCTCGTTCACGCAGCCGCCTGTGCCAAGAGCTCCCCGGCAACACGATCGCTGGCGCCAGAGGTCCCGCCAAGCAAGCGGCGTGAGAGCTGGGCTCGGCGGAAATACAGCGGCGCGTCGTGCTCCCAGGTGGCGCCGATTCCGCCGTGCACCGAGATCATTGTGCGTGCGGCGTAGTCGAGCGCACGACCGGCAACCGAACGGGCGGAGTTGGCCGCGAGCGGGAACTCCCCAGGAGCTCCGTTGCGTGCCCAGCCAGCGTAGTAGAGCAGAGACTTGCCGTTCTCCAGTTGGCGTAGGACCTCGGTCAGCGAGTGCTTGACCGCCTGATATGAGCCGATCGGCCGGCCGAAAGTGTGACGCTCCTTGGCGTAGGCGACCGACATCTCCAGAGCCGTTTCGACGCTCCCGATCGATTGGGCGGCGATCAGCGCCTGGGCGAGGTGCCATGCTCCCGCGAGCGACTCCACGGGCGCGTCGAGCACAGTCGCGGCGGCGTCTTTCAGCGTCACATGCGCGAGCGAGCACGTCGCGTCGTAGCGCCGCACTGGCTCGACCTGCACGCCGTCGGCGTCGGCCATGATGACCACGCCGGCAGGCTCGCCGTCAATCACAGCCACGCCGACGAGTGCGTCGGCGCCGGGAGCGTCGGGGACAAACGCATAGCTGCCGCTCAGCTTCACCTCTCCATTTGCGTCTGGTCTTGCGCCCGTCGGCAGCGGCGAGCGCTCGAGCCCGCTGGCGGGGTCTGCGGTCCAGCGCTGATCGACGTCGGTGGGCGGCTGCGACGGCAGGTATGCCGCTCGCCGCTCGCCGCTCGCCAGCGCGGGCAGGTAATCGGCCACCCGGGGTGCGTCGGCGAGGATGGCGGTGGCGGGCAGGTGTCCGAGCAGAGGCACGGAGGCCAGTACGCGACCGCACTCGCCGAGAACGAGCATCGCGTCGAAGGCGTCAAGGCCGGCGCCACCGTGAGCTTCGTCGATCAACAGACCTGGCCAGCCCGCCTCGCGGGCGGTCGGCCACAGATCAGGCAGTGCGCTCGAGTCGCCGTCGAGTGCCTCGCGGGCCGCTTCGAGTGTCTTTACGCGCGAGAGCGTCCCTCTGGCGGCCTCTCGCAGGAACTCCTGCTCGTCTGACAGGGCGAGATTCATGTCGCCGCTCCTTCCTTGGAGCGCAGCTCCGAGAACGGGATTCCCTTGTCGAGGCGCGGCTCGGGTGGCAGCCCCAGCACGCGCTCGCCGATCGTGTTGCGCAGTATCTCTTCCGTTCCTCCGGCCGACTTCAGGCCGGGGAGGAAGGAGATCATGTAGGCCCACTCGCTACCTTGATCGAGCGCGTCCGGACCGAGCACGTCGGCGATCAGGTCGCCGGCTTTGATTGCGCCGTTGACGATCGTCACCTTTGCCAGTCCCGCCTCAGGGCCGGGGATCTGGCCTCGCTGGAGTGCCGTCAGCGTGCGATAGCCGGTGAAGCGGACGGCGAGCAGCTCGCTCACTATATCGCCCAGCTGCTTGCGCACCTCAGGATCGCGCCGGGCATGCTCGTCAGCGGCGATGCCCCTAGCGAACCGCACCGAGTTGTAGCCGAGCCCCTCGCCGCCGAGCCCGATCGTGACGCGCTCGAACATCAGCGTGGTGAGGGCTGTGCCCCAGCCGTTGCCGACGCCGCCGACGACCGCTCCCTCGTCTAGCTCAACGTCGTCGAGAAATACCTCGTTGAACTCCGCCTCGCCGGATATCTGACGCAGCCCCCGCACTGTCACCCCAGGCGCGTCCATCGGCACGATGAACATCGTCAAGCCCTTGTGCTTGGGCTGATCGGGGTCGGTCCGGGCCAGCAGTAGGCCGTACGCAGCGAACTGGGCGTTCGTCGTCCACACCTTCTGGCCGGTCAGCCGCCAGCCGCCGTCCTCGCCCTGACGTGCACGTGTCTGTACCGCCGCGAGATCCGAGCCCGCGGCGGGCTCAGAGAAGAGCTGACACCAGACCTCATCACCGTGGAGCATTGGGCCGAGGTAGCGCGACTTCTGCTCGTCGGTGCCGTGCGCGATGATCGTCGGGCCGAGCATTCCGACGCCGATCGCGTCGAGGATGCCCGGCACTCCGGCACGAGCGATCTCCTGGCTACAGATCACCTGCTCGATCGGGCCAAGGCCCTGGCCACCGTACTCCTTCGGCCAGGTCACCCCGGCCAGCCCGCCCTCGGCAAGCCTGCCCTGCCAGGCCCGTCTGGCGGCGATGATCTCATCCTCGTCTTGCAGCGCCCCCGGGCCGCTCAAGACCGGCGCCTGATCCTTGTTTTGCTCGAGCCATGCGCGCGCCTGGGCGCGATGAGTCACCTGCTCGGGCGTGTCGTCGAGATCCACTCACTCTCCTTTGGCTGACTGGCCAGTCAATCTTGGCAGAAACTCACAGACGGCGTCCCTCGGCTAGCGACCTCGCGGTAGCGGCGGAGCCAGCACGGGCGGCTGGTGGTAGGTGCGCTCGAACGCCTGGTTGAGCAGTGCCTCCGCCTGGCGGCCGAGTTCGGGCGAGTGCAGCAAGACCACGCCGAGACGGACATGGTTGCGTTCGGCGGTTCCTACCAGGCAAAGCCCGGCTGCTTCGGTCTCCCCTGTCTTCAGTCCAGTCGCGCCGGGATAGCCGTAGCGCAACAGAGGATTGTTGTTGTAGAGGTAGAGCCTGCCGCCCTTGATCGGGAAGGGTACGATCGCCGAGGCCGAGCGTGCGATCGGCACGAGCTGAGGCTGGGAGAGGTCCGCGTAGGCGAGCTCGGCCAAATCGACAGCGCAAGAGCTGTTGCCATCGTCCAACCCGTCCGGCGAGGTGAATCTGGTGCAGGCCAGCCCCAGTTTGGCTGCCTCGGTGTTCATGGCCGCGACGAACTGGCCGATGCTCCCGGACACCGCTTCGGCTAGCGCGATCGCGGCGTCGTTGCCGGAGGGCAACAGCAACCCGTACAGCAGCGCCCGCAGTGACACGCGCTTGTGCAGCGGCAGCAGCCCCACCTTCGAGCCCGTGGCGTTCACCGCCCGCCGCGTGATGAAGACCCAGGCGTCGCCGGGCAGCGAGCGGACCACCAAGAGCGCGGTCATCATCTTCACTAGGCTCGCGACCGGAAGGACCCGGGTGGCCTCTCGCGCCCACAGCACACGGCCGTTATCCAGATTGAACACGAGTCCCGCGCGTGGCTCATGGCGAAACGAGACGGTCAGCGCTTCTGCTGGCCCCGCCGGTGTCAGCTCAAGCGCCGGCCTGCCGAGCGGCAAGCCAAGCCGGGATGCGGAAGCGCTGAGGTTGAGCTTTGCCGCGGTGGGCGTCGCACCTTGCTCGCTTTCCCGAGAAGTGAGCTGTCCTTCGCCGCTTCCTTGAGCACTGACCACTGAGCGTCCCGGACCCGTCCTATGCAGGACGAACAGTGCCTTGCCGGCTGCGAACAGGCCGACGACGACGGTCATCGCGACTAGGCGCACCCATCTGCGCCGTCGGCGGTGCCTGCGCCGTGGCGGCCTGGGTCGGCGCGGCGGGAGGTCCATCAGCAGGGGAGGATCATTCACGAGCGAGCACTCATCCCTGCGGAGGGCTGCGCCAGGCGCCGAGAACACCGACCAGCAGCAAAATCAGGATGAACAACGAGAGCGCCGCGCCGAACGTAAAGTGACCCTGCGCGCGAACCGCCGAGACGGTCAGGCCTGCGAAGAAGACTGTGAACAGCAGCGCCAGGGCGAGGACGATCAAGCGCCTCACGTTGGTGCCAGGCGCTCGTGAGCGTCAATAGACGGTCGGGCGCGCCCAGCCGTGGCGTTTGACGAAGACGTAGACCAGCGCAAGGCCAAAAATGAACCCCCCGACATGTGCGAAGTAGGCTACCGCGCCGCCTGCGACGATGGGGCTGATTGCGCCGGCAGCCCCGAAATACAGCTGCTCCAGAAACCACAAGCCCAGCAGGATCACGGCCGGGACCTCAATCAACGTGGCGAAGAAGACGATGAACACCAGCGTCAGCACCCGCGCCCGCGGATACAGCAGGATGTAGCCGCCCAGTACCGCGGCGATCGCTCCCGAGGCGCCCAGCGTCGGCGCCGTCGAAGATGGATCGAACGCGACCTGCGCCGCGAGCGCGACGAGGCCGCCAAGCAGGTAAAAGGCGATGTAGCGCACCCGGCCCGTCGCTTCCTCGACGTTGGGCCCGAAGATCGCCAGGAAGAGCATGTTGCCTGCTATGTGCAGGAAGCTTGCGTGCAGGAACATGGCCGTGAAAACGGTCTGCCATGTGGCCGGCTGCGGTCCGGGCGTGCCTAGCACGCCGGGCTGTCCCTGGCAGGCGACAGAGCTGGCGGGCCCTGTGGGGGTTTGCACTGAGATCAGCCCGCAGTGCTTGCCCGGATGGGCCAGCTCATAGGGGATCGCCCCGTAGTGCGCTACCACGTCGCTTGGCGGTCCGCCGAAAAACGAGCCGCCGTGACGGATCGACAGCAGATAGGCCACGACGTTGATCACGAACAACGCCAGCGTGACCAGCGGAAAGCGTTCGTTGGGAATGTTGTCCTTCAGTGGGAACATCGCGACTGTGCGGCCGGCGCGGCCGACGACGCCAGGCTGGCGTCGAGCCTACTGGCTGGCCGCCAGCGGGCCTACACCTGGCCGGTGCTGCGGCACGTGTTGATCAGCGTGGTAGCTCGAACGAACGAGTGGGCCGGCCGCGACGTGCTGGAAGCCAAGGTCGTATGCGTCCTCTTCCAAGGCCTTGAACTCCTCCGGATGCCAGTAACGCACGATGGGCAGATGGTGCTCGGACGGACGCAGGTACTGCCCTACGGTCAACACCTGCACCCCGTGTTCGCGCAGGATTCCGAAGGCCTCGACCATCTCCTGGTGTGTCTCGCCGAGGCCGACCATCAACCCCGACTTGGTTACGACCTCGCCTTCACCCATCTCGCCCGCCAGTCTCAGAACGCGGCAGGAGCGGGTGAATTCAGAGCCGCGTCGCGCCAGCGGGTAGAGCCTCGGCACGACCTCAACATTGTGATTGAAGACGTCGGGCCGCGCGTCGATCACCCTCGCCAGCGGCATCTCCTGGCCCTGAAAATCAGGCGTCAGCACCTCAATCTGGCAGTCGGGCGCCTGGCTGCGAACCTGACGGATGACGCCAACGAACGCCGATGCGCCCTTGTCCGGCAGATCGTCGCGGTCAACCGAAGTCACGACCGCATGACGCAGGCCCATGCGTGCGATCGAGCGGGCGACGCGAGCCGGCTCGAGCGGATCATTCCATGTCGGCTTGCCGGTCTGGACGTTGCAGAATCCGCATCTCCTGGTGCACGTATCACCGAGAATCATGAATGTGGCGGTACCGCGCTCCCAGCACTCGCCAACGTTCGGGCAGGCGGCCTCCTGGCAGACCGTGTGCAGATTCTCGGAGCGGATCAGCTCGCTCAGCTGGCGGTAGCTCTTCCCGCCGGGTGCTGGAACCTTGAACCACGGCGGCTTTCGCTCGTTCAGCGGGCGAACCTGTTCGCCGAGCTGCTCGAGAACATTCATTCCGCCGGGGTTGCTGCGCGCGCGGGTGACATGCTTGCGTGCGTCTGGTGATCCTGTCTGGCTCATACGCTTACCACCTGCTGGCGCTGGGCTTCGGCGAGGAGATCCTCGATATGCAGTTGCGTGGGCGAGACTGCGCGCTCGCTGCGGGCGTGAGCCTCGCAGAAGCAGCTGGCCATGACCTCACGGAAGGAGCCGACGAGATCTCCGTGTGGTCGCGCGAGCTCCCGCTCGAGCGAGGTCATCTGCACGCCGGCCAAGCCGCAGGCTATGACCCACTGAAATGGCTCCAAATCGTTCTCGATGTTCACCGCAAAGCCATGGGTCGCGATGCCTTGCGAGACGTGCACGCCGATCGAGGCGATCTTGCGATCCTCAACCCACACACCGGTGTAGTCAGGCCCCTCGTCGCTGCGGGAATGGCCGCTTATGCCGTGCTCGGCCAGCGCGGCGATGATCGCCGTCTCCATTGTGCGTAGATAGCCGTTGATGTCGGCGACGTGCATGATCGGATAGCCGACCAGCTGTCCGGGCGCGTGGTAGGTGACCCGCCCACCGCGGTTGGTGCCCACCACCTCGATGCCGTGTGAGCGGTAGAAGTCCTCGCCGAGCGGAAGCTCCTCTTCGCACGAGCGGCGTCCTCGGGTGTAGACAGGCGGGTGCTCCAGCAACAGCAGGCTGTCCGGTAGCTGCCCGCTCTGGCGCAGGGTCCTGATTCGCGCTTGGATCAGGCTCGCCTGCGTGTAGCGCACAGTTTCGAGCTGGCACACCCAAAGCTGCTTTGAGGAGTCAGCCGGGGTGGTTTGCTCAGTTGCGCACATCGCGGTGATCCCAGGCTAGCATCGCGCTCTTCCAGGCTGCTAGAGCTCAAGTGCGCGATAGCGCTCGAGCATCTCGTCGGCCTCTAGCTGGGCAAGGTCGGTCCGCAGCGCACGCGCAAGTCGTGAGGCTGTCTGCGGCGGGCAGTCCCAAAACAACACCACCTCGCCACCGTCGATCTCTACCACCTCCACGTGATCGACCCGCGCCGGATCGGCAAGCAGGGCGGGGGCCCGTCCACCGCGTTTGACGATCAGCCGGTACGCGCGGTTGGCTTTCATGGCTTGCGCACCGAGGTGGCGTGGATCGCGGCCTGCTGCAGCTGCTGCTCGCCTTCGAACACGCGCCCGCCAACTCTCACCGCGGGGACGGTCTGCACGCCGCAGCTGATCGCGAGCTCCGTGGCGCTTCGCAGCTCAGCCTGAACGGGGGTGCGCTCGATGCTCTGCAGCACCGCACGAGGGTGCATCTCGCAGGCCGCCGCCGCTATCAGCACAAAGTCGAGGTTGGCGAGATCATGGCCGGCGGCGAAAGCCTGGCGAAAGGCCGCCTGCGCGAACGCGACCCCCCGCCCGATCGACTTGGCGTAGGTGGCGACGCGCATGGCTGGCTCACTGTCGAATGGGAATCCGGGTGGCCAGCGCATCGGCTGCAACCCAAGCGCGAGTGCCCGCCGCTCAATCTCAACCACACAGATGTCCTGCTCGTTCTGGCACCGGAACACCCCCGCAGGTCCGCCAATCCCGCCCGGCAGCTCGCGCTCCAACACCGGATGCCATTCGGTGTCAGCGGGTAGCGCGTGACGGACCTGCTCGGCCGCCAGATAGGCAAGCGGGCTGGCCAGATCGAAGTAGAAATGGGGGATATCGCCCACCAGCAGAGCCTAGTCGCCGCGACGGTGCGCCGAGGTGCGAGGGGGTTTAGTGAGCCTGCACACGCGCCCGCGATCTTCGACCGGGACGTCTACTCAGCCGTGAATGAGCCAGCCGTCCGCGGCCCGGGCGGCTTCCATCACCGCCTCCGACAAAGTCGGATGTCCGTGGATGATGCGCGCGACCTCGGTGTAGCCACCCTCCAGCGCACGGACGTTGACGAGCTCCTGGATCAGCTCGGTTGCACGGGAGCCGACGATGTGCCCCCCGATGAGCTCGCCGTACTTGCTCTCGCCGATCACCTTCACAAGTCCAGTGCGGTCGCCGTAGACAGTGCCGCCGCCCACAGCTCCGTAAGGCACCTTGCCGACGACCACGTCATAACCCTGCTCGCGCGCTTGCGCCTCGGTGAGCCCGAAGGAGCCCACGTTGGGAGTGCAGAACGTCGCCCGTGGAATGTCGAGGTAAGAAAGCGGATGGGTGCTCAGGCCAGCCGAGTCCTCGGCGGCAATGATGCCCTCGTCCGAGGCCTTATGGGCGAGCGCGGGCCCAGCCACCAGATCACCGATCGCATACACGCCCTTCGTGCTCGTACGCAGCGCGCAGTCAACCTTGATGAGGCCACGCTCGTCTAGCTCCACGCCCGCCGCGGTGAGATTTAGCGCCTCCACATCGGGGCCCCGGCCCGCTGCGATCACGAGGTAGTCCACCTCGGTGGACTCGGAGCCGTAGGTAAAGCTCACAGCGCTCGCAGCGTCCTTGACGTCCCCAACCAATGTGCTTGTGAAGACCTGAATCCCCTGCTTCTTCAAGCCCCGCTCGACGAGTCGCGAGATGTCGGCGTCCTCGGTCGGCAGCACCTGCCCGAGCGCCTCGAACAGCAGCACCTCGCTGCCCAGGCGCGCAAAGCCTGAAGCGATCTCTGCTCCGGATGCTCCGGCGCCTACCACAGCCAAGCGTGCGGGTAGCTCACCGATGGCCCACGCCTCCTCGGTGCCGATCACGCGACCACCGAACTGTGTGCCGGGAAGGGGGCGCTTCACCGAGCCGGTAGCCAGAATCACAGTCTCGGCTTGGATCTGACGATCACCGACCTGGACGTCCGCAGAGCCGGTCAGCGACGCCTCCCCTTCGATCACATCGATCTTGTTCTTGCTGAAGAGACCGGACACACCGCTGGTGAGGGTGCTGACAATCTTCTGACGGCGCTCCTGCACTGCCTGGAAGTCGACCTCGACCGACCCCACCCGCAGACCGTAGTCCTGCGCCTCGCTGATCTCGCTCAGTATGTCCGCTGAGCGCAGCACCGACTTAGCGGGGATGCACGCGTAGTTGAGGCAGCGGCCGCCGATCTTGTCCTTCTCCACCACGGCCGTCTTCTTCCCCAGTTGCGCAGCCCGGATCGCGGCTACATAGCCGCCCGGTCCCGAGCCGATAACGACGCAGTCATATGAGGACTCAGTCATCGCGTCGTGAGCCTATCGAAGCTTCTCCGTGGAGCCCTGTGTGCCTGCCTGGATGCGCCCCATCACGCGAACCAGCTTCCAGAAGAGCCATGCGCCGAATACGATGCTGGCTGAGCAAAGCGCGGCAGCCTGTAGCCCTGAGACCACCACCAGCGCGAGTGAAGTGACGAGTATCTGAAAGGCGAGCAAGGCCTCGAAAGAGAGCACCGCCCAGTACCGCCGCCGATACATGCCAATCGCAAGCGCGGCTAGCACGACTGCGAGGAAGATTCCACCGGGTGCCGAGCCTCCGCGTCGCGTGAGCCCGTGGACGGTGAGCACCCCGACGATCACCGCGGCCGCCAGCACGCCTGCGACCACTACAGCCAGCAACAGGGCTGGCGGCCGCTCCCGCTCGCCGAGGGGGCGAAGGCCTTCGCGTACGCGAAGCTCGGCCAGCTCGCCTCGCCGCGAGGTCTCCTCGCTCGGGAGCTGCTCGGCGCGCGCGGAGTGGTCCCTCAAGGCTGTGCTCCCGCGGGTTGCTGGTCGAGCGCTTGGCGCATCGCGTGCGCTGCCTCGCGAGGGTTGTGGCTCTCGGCTATCGCGCGTACCACCGCCACCCGCGACGCGCCCGCGCGGATCACCTCGTCGAGATTGCGGGCGTTGATTCCGCCGATCGCAAAGAACGGCAGCTGCGAGCGTGCGGCTGCATAGCGCACCAGCTCGAGCCCTACCGCAGGACGCCCGGGCTTAGTGGGCGTCTCGTGAACCGGACCGACGCCGATGTAGTCAGCGCTTACCGCGCTGGCCTCGTCGATCTCCTGCGGAGCATGCGTGGACAGGCCGATGAGCATTTCTGGCCCGATCAGCCGCCGCGCCTCTTCGACTGGCATGTCCAGCTGACCGACGTGAACGCCATCTGCGCCTACCGCGAGTGCGATGTCCGGGTGGTCGTTGACTATGAACAGCAAGCCAAGCCGTTCGCACAGCATCCGAGCCTCGTGCGCGGCGGACACGAGCGCCGCACCGTCCGAGCCCTTCTGGCGCAGTTGCACTACCTGCACGCCGCCCGCGACGGCCGCGGTCAACAGCTCGGCGAGCCCGCCCGGTGCTTGCCCGGGATCGCACACCAGGTAAAGACGGGCAGCCTGCAGCCGCGAGCGACGTTCGCTGGCGCGGTCGGTGACACTCATTGATCAAAGTCTGACACCGCGACGAAGTGCGGTGGATGGCGGGCGTCTCGCGTTGCCGGCCGTCGGCGGGCTAGCATCAAAGGAATGCCGGAACGTAGTGGGCAAGGAGGTATGTTCGTTGGTGTAGCCGGAGCGCCACCGTGGCCGTGGGTTGGTGGCGCTCGCCCGCGTCTGCAGCCCGCGAGCGGGGGATGCAGACGGGCCGCTGCCAGCGCGCCGAAGCTCGCGGGAGCCCTCCGATGATCACCATCAATGGTCAGAGCCAGACCGACATACAGGCTGGCCAGACAGTTGCGGCTGTGCTCGAACGTCTCGAGCTCAGCGTAGACGCGCGGGGCGTGGCTGTCGCGGTTGACGGCGAGGTCATTCCCCGTTCAGCGTGGACGATGTTCACGCTGAACGAGGGAGCGCGCGTCGAGGTGTTGAGTGCGATGCAAGGAGGCTGATCAGTTCGATGGCCACACATCTCGCCTCCCTCGACACGCAGCCCGATCCGCTTCTCATCGCCGGTCGCGAGCTCGGGTCACGGCTTCTGCTCGGCACTGGGGGCTTCAGCTCACTCGAGCTGCTCGCGGACTCAATCAAGGCAAGCGGAACGCAGCTCGTCACGGTGGCGCTGCGTCGCATCGACCCGAACGCGCGTGGCTCACTCATCGACGTGCTCGCCGATGCCGGGGTTTCGCTGCTACCCAATACGGCCGGGTGCTACACAGCACGCGACGCGATCATCACCGCTAAGCTCGCCCGTGAGGCGTTCGAGACCAACTGGATAAAGCTCGAGGTGATCGGCGACGAGGACACGCTCATGCCAGACGCGGTTGAGCTCGTGCGCGCTGCGGAGCAGCTGGTGGACGATGGCTTCACGGTGCTGCCGTATACGACCGACGACCCGGTGCTCGCACGCCGGCTTGCCGACGTTGGCTGCGCCGCGGTGATGCCGCTGGGGGCGCCGATTGGCAGCGGCATGGGTATACGCAACCCGTACAACATCGCGTTGATACGCGACAGCGTCACGGTGCCGGTCGTACTCGACGCTGGCATTGGTACGGCCTCTGACGCAGCACAGGCGATGGAGCTCGGCTGCGACGCTGTGCTGGTAGCTAGCGCGGTCTCTCGCGCCAAGGATCCCGTGGTCATGGCTCACGCAATGCGCCTGGCGGTCAGGGCAGGGCGGCTTGCGCATGCGGCGGGGCGTATACCCCGCCGCACCTACGCACAGGCCTCGACACCGGACGCCGGCCGGGCCGACTTCGGCTAGCCCGGGCGCGGCTACTTCACGACTTCAATAGTCCCGTTCATAGTCGCCGGATGCAGCGTGCAGCGGTAGTGGATCACTCCCGGCTTGGTGACCTTGACCTCGAAGGTTTGGCTTTCACCGAAGTTTTTCGAAGCGAATTTGATCGGACCACTCGCCGAGGTGACGTTGTGTTCGACTGGATCTTCATTGGTCCACCTGATCGTGCTGCCTACCTTGACCTTCAGGGTGTCCGGTTCGATCGTGATCTCGCGGTACTTGATCTGCACCAAACCACTCTGGACCGGAGCGTTGGCGGGCGGGCTGGCGTAGTTGATCTTGCCATCGACCTTCACGCTGCTCGAGGGGCCGATCGTGGATGTGGAGGAGCCGTTTGCGTTGCCGGCGGGGCTCGATTTGCTCGACCCGCAACCTGCCGCGAGCAGCATCGCGCAGAAAACGACCACCAGCACAGCTAGGCGTCTGTTCATCAACTGTCCTTTCTCGGCATCTGCAGTTACCTGAAGACCATCGCACACCGCGTCGTCGTGTGTGAGCCTAGACTGCCGAGTCTGATGACGCGCCATTTCCTGACAGGAACCGAGCTCTCGGCCCCCGAGCTAGACGCTCTGATCGAGCGCTCGGCACAGCTTAAGGCCGAACCGTTGAGCTCCCGCGCGCTGGCTGGCGCCAGTGTCGCCCTCATCTTCGAAAAGCCCTCGACACGCACGCGCCTTTCTTTTGAGGCTGGTGTGCACGAGCTCGGTGGCCACGCCCTGGTACTGCGCTCAGATGACCTGCAGCTATCGCGTGGAGAGTCCCTGCGCGACACGGCTCTGGTCCTCTCACGCCACGTCGCCGCGCTCGGAGTCCGAACCGGCCCCGACACGGTGCTCAGAGAGCTGGTGCAGTACGCCTCGATCCCAGTGATCAACATGCTCAGCGCGCTTCATCACCCCTGCCAGGCGCTCGCCGACCTGCTGACTATCCGTGAGACACGCGGCACCCTCGAAGGTGTGCGCCTGGCGTATATCGGCGATGGCAACAACGTCGCGCGCTCGCTGGCGTTGTTGGGCGGGCTCGCCGGACTGGATGTAGCTGTCGCCTCGCCGGAGGGCCGGTCGCTTGAGGCCGATCTGGCGCTGCCGCATGACGCACGCGGCTCGCTGACCCTGTACACCGATCCGCTCGAGGCCGCCAGCGGTGCTGATGTCCTCTACACGGATGTCTGGGTCAGCATGGGCGAGGAGGTCGACCCGGCGCGACTGCGCAAGGAACTAGAGCCCTACCGGATCGACGACGCGCTGCTTGACCGCGCTGCCCCCGGGGCATTCGCTCTGCACTGCCTTCCTGCCCATCCGGGCGAGGAGATAACCGCCGAAGTTCTTTACGGTGATCGCCAGCGCATCTGGGACCAGGCCGAGAATCGTCGCCATGTGCAGAAGGCGCTGCTCGAGCTGCTCGTGGGCGCGAACGGTTGCGATACGCGCTAGCCTCAGCTTCCCAGCCAGGCAAGGAAACGCAGCATGTCTCAACCGAAGTCCCCAAGTTCTCGCAAGCTGAGCACGGGCCCAGGCCGGGCCTCGAACCCTTCCCGCGCTCAAGCGGCAAAGGCAAAGAAGCCGGCCAGCCCACAGCCCGGGGCGTCGGCGCGCCCCGCCACGCGTAAGGCTAAGGGCGCATCGCGCGCAGCGACGGCCACTGCGGCGAGCGGTGCCAAGCAGCCCGCTGGGGCGACGCGCTCACACCCCCAGAAGGCCACCGATGACACGCTCGGCGTGGCCGTCGGAGCCATACGTAGCAGCCTCGCGCGGGGTCTTGTGCTGACGGGCGAGCGTCTGCAGGAGACGATCGACGACGCCGCCAAACGCGGCCGCTTGACCCCCAGGGACGGAGAGGATCTCGCACAGCGACTGATCTCCGTCGGCCGCAAGCAGGCCGACGAGCTCTTGCGTGATCTGGAACAGATCGTCGAGCGTGGGGGCGATGAGCTCATCCGCGCCAGCCGCGAGCTTCGCAAGAAGCTTCGCTAGCCAGCGCGTCTGTGGGCTTCGAGGCTGCCATGCTAAGTGAATGCAGGACGAGCTCTTGACTACTGCCGCACCGACGCCCTCCCGGCAGGAGGAGCCACCGTCACGGACCCGGCCAGAGCGGGGCGAGGAGCTCGAGCTCACCATCGACTCGCTCGCTTTTGGAGGCGAGGGAGTCGCGAGGTGGGGCGAGGGCGGCTACGTCGTATTCGTTGCCGGCGCTATACCTGGTGACCACGTGCGCGCGGTCGTGCACAAGCGCAAGCGCAGTTACGCGCATGCCCGGACAGTGGAGGTCCTCGCGGCTGGACCAGAGCGGATTGACCCGCTCGCCCAGCATCCCGGCGTGCCGTGGCAAGTATTGCCTTACGAGCGCCAGGTCGAGATAAAGCAAGACCAGCTCGCCGAGGCCCTGCGGCGCATCGGTGGACTCGAGGGCTTCTTGCTCGAGGAGACCATCCCTGCGAGAGAGAGATGGCGCTACCGCAACAAGCTCGAGTACTCCTTTGGCGAGGATCCCAAAACAGGTGAGCTTCTATGTGGATTCCACGCCTCGGGAGGGTGGAAGCGTGTGGAGCCGATCACTGACTGTCTGCTCGCCTCTGAGCGAGGCAACCTCGCACGTGAGCTCACTTTGCAGTGGTGTCGCGGACAGCGGCTGGGTGCTTGGGATCGACACCGGGAGAACGTCGGCACGGGCACGGCATTGCTACGCAACCTCGTCGTGCGGGAAGGTCGCAACGCGGGATTGCTGCAGATCAGGCTCGTGACGACGCCTGGCGAAGTAGATGTCGACTCGCTGGCGAGTGTGCTCGCAGCCGAGCTCGGCGCCGAGCATCTCAGCGGTGTTCTATGGACGCGCTCCACTGCGCTCGCGGAGACCACCGCCGGAGGCGAGACGGACCTTGTCTGGGGCGAGGAAGCGCTGCCCGAGCGTCTGGGCGAGCTGGACTTGCGTATATCGGCAGAGGCGTTCTTTCAGACGAACACCGAGATGGCGCAAGAGCTTTACGGGCTCGCCTCTTCCTACGCAGCCCTGCAGGGCTGGGAGCGGGTCTTCGACCTCTACTGTGGGACCGGCACGATCGCGCTCACGCTCGCGCCGCGAGCTGGGGAGGTGTGGGGAATCGAGCTGGTTGAGCAGGCGGTCGCCGATGCGATCGCCGCGGCGAAGCGCAACGAGATCACCAACGCCAGCTTCTTCGCGGGAGATACCCGTCTGGCGCTGCCTGAGCTAGTCGAGCGTGCCGGACGACCGGACGTGGTTGTCGTTGATCCTCCTCGTGCCGGCCTCTCGCAGAAGGTTGTGCGGCGCATCATTGATGCTGCGCCAAAGCGCATCGTGTATGTGTCCTGCAATCCAACGACGCTTGCGCCAAACGCAGCTCAATTGGTAGAGGCGGGGTGGAGGCTGATCAAGGTCCGCGGGGTCGACATGTTTCCCCAGACGCCACACATCGAGTGCGTGGCGCTGCTCGAGCGCCGCAAGCACTGACAGGCATTCCTCCGCTCGCCACCGCCTCGTCAAGGCTGTCCGATGTAGCCGGACGGCTATGCTGTTTTTCACTGTTGTGCTCACAGCCAACCGCCGGTAGCATCCTCGATGGATAGAGGTATCGCGACGATGGTGGTCGTCTATCCCTCTTGACTGAAGCTCGGCTTGCTCCCGTAACCGGTACACAGGGAAAACAATCCCAATGTCCGGTGACTGCAATCACACTAAATGCGCACGTTCCTCTGCGTGCGCACAGGCGGCCTGCGCGCAATTGTGCGACTGCGGGCGACAGCGTTTGTGCGCCATATGCAGCACCCACCAGATGTTTACAGCCCGTATCGGGCGGTGGCTTGTGGGCACAAACAGACGACGGCCCGTCGGCCTACCTGAAACTAAACCGTCGAACTATCGGCCGACACCAATAGTTAATTCACCATACAGGGCACGGAATAAATTACGCCCAAGATCCCGAGGTTCACCTAATTGGTGGACATCTGGCCGAGCTTTCGCGGGCCTCCTCACATCGCTCCCGTCGCGAGTCGATCGCTACCGCGTTATTGCTGCCGAAAAGGAGCGTAAGTGTCGACAGGGACGGGCAACCGCACTGCAGGGCTAGCCAGACAGCTGATTCTGCTGACAGTTTTGCCACTGCTGCTCATGTCGCCGAGAGCAGATGCTTCACTGGGAAACAGGCTCGACGCGTTCGTGCCCGAAGCAGGCCAGGCGATAGCAGTATCGGGCTCCACGGCCTACCTAGGCTCGCAAGGCAGCGAAGACATCAGCCAGATCGATCTAGCGACTCACGCGAAGATCGGATCCATCGATCCATCCGGCAAGGCCCCCCAAGGCTTCAGTGCATTCACGGCCGATTCCTCAGGAGGTCTATGGGCTGCTGAGGCTGCGGCTAGGGGACAGATCTACCGGATGGACGTGGCAACGGAATCCATGGACAGCGTCTTCAGCGCGCAGGAACTCGGGTCCACTAGCGAATCGGTCGACGGCCTAGCCGTCGATGCAGACGGCACTCTTTGGCTAAAAGGAACGAGTACAAGCGCGCATCTGAGCGTCATCTACCACATCCAGCTGCTCCACGAAGTCACCGGCTACGCCTACAAAGTCATCGGCGCTTTCACCGTGCCGTTTGAAAGCACCGGGCTAGCGGTGGATGGACAGGATCTATGGCTAGCTGACACAAGCGCAGGAAAGATCAGGCAGTATGACAAGGCCGGCGAACCGCTCCCAGGAGCAGTCTTCGACGTCGGTGAACTCAATGGACAGGCGGTAAGGCCAGACGGGCTGGCGCTCGACTACTGCACTTTCCCGGGAAAGCTCGCTATTTGGGCTTACGGCGCTGGCGGCACGTCGGGGCAGCTCGTGGCCTACGAAATAGGCCCAGGAGCGACTTCGCCAAAATGTCCATTGCCGCGCAGTGAAGAACCAGCCATCGCTGGTGCCTGGACCTTCCCGGTAGTAAGCCAGGCGCCGCCTCGGGCCAGCATCGGGGCGCCTCGCTTGCGGGCCCTCGCTCAGGACAATGGTGCTCGTGCCGGAAGCCCGGTACTTCTGGAAGGGTTCGTCCCAGGTGACAGGAAGGGCCACCGTTTCACCTATACATGGGATCTCGGCGATGGCATCAAGCGAGCCGGCCCCGGTCGTCTAAGCCACATCTATAGGTGCGCCGGTATCTACACCATCAGTGTGACTGCCACCGCAGCGTCAGGCGCGGCCCATACCACCGTCGGCACTTTGACTGTGGGCTTCCCGAGGAGCACTGGTCGGTCCTATCGAGGCGTTCGCGTCAGTCCGCGTGTGCGCCTAGAGGGACACGACGCGGTCGCATGGTTGAGTTGGTCTGGACATCAGCGGCCTGCCGCGGCACGGTGGGTTTCCTGGGGGCTCGATCGCCGTCACACAGCCCGGGCAAGCATTCGCACCAATGTGACAACGCTCAAAGGCGACCACCGCCTTAGCGCGGTAGCCCATTTCGGCAAAGGCCAGACGGTGGCCATAAAGGCCTGCTTCTACGTATAGAGCGCCCAGCTGGCTGTGCTTCGCGATTGAAGGTGGCAAGGCGCGTACGGCAAGGACCCGTGCGCCGTTGCGGGGGACCACAGCCACTTCTATGCACAAGACCCGCCGCATGTAGTCTGAGTGCAATGCGTGCTGTAACCATCCGCGACAAGGGGATCTCGGTCGAGGAGCATCCCGATCCGACGCCCGGTGCCGGCGAGGTGTTGGTACGCGTTCGCGCCGCTGGACTAAACGGCGCCGACATGATGCAGCGTCGTGGCCTCTATCCCGCGCCACCGGGATCACCTCAGGACATACCTGGCCTTGAGCTCGCCGGCGAGGTGCAGGCACTAGGCGAGGGCGCTACGCGATTTGCGCTGGGCGATCGCGTGATGGCCATCACTGGTGGTGGCGGTCAAGCGGAGCTAGCGGTCGTGCACGAGCGTCAGCTCATGCCGGTGCCGGCGTTACTCGACTGGCCTCAAGCAGGCGGCCTGCCGGAGGTGTTCACAACCGCTCATGACGCAATCTTCACGCAAGCCGGGCTGCGTCCAGGTGAGCGCCTGCTCGTGCAGGGCGGCGCCGGCGGGGTCGGCACCGCCGCGATCCAGCTGGCCCGCGCGGCTGGGGCGCAGGTGACCGCGACGGTGCGCAACGAGAGCCTGCGTGAGGACGTCAGAGCGCTCGGCGCGCAGGCGCTCGATCCCGAAGGCTTTGCCGAGCACGGGCCCTTCGACGTCGTGCTCGAGCTTGTCGGTGCGCCCAACCTGGCTGACAACCTGGCGGCGCTTGCGACAGGCGGGCGGATCGTCGTGATCGGCGTGTCCGCCGGCGCCAAGAGCGAGATCAACCTGCTGGCGCTGATGGGCAAGCGTGCGCGCATCCACGGCTCCACCCTACGCGCGAGACCTCTCGAGGAGAAGGCGCTCACGGCCCGTCTACTCGAGCGTGAGGTGCTGCCGCTGTTCCAAGCCGGCGCTGTGAAGGTGCCTGTCGCCCAGACGTTTCCTCTGGAGCGGGCGGCCGATGCCTATGAGTGCTTTGCCGCCGGCGGCAAGCTGGGCAAGATCGTGCTGACCGTCTAATAGGGCGGCTGCGCCGCGTACCAATCGCCGAGTGCGCGAAAGGCGTCCCAGAAAGCGCGCTTGGCGTCCTGCTCGTCGAGTGAGTCGTCGATGTTGGGTACATACAGCGCATCGATCGTTGGCGTCAGTTGCTGCACCTGGCCTATCACGGGGCGCAGCTCGCGCGCTAGGGGAATGTCGAGCTGGCCGACTATCGAGAAAGCCTCTTCGCCCATAACCACGACGATCTTCGGCTGCACGATCGCGATCTCCTCGACAACGCGCGCTATGCAAGCGGGATCAGCCAGCGAGGGATCACCGACCGGGCACTTCACGCACAGGGTGCCGTATACCGCCAAGGGGTCGATCGAGAGACGCTTGAGCGACTTCATCAACGCTCCTCCAGAACGTCCGTAGAAAGCGACTCCCTCTTCTATCTCCGATGACAGCGGGGAGTACTTGAGCAGCATGATGTCCGCCTGGGGGTGCCCCGATCCGAGCACCGGCATGAGATTGCCTCTGGGACAGTATGCGCAGGACTGAAGGCTGCGCGTGAGCGAGTTGAGCTCACGGATCGCGCGCTCGAGGTACTTCTCACGAATCTCGTCGTCTGTCACGGGCATGACCGGGAAAGCTTTTTGACGAGGCCCGCACTTGTCCTTGAGTGTGCATCAACCCTTGCGCCTTTCCGAGCGCCCTGCGCGCCGCAGCTGACGTGCTCGGCGTGCGCGCTGCGCGGCTGGCGGCGTAGCCCTGGTCTGAATGAACTTCAGCGCTTGGACGTAGAGCAGGCTCGTCGGGCGTGTGATGATGTCCGCTTCGCGCAGCGACGCCAAGAACTGCTCTGGGCCGTCGAAGTCACGCATGCGGATACGGACCGAGCCGAGTCCCTGCGCTACGTGCGAGTCAGATCCCGCACCGGCAACGATCCGGTACTTGGCCGCGAATCGCACCGCCTCCTCGTTGAAGGCGCCGATCGCCACGCGGGGGTTGTAGACCTCGATGGCGTCGATGTCGTCGAGGATCGTCAGTAGGTGCTCGTAGTCCGGCACGGAATGCATGCGATCGAAGGGGTGAGGCACATAGACGAGACCTCCTTGGCGCTTGATCTCGGCCACGGTCTCTGACAGCGTCATCCCGCGAGGGATCTTCTCCTCGATGAACAGGCCGATCACCTCGCCTTGGTTAGCGGTCTTTATCTCCTCCGCGACGATCACCTTTACCCCAGCCGCACTCGCCTTATCGCGGGCCTCCAGGGCACCGGAGATCTCGTTGTGGTCGGTAACGGCGATCGCCCCCAGGCCCTGCTCGCGCGCTGTGCGCAGCAGAACCTCAACGGGGGTCGTGCAGTCATGAGAGTGGTCGGTGTGCATATGCAGATCGACGTCGATCAGCTCGCGGCGCGCCAAGTGACGGGACACGGCTGGATCAGCAGTGGCGTTGTGACGTTGCGCCGCGACCTCCTGGTAGACAGATTCGATTTCGTCGGTCGTGCGCTCCCAGCTGAGCGTCCGTATGAACTCCTGGCCGCAGGCGCACAGCCTGTGTCTGAGCTGTGCGTCGTCGATGAGGCGTGTCAGCTGGGAGGCGAGCGTGAGCGTGTCCCCGGGCTCGAACAGCAGCCCGCGCTCACCCTCACCGAGCACCTCCTCGTAAACGGGCAGCCGCGAGGCGATGGGGACTAGTCCCGAGCCGAGCGCGCGCAACAAGAGCTCGGGTGCCGCCGCGGTGCCCTCGGATGAGCAGACGATCACGTCTGAGCTAGCGAGCAGATCCTGCTCAGCGGCGGCTGCTGGATCTATGAAGCTCACGCGCTCGCGCAGATCGGCGCGCAGCGGCGTGATACTCGACTCTCCGCGTTCGCTTGCGATCGTGATCTGCCAGGGAGCACTCGCTTGCACATGGCGCAGCGCGCGCAGCAGCGCGCGCATAGCCGCGCGCTCCTCCTGCTCGATATAGAGGACCTGCACAGGAGAGCCCGCGCCATCGCGCGAGGCTCGTGGCTTGAACTCATCCGCGCCTGGGGTCAGCACGCGATAGTCCGCCGGGAAGTAGCGGGACATGAGCTCGGCGGTCGCTCTAAAGCTCGCGAGGCGCGCGTCGAGGCGCCCGAAGAACGTCTCGACGAACCGTCTTGCCACCTGCGTCGAGAGCACGTGCTCTGTGGGAGCGTGGAACGCGCCGATGTTCAGCGAGCGCGAATGACGAAGAGCGGAGCTCGAGATGCTCGGCGCAAAAGGCTCGTGTACGTGGACGAAGTCCAGCGAAACGGACGTGAGGATCTGCTCGATCGTGCGGGCCGCGTCGATCGGCACGGGGGCTGGTCGTCGCGCGCTGCGGCCTGCGACATCGAGGACCTCACCGACGGCCATGAGGCCTGGCTTGCCCTCGTCCGTGCCTTCCAATAGGAGGTGTCCCTGTCCTCGTGCGCTGCGCAAGGTGCGGCGTGACTGACGCACCTCGCGCTGGGACAGCGAAGGGGCGAGGATGAGCACCCGGTGCCCCCTGCGCGAGAGCTCGCTGGTCACACACTGAAGGTAGGAGTTGACCTCGTGCTCGGACTCCCAGGGGAAGGGAGTCACGTGAACCAGTGATAGGCGCTCGGAGGACACTGCCATCGGGTCGTTCATTATGCTCGCAGCCTGCGTAGCGTGGGAGCCTGCTACAAGGCCAGACCCCGCTTGGTCCGCTTCGCGCAGGGTGACTGATCACGCTAGCCGCGCTGGCGAGCGTGATCAGTCAGCGACCGGCTCGGCTAGCCCTTGGTCTTGGCTGGCACGCGCTTCTTGCTCGCGGCAGCACGCGACCTCGCTGGCCGCGCCTTGGGTGCGCCCTTTGCCTTACCGCCGTAGCGGGCAATGAACTTCTCGGTCTCCTCGTGCGCGAGGTTGTCTGGCCGCTGAGTGTGCGGAGACTTCATCAGGTAGGACGAGGGGCCATCGAGCTGTCCGCTGACGCCGTTGTTGAGCGCGAGCTTGCAGCAGCGCACGGCATCGATGACGATCCCGGCCGAATTGGGGGAGTCCCACACCTCGAGCTTCAGCTCCACGTTGAGCGGTACGTCGCCGAACGCCTGACCCTCGACGCGGATATGCGCCCACTTGCGGTCGGTTAGCCAGGGAACGTAGTCCGACGGGCCGATGTAGACATCCTCGGCGGGGAGCTTGTGATCCATGATCGACGTGACCGCGTTGGTCTTGGAGATCTTCTTGGACTCCAGGCGCTCCCGCTCGAGCATGTTGTAGAAGTCCATGTTGCCGCCGACATTCAGCTGGGAGGTGCGCAGCATCTTCACGCCGCGGTCAGCGAACAGGCGCGCGAGCGTGCGATGCACGATCGTAGCTCCGACCTGTGACTTGATGTCGTCGCCGACGATCGGGAGTTTCGCCTTCTTGAAGCGCTTGTCCCAGTAGTCCTCCCGGGCGATGAACACCGGGATGCAGTTAACGAAGCCGCAGCCGGCCTCGAGTATCTGCTCCACGTACCACTTGGTCGCCTGCTCGGAGCCAACCGGCAGGTATGAGACCACGACGTCGGTGTGCGTCTCGCGCAGGATGCGGACGATGTCGGCGGTCTCACCGGGAGCCTTGGTGATCTTCTCCTTCAGGTACTTGCCCAGACCGTCGTGGGTCATGCCACGGTAGACGGGCACGCCGAGGTGCTTGGGGACCTTGGCGAAGCGGATCGTGTTGTTCTGGCCTGCCCAGATCGCCTGGCCGAGATCCTTGCCCACCTTGGCACGATCGATATCGAAAGCCGCGGTGAACTCGATGTCGCGCACGTGGTAGCCACCGAGGTCCACGTGCATTAGCCCTGGCACTTGCTCGGCAGGGTTGGCGTCGCGGTAGTAGTGGACGCCCTGCACGAATGCCGAGGCGCAGTTGCCGACGCCGATGATGGCCACGCGGACCTTCTCGGAGCCATAGCGCGTCACGCCATTGGCATTGCCGTTGCTGTTCTGTGAGATCGTCACGAGTGAAATGTCCTTCCTAGAAGTTCCTGGAGAGTACCCCGTCGAGCCGCGAGGGTGACAGTCGCCGTTAGCTCCTCTACTCGCTCTCCCGGGACAACTCGCGCTGGACGTGCCGTATGCGCTGGGCGACGGTCAGGACGCTCAACGCGGCCAACGCGTAGACGGCGGGTCGGAGTAGCTGGAAATCGCCGAGCGAGGCGCCCTTCGCGAACAGCAGCCCAATCGAGAGGATGACGACCCGGACGGGGCGGGTCGCGAGCCCCACCTTGCAAGCCACGCCCAGGGCCTCCGCGCGTGCGCGCGTGTAGGAGACCATGAGCGAGGCCAGCACCGCGACCACGACGGCCGCCGCGGCGACGCGACTACCCTGCAGGGCGAAGTAGCCGGCGACAGCGGTCAGCACGATTCCCTCCTCGATGCGGTCAAGCGTCGAGTCCAGGAACGCTCCAAAGGGCGTGCCCTTCCCCGACATGCGCGAATAGCGCCCGTCGAGCGTGTCGCAGATCGACCCGACGATAAATGCGATCCCGCCGAGGAAGAAGTAGCGCTCCCACACTAGTGCGGCGGCGAGCACGTTCAGCGCTAGCCCGGTCAGCGAGATCGCGTTTGGAGTGAGGCGCGACTCAATCAGGCGGTTGCGCACCATCTCACGCCGCTGCGAGCGGGCGCTAGCTCGTGAGCTTGCGCGGGAACGAGAGGTCGTGGGGCGCACGTGCCGAGGCGAGATGGGGCTAGGCGTCATCTCGCCTCGGCACGAGCCGGTCGTGGTGGTAGCCGGCGTCGCTCATCACATGCCGGCCGGCGCGGGCGAGAAGCGCCAGGCGCCCGGCCGGGCCCGGGCTAGCCAGTGGGCCCCGTAAGCGGATACGGCGGCAGTGAGTGCGCCGAGCAGCGCATCCAATATGAAGTGGTTGGCGGTGGCGACGATCACGAACGCAATCAGCAGTGGGTACAGCCGCCACAGCACCTTCGCCGCGCGGGTACGCGAGAGCGAAGCCAGCGGCCAGCCGATCATCAAAGCAAAGGCCACATGCATCGAGGGCACGGCGGCATACGGGTTAAACAGCGCGCTCATCGAGGCGCTCGCGTGGGACACATGCACCCCGGTGATGTCGGAGACCGTGTCGATGAACCCCCACTCCGGCAGGAAGCGCGGGGGGGCAGTGGGGAAGACGGCGTAGCCGACGAGCGCGATCAGCAGCGCGATCGCGAACATGTTGCGCACGAAATAAAAGGAGTGGTTGTGACGCCCGTACAGGTAGATCAGGGCTGCCACCGTGATCGACGTCTGCGCGTTGACATACAGCCAACTGGAGAAGTCCATCAGCGCATGGCTGCCAGACGCCCACGCCTGCACGCTCGGCTCGACGAACACGTGCAGCGCGCGCTCGATCTGGATCATCTCGCGCGCATGCTGGAAGGCGGCGGTGGCGTTGCCCTGCACCAGGCCGCGCACGAGGCTGTAGGCGCCGTAGGCGAGTCCGACGAGTAGTAGTTGACGCACGACGTCCAGCCATCCGTGCGGCAGGACGCGCGCCTGCAGGAGCCTTAGCCGGGCGAGCATCGGCTAAAAGCCTAAACCATCGCCTGTGCTCGGCGGTAGGGGTTTGGCGTCGCTGGCCGTGCGTCTTCTCAGCCGGCGGCACCCCGGCAGCGTGGACCGTCCTCGAAGATGCGTGTCGGCGAGAAGGAGACTCCGATCCTGAGCTCGCCTGCTCGCGGCGCGCTGACCTGCGTCCAGTCGTCGGCTGCGCGCTGCACACACCCGACTCCGCTCTGGACAGCCCAGTAGCCGGTGAAGCGCACGCGCACGAGAAACCGTCCCGGTCGTGGCACGGCGAGGGTGAACGTGTCGCTGCCGATGCTGCGCATGACCGCTGGGCTTTGCGCCAAACCGGGGCTGTCGCCGACCGCATACAGGCGCCAGTGCGCAGAGCGCCACACCTCGCGCAGGTAGGCAGGCGTCCTTTCGCCAACCAGCTTTGCCTCGGCACGTGCGGATGGGTCAAGCGGTGCGTCCGGCAGCGCGACGTAGGAGATTCCCTCTTCGCGAAGCCAGGCGTGATAGCGCGCGCTGGTCAACGTGGCGGTCCCATAGAAGAGCGAGTCGTGCTCCCGGTCTAGCTGGCGCTCCCAGCCCCGGGCCAGGGAGATATGTGGCGCGAGCCAGCGCGCCTCCCAGTGGACGCGGGTAGCGACCGCCTCGATGCGGTCTGCTCGCGCAAGTACCCCGAGCCTGCCGAGCTCGCCCAGCAGCGGCTCGTAATAGGAGGCGCTGACAGACGGGTCTGCGACGGCCGCAGCGAAGTCTCGCACCGGTGCCACCACCTGCCAGTAGGCGAGCACCGGCGCGAGCGCGATCAGAACGCCCCGGCGGCGGCCCCACAGCGCGCAGGCCGCCAGCGGGCCCGCGGTCAGGGCGCCCAGTCGGACCGCGTTCCCACCGAGCGGGCTGGGGACCAGGAACGCCACCAGCATGCCGAGCGCATACAGCAGCATCCCGCTACGCAGCACTCGCTGCTCACGCGCGATCAGCGCAGCGATCAACACAACTAGTGTCGCCCCTGGCCCGAAGGACGAGACCACGAACGGCTCTGAGCCGCCCTCGGGGAACGCCGCCGCCAGGAGCAGGATCACCACCAGTGCGGCCGCGCCGATGCTCACGCGAGCGCGTATCCCCAGTGGGCTCGCCTCGCGTCCACGGGACTCGATGAAACGAGAGGAGCTCGA
This sequence comes from Solirubrobacteraceae bacterium, assembly GCA_025451035.1. GTDB lineage: Bacteria > Actinomycetota > Thermoleophilia > Solirubrobacterales > Solirubrobacteraceae > Palsa-744. Next base: position 105,179 of record JANWLE010000069.1, read on the forward strand.
GGCGTAGGTCCGGCGGATGGCTAGCCGACCAGGCTGCCTTGCCGGGGCGCCGATCGCCCACGCCATGCAGGCGAGCAGCAAGAAGACGCCGGCGACCGGACTGGCGAGCGAGGTGAGCGCCGCGAGCGCGAGCGCAGCCCAGCGTCTACGGCGCTGAGCTACCAGGAGCGCGCCGAGGCCGACGGCGAGCCCCAGGCCATATGGCACTCGGCCAGAGAGCAGTTCGATGTTTACCCCGAAAGCGAACCAGCAGGCCCCTACGCGCACTCCGCGCGCAGGGAAGCGCCCTTCGATCAGGAGCGCGAACAGCACAGCTGCGACCGGCGCTGTGATCGCTTGCACCAGACGTGGCCCGAGCAGCGCGCCTAGCGCAGGTGCCAACAGGCTGTAGGCGGGTAGGTGATGGCCGCCATACCAAGCGTTGTCCCACAGCGTCAGCCCGGAGTGAGCGAACAGGTAGCTTCGGTATGAAGCGGCGGCCATATCCCCGCTCGCTGGCGCGGCGATGAGATAGGCCAGTGCGAGCGGGAGAGCGACGGCGCCAGCCAGCGCCCAGGCGGGCTTGCTGGCGAAGCCGGCCGCGCGTGCCTTGACCGCGGAGAAACGCCTCGGCGGGCCGGCATCGATCCTCCTCAGCTTGACTCCTTGCGATGCGGGTGTGCGGGATTCGGCATGCCTTTCGCGGGGCACCCTAGCCAGTCGCTCACGCGTCAGCCAGAAACGAGGCCACTTGCTCGATGACATCCGGCCGGTCGAGCCACGGCCAATGACCGGCGTCCGCCAAGCGCAGCAACTCGGCGTTGGCGAGCGCCTGCGCGTAGCGGTCAGCAAACACGGCGGGGATGTAGGGGTCGCGCTCGCCCCAGACGACGAGTGAAGGCATCGTGAGCGACCCCAGCCGCTTGCCGGTCTGCGCCAAGACCTCGCTGGGAGAGCTGCGGTAGAGGCGCAAGATCGCACGCTGCGTGCCGTGGTCGAAGTGGTCCAAGATCGAGTCGATGAACGAGTCGGGCAGCGCCCCGGCGGTCGTGGCTTCGCGGGTCCCGTAACGCAGCACGGCGCGCGTCGTTGAGCCCATCGCGAGCTCGCCGAGCACCGGCGTGCGCCACAGGCGGGCAGTCCGGTGCCAGCGGTAGCCATCGAGCAGCGGGACGGCGTTGATCACCACCAACCGCTCGACGCGGTCGGGGTGAGCCAGCGCGAAGGCAAGTCCCACGGCGCCCCAGTCGTGCACGACCATGCGCACCCGCTCGAGCGACAGCGCCTCGAGGAACCGCTCTATGAAAGCGGCGTACTCGGAGATCGTGTAGTCGCGGTTGTTGGGCTTTCCCGACCGACCGAAGCCGGGTAGATCCACGGCTAGGCCGCCTGTCCGTTCGAGGAAGCCGACGCTCGGTCTTGGTTGCTCGATCCAGCGGTCGCTGTCGCGCATCAGCCTCCACCACCGCCTCCAGCGAGGCTTGATCCTTTGCACCGCTTTTCCCGCGACCCAGTCATCAGAGCTTGAGGGGACGCCGTGGAGATACAGCGTTGGGGTTCCCTCGACCATGGCGCTGCGCCAGAAGACGGGCAGGCCGTCGATCTGCGCAGTCTGCTCGCTGACTGTGAACACGAGGAGGCGAGGATATAGCGTGTGGCTCCCACCTCGATGTCGACTAGGGCGCACCGTTCGTCCGCTTGTGGATACGGTGAAGCCATGCCACCAGCCGAGCGTGCACTCGGGCGGGAGCCGGCCGCGGACCCGCCGAAGCCCTGGCGGCGGCCGAGCGCCGCGCGCGTCGCCCGAGTACGCGACCGCCTGCGCGAGGTGTACGGCATTCCATTGATGGCGCCGCACGAGCGCCCACTTGATGAGTTGATCTTGACGGTGCTCTCGCAGAGCACCAACGACCGCAATCGCGATGTCGCTTTCATGCGACTGCGCGAGCGTTTTGCGGACACGGGCCCGTCTGCCCCGTGCGCAGGATCGATCGACTACGAGGCGATGCTTCGAGCTCCGGTGGGTGAGATCGAGGAGGCGATTCGCCCCGGCGGGATCTCCAAGGTCAAGTCCGCGCGAATCAAGGCGATTCTGCAGGCGATCGCCGGCTCGGCCCGCGATCCCCGCTGTCAGCTCTCGCTGGACTGGATGCGCGAGGCTCCGATCGAGGAGAGCCGCGACTACCTCACAGCGCTCCCCGGGGTGGGGCGCAAGACGGCCGCCTGCGTGCTGCTGTTCTCCTACGGCCTTCCCGATATACCGGTCGACACGCACGTGTCGCGGGTGGGCACGCGGCTTGGTTTCTTCCGCCCGGGCGCGGGCTTCGAGGAGCTACACGATGAGATGCTCGCGATCACGCCGGCGGGACAGGCACTCGAGTTGCACGTCGATCTGCTGCGTCACGGCCGTCGCACGTGTTTTGCGCGCGATCCGGCCTGCCCTCGCTGTCCGCTCGCGCGTATGTGCCCAAGCCGCAGGCTCCCTTCCGCGCGGCAAAAGCCCGAGCCTCGCCGCACTCAGCCTCGTGGCAGCACCAAAAACGCGATCACCGCGTAGTGCAGGGCCGCCGCTGCGATCACCAGCGCGTGGAATATCTCGTGGTAGCCGAAGACCGCGGGCCACGGGTTGGGTCTGCCGGTGGCGTAGATGATCGCGCCGACTGTATACAGCAGCCCGCCGAGCGCGATCCCCGCAACCCCGATCCAGCCAATCGCCCCAGGTAGCTCTCCGAAGACCGCGACGGACACCCACCCGAGCGCGACATAGACGGCGGCAAACAGCCACTTCGGCGCGTCGATCCACGCGAGCTTGAAGACGATGCCCGCCGCGGCGCCAGCCCACACCACGATTAGTACGGTCCTTGCGAGCGCACCCGACAGGGCGATCACCGCGACCGGGGTATAGGTGCCCGCGATCAACACGAAGATCATCGAGTGATCGAGCCGCCGCATCCAGCGTCTGGCGGCCGGTTGCCATGTGACGCGGTGATATAGCGCACTCGTGCCGAGCAGCGCAGAGACCGCGGCAGCGTAGATGGTCGCGACGACCCTCGCCGTGCCGGCCGAGGCGGCGAGTATCAGGCTTGCCCCGCATGCCAGCGAGACGAAGAACGCGTATTGATGAGAGACGCCGCGTAGGCGGGGCTTCACGAACAGCGCGACACCCTGCTTGATGCTCGTTGGCTGAATATCGCTACTCACGTAAACACGGTAGCGCGGTCCCGGCGGCCTTTCAGGCCCTGCCTCGCTGCGCGGTCGCCAGCCGTGAGTGCTCTCGCTCAGGGCTGACCCTGACCACCTCCCAGGCGAGGCCGAACTTCGCCATCGCGAGGATCAGCCAGCCGGAGGGGTCGAGCTCATACCAGCGCAAACCGTGGAATGCCGAGCGCGGGAAGGCGTGGTGGTTGTGATGCCATGCCTCCCCCAGCGAGGGAAGGGCGAGCCAGAAGACGTTCGTGGAGTGATCGTCGGTGTCGAACCGACGCCGGCCGAAGAAATGACAGATCGAGTTGATCGACCAGGTGATGTGGTGAACCAGGAAAATCCGCACGAGCCCTCCCCACAGCAAGGCCGAGAGTCCCGCCATCAGCGAGCCCCCGCTGAGCGCGAGACCCGCCAGGAAGGGCAGCAGCAGCGTGCTGAGGGCGATCCATGGAAACGCACGGCTGATCGCGCGCATCTTTGGATCCTCCAGTAGGTCGGCAGCGAAGCGGCTGGAGGACGCCTGCCCGTGTGTCTCGAACAGCCAGCCGACGTGCGCATGCCAGAGTCCGTGCAGCATTCCCCGCAGCCCGGCGCCGTGGCCCGCGTGAGGACTGTGTGGATCGCCCTCCTCGTCGGTGAAGGTGTGATGCTTGCGGTGGTCGGCGACCCAGTCGATCACCGGTCCCTGCAAGGACATCGAGCCCATGGTCGCGAGCGCGTAGCGCAGCCACGCGTGTGTCTGGAAGGCGCGGTGGGTCAGTAGACGGTGAAAGCCCACCGTCACGCCGATCGCGGTGATCAAGTACATCGCGAGGAAGATCGCGATATCGCGCATGTCGAGGAACCGGTGCCAGAGAATCACCGCCGCGAAGAGCAATCCAGCGAACGGGACGATCACGGCCGCGACATTGACGTTGCGCTCAAGACGGGTCATGCTTTGAGCGTAGGCGAGAGAATTTTCAATTTCTCGTCACATCGCTAACGGTAGATCCATCGGTTTTTATGCAGATTGCTCAAAGAGTGGCGTTTGGCATCGAGCCCTCGTGGGGCCAGTTGGACCCGGAGCTCGCGCTGGCCCTGCACGCTGGGCTCCCTGCTCTCACAGACGAGATCATCGCTGCTATCGGCGAGGCGATACCGGAGTACCGGAGGCCGCTTGAGGGCGCCTTCGGACGAGGGGTGCGCGTGGGTGTCCGCCGCGCGCTCGAGCAGTTCCTGCGGCTGGTCGAGCACGGGGAGCTGACCGGCCCCTCCGATCGCGACATCTATCGGGAGCTGGGGCGCGGAGAGTTGCGGGCGGGACGGAGCCTGGACGCCCTACAGGCTGCGTACCGGCTGGGCTCACGCATCTCCTGGAGACGTGTCTCAAGCGTAGCTCGAGAGCGGGGCGCTGATGCCGCCACCGTCTCTTTGCTGGCGGAGTCGATGTTCGCCCACATAGAGGAGATCTCAGCCAGCTCCGTCGAAGGGTACGCGCAGGCTCAGGCCGAGCTCGCGGGCGAGCGAGACCGCCGCCGCCGCCGTTTGGTGCGCATGCTCGTCGAGCGCAGCGAGGCCATAGATGAGCATGCGCTGCGCTTGAGCGCGCTCGACGCCGAGTGGGAGCTGCCGACCACGCTCGCGGTGCTCCTCTGCGAAGCCGAGGACGTGAACATCCTGGTCCCGCTGATCGGCGCGGACGCCATCGGCGCCAGGGTCGATGAGCTGGCGTGCGTGCTGGTCTGTGACCCGGACGCGCCGGCACGGCGCTCGCAGCTCGAGAAGCTTCTGCACCGCCGCCAGCTGATCGCGGCCCTCGGCCCGACCGTGCCCAGCGCCGAGGCGCATTTGAGCTTCAGACGAGCATCCACCGGGCTTGAGCTGCTGAAGCGCGGTGTGTTTCCCGCGGAGGGACTGCTCATTTGTGAGGAGCATCTGCTCGCGCTGTTGCTATTCGGTGATCCCGAGCTTGGCGATGAGCTCGTGCGGCGAAGCCTCGCGCCGCTGGAGCTGGAGTCGCCCGGTTCGCGAAAGCGGTTGCGCCAGACGCTCGCCTCCTGGCTGCGTCATCAGGGAAGTGTGCCGGCGATAGCCAGCGAACTGCACGTTCACCGCCAGACGGTGCGCTATCGCTTGAATCGCCTGAAGGAGCTCTTCGGGGAGCTACTCGAAGATCCAGATCGCCGACTCGAGATAGAGCTCGCCTTGCGGGTAACCCAAAGATAGGGCCGCACCGGCCGTTAGGCATCTTCTGGAGGCGGGGGCACCGGGTCGGCCACCCGCCCCCATTTGCCATGCTCTTTGTCTAGAAGCCCTGTTGGATGTTCTGAGAAAATCTGCCATACTCACGCTTAGATTTGTAAAGCACACAGTAAGGAGCTTCCCCCATGGGCAAGACCATAGGCATCGACCTCGGCACGACCAACTCGTGTATGGCCGTGCTAGAGGGTGGCGAGCCGACCGTAATCGAGAATGCTGAGGGCGGCCGCACAACCCCATCCGTAGTGGCCTTCGCGGCTTCTGGCGAGCGGCTCGTCGGGACCGTGGCCAAGCGCCAGGCGGTGACGAATCCTCAGAACACGATCTTCTCGATCAAGCGCTTCATGGGCCGTAAGGAGGCCGAGGTGCGCGAGGAGGAGGCGATCGTCCCGTACAAGGTCGTCGCCGGACCCAACGGTGACGCGCGCGTTGAAGCCGACGGCGAACAGCATTCCCCGCCTGAGATCTCGGCCATGATCCTGCAGAAGCTCAAGACCGACGCCGAAGCGTATTTGGGCGAGGCGGTCGACGCGGCGGTCATCACCGTGCCGGCCTACTTCAACGACGATCAGCGCCAGGCGACCAAGGACGCCGGCAAGATCGCCGGGTTGGACGTAAAGCGCATCATCAACGAGCCGACGGCGGCATCGCTGGCATACGGACTGGACAAGGAATCAGACCAGACGATCCTCGTGTTCGACCTCGGTGGCGGCACATTCGATGTGTCGGTGCTGGAGATCGGCGATGGCGTGTTCGAGGTCAAGTCCACCGCCGGCGATAACCATCTCGGCGGAGACAACTTCGACAAGGCGATCGTCGACTGGCTGGTCGCCGACTTCAAGCGCGATCAGGGCATCGACCTGTCGGCCGACCCGATGGCGCTGCAACGCCTGTATGAGGCAGCCGAGAAGGCCAAGATCGAGCTCTCCACGACACAGGAGACGCAGATCAACCTGCCGTTCATCACCGCCGACGCGTCCGGGCCGAAGCACCTCGACACCCGTCTGACACGAGCGAAGCTCTCCGAGCTGACGAGCGTCCTGCTCGATCGTGTGGTGGCTCCCGTGCGCCAAGCGCTCGACGACGCCAAAGACAAGGGGGTCAAGGAGATCGACCACATAGTGCTCGTCGGCGGCATGACACGCATGCCGGCCGTGCAAGAGAAGGTCAAGGAGCTGACCGGCAAGGAGCCTCACCGCGGCGTGAACCCCGACGAGGTGGTGGCTGTCGGCGCCGCGATCCAGGCAGGCGTGCTGGCCGGCGACGTCAAGGACGTGCTGCTGCTCGACGTCACGCCGCTGACGCTCGGCATCGAGACCAAGGGCGGCGTGATGACAAAGCTGATCGAGCGCAACACAACGATCCCGACGCGCAAGGCCGAGGTCTTCTCGACCGCCGAGGACAACCAGCCGTCGGTGGAGATCCATGTGCTGCAGGGCGAGCGCGAGATGGCCGCATACAACAAGTCGCTGGGCAAGTTCCAGCTGACCGGCATCCCGCCGGCGCCGCGTGGGATCCCGCAGATCGAGGTCGCATTCGACATCGACGCCAACGGCATCCTCAACGTGTCGGCGAAGGATCTCGGCACCGGCAAGGAGCAGAAGATCGAGATCAAGGCTGGCTCCGGCCTGTCCGAGGATGAAATCAAGCGGATGGTCACCGATGCCGAGTCGCATGCCGACGAGGACCGCAGGGCACGGGAGCTCGCCGAGGCCCGCAACAACGGCGAGAACGCCGCGTATCAGGCCGAGCGCCAGCTGGCGGACCTGGGCGACCAGGTGGACAGCGACTCCAAGCAGCGTGTGGAGCAGGCGATCAAGGAGGTGCGTGACACGCTCGAGTCCGACGACCCTGCTGCAATCAACGCCAAGACCGATGCCTTGCAGAGCGCCTTCCACGCGATTTCCGAGGCCATGTATCAGCGCGCCCAGGAGCAGCAGGCAACGACGGCTAGCAGCGACGGCGCCGCTGGCGCTGGTGCTGGTGAGGCCGAGGAGGATGTCGTCGACGCCGAAGTAGTCGAGGAGCAGAAGTAGGCATGGAGAACACCGACTCAGACACGACCTTCAGCGGCGAGCAGCGGGCATCGACAGATACTGCGCAAGGGCCGGGGGATCCCCTCCGGCCCGCCGTGCCGGAGGATTCGGTCGCCAGGGACGCGCTTGCCGAGGAGGCTCCGGCGGGGGGCGAGGAGAGCGCCGAGGAGGAAGCCGGTGACGCCGCGCTGCGCGGCGACGTCGACGAGCTCATGGACATGGCCGCCCAGCGCGATGAGTACCTGGCCCTGGCCCAGCGCACGCAGGCTGACTTCGAGAACTACCGCAAGCGCGTCGCGCGTGACGCAGCCGCCGCCCAGCAGCGGGGTGTCGTAAAGGTAGCCCGGGAGCTGCTGCCGGCGCTCGACAGCCTCGACCGTGCGCTCGAGGCTGCTTCCGAGGAGGATCCGCTGCTGGAGGGCGTGCGCCTGGTCCGCGCCGAGCTCGCCTCGGCGCTTGCCCGGGTTGGGATCGAATCCTTCTCTCCCAACGGCGAGCGCTTTGATCCCGCCGAACATGAGGCGATGGCACAGCAGCCCGTCGACGGTGCCGACAGCGGAACCGTCGTCGAGGTCTACCAGTCCGGATATCGCCTCGGTGAGAACATCATCCGCCCAGCTCGTGTGCTGGTGGCCGCGTAAGGAGTAGCCGATGGCTGTGCGCCCGGATTACTACGCCACGCTCGGGGTCGACAAGAAAGCCTCCGCCGAGGAGATCAAGAAGGCCTACCGCAAGCTCGCGCGCCAGTATCACCCCGACCGCAACCCTGACGACAAGACCGCGGAGGAGCGCTTCAAGGAGCTCTCCCAAGCCTACGACGTGCTCGGCGACCCGGAGAAGCGCAAGCAGTACGACAGCGGCAGCGGTCCTTTCGCGACGGGGGCGGGTGGGTTTGGCGGCTTTCAGAACTTCGAGTTCGATGCCTCGAGCATGGGCGACATCCTCTCGAACCTGTTCGGCGCGGGCAGGGGCCGGCGCACCCGCGCGCGCCCAGAACGCGGGCAAGACCTTCAGGTCGAGGTGCAGATCTCCTTCGAACAGGCGATCTCAGGCGCGCAGATCTCGCTCTCGGTACCGATGCGCGGGCTCTGTGACACCTGTCATGGAACGGGTGCCAAGCCCGGCACGACCCCGAAGGTCTGCCCTCACTGTGAGGGTCGCGGCATCGAGACCCAGGGCCAGGGCATGTTCTCCATCTCCCAGCCCTGCTCACGCTGTGGCGGCTCCGGCACGGTCATCGAGACGCCGTGCCCAACCTGCCGCGGCACCGGCGCGGTGCGCACCGTCAAGCGCTACAAGGTGAACATCCCGCCGGGTGTCAAGGAGGGCAGCCGGATCCGCGTCGCGGGCAAGGGCGAGCCTGGGGAGCGCGGGGGCCCAGCCGGCGACCTGTATGTCGTAACTCACGTGGGGGCCTCCCCTATCTTCAAACGCAGAGGCGAGCATCTCGAGGTCGAGGTGCCGCTCACCATCCCCGAGGCGCTCAAGGGAGCCGAGGTGACAGTGCCGACGCTCAACGGCACCAAGACGTTGCGCGTCAAGCCGGGCACCAAGCACGGAACCGTGCAGCGGCTGCGCGGCGAGGGCCCGCCGAAGCTCGCGAGCGGCACGCCGCCCAAGCGAGGGGACATCCACTACCGCTTCGTGATCGACGTCCCCGAGAAGCTGACCCCTGAGCAGCAAGAGGCAGTCGAGGCACTATCGAAGGTGATGAACGGAAACCCCCGGGCGCGCCTGTTCTCAGGCGCCTTCTCCGAGGCAGGTGAGAGCTGATGGGAGGCAAAGAAGTGACGCGAGTCAAGGTGGCGATGGACCGCGGCGTGTTCATGATCTCGGTCGCTGCCGAGCTGGCAGAGATGCACCCGCAGACGCTGCGCACCTACGAGGCACGTGGCCTGGTCGAGCCAAAGCGCTCCCCCAAGGGGACGAGGCTCTACTCCCGTGAGGACGTCGAGAAGCTCAGGCGCATTCAAGAGATGACCGCGGAGCTCGGGTTGAACCTCGCGGGCGTCGAGCGGGTGCTCGCGCTCGAGGGGGAGATAGAGCAACTGCACGCTCGCGTGCAAGAGCTCGAAACGCAGGCGTTGCGCGCCCAGGTCCAGCTGGCCCAGGAGCTCGAAAAGGTGCGCCGCTCCTTCCGTGCGGAGCTCGTGGTGCCGTACCGCACAAGCCAGGAGCTCGTTCGCGCCGCCGACGTCCGCTCGCCCTTCCGCTTGCCATTCGGTAAAGGCAGGCGCGGTCCCGGACAGTCCTAGCGCGCGACTCCGGGGTTGTCCGCATAGGTTGCGGGTAGAAATGCCCGACCAAGCGGTTGAAGGCGAGTCCATCCTGCGTAATAATCTAAGTCACATCCACTTAGATTTATTAGGATCTAGATGAACCCCGACCGCTTTACCATCCGCTCTCAAGAGTCGCTTGCGGCAGCCGTCCGGCTGGCGCAAGAGCGCCACAACCCGCAGCTCGCGAGCGTCCACCTGCTGGCCGTGCTGCTCGAGTCGGGTGGCTCCGGGACCGAGGGCGGGGGCGTGGTATTGGGCGTGCTGGGTAAGCTCGGTGTCGACATTGGAGCCCTGCGGTCCGGCGCCAACAAGCTGATCGACGAGCTACCGAAACTCGCCGCCAGCTCCGCCGAGCAGGCCACCCAGCCGGCGAGCGACCTGCTCGCGGTCCTGCAGGTCGCCGAGCGCGAGGCGCAGGCTCTGTCAGACAAGTACGTCTCGACTGAGCACCTGCTGCTGGCGCTCGCCGCCGAGAAGGGCCCCGTGGGCGAGCTGCTTCGTGGATCGGGGGCCACGCGCGAGAGCCTGCTGCAGGCGCTCGCCGAGGTCCGCGGCCCACACCGTGTCGAGGACCAGAACCCCGAGGAGAAGTACCAGGCACTCGAGCGCTTCGGCCGCGACCTGACCAAGCTCGCCGAGCAGGGCAAGCTCGACCCCGTAATCGGCCGCGACGAGGAGATCCGCCGCGTCATCCAGGTTCTCTCCCGCCGCACGAAGAACAACCCGGTGTTGATCGGCGAGCCGGGGGTCGGCAAGACGGCGATCGTCGAGGGTCTCGCCCAGCGGATCGTCTCCGGCGATGTGCCCGAGTCCCTGCGCGACCGGCGCGTCATAGCGCTGGACATCGGGGCGCTGGTAGCCGGAGCGAAGTACCGCGGCGAGTTCGAGGACCGTCTGAAGGCGGTGCTCAAGGAGGTCTCCGAGGCGCGCGGCAGCGTGATCCTGTTCCTCGACGAGCTGCACACAATCGTTGGCGCTGGCGCCGCCGAAGGCGCCGTCGATGCGGCGAACCTGCTCAAGCCGATGCTTGCGCGTGGCGAACTGCGCTGCGTCGGCGCCACCACGCTCGTCGAGTACCGCAAGCACATCGAGAAGGATGCGGCGCTCGAGCGGCGCTTTGCGCCGGTGACGGTCGGCGAGCCGACTGTGCAAGACACGATCGCGATCCTGCGCGGACTGAAGGAGCGCTACGAGGTGCACCACAAAGTCACGATCCAGGACAGCGCTCTGATAGCCGCCGCGACCCTGTCGCATCGCTACATCGCCGACCGCTTCCTGCCCGACAAGGCGATCGACCTGATCGACGAGGCGGCCTCGCGTCTGCGGATCGAGATCGACTCGGTGCCCACCGAGATCGACGAGGTCGACCGACGCATCATGCAGCTCGAAATCGAGCTGACTTCGCTGGAGAAGGAGAAGGACGAGCACTCGCGCGAACGGCGCGAGGCGCTGCAGCGCGAGCGCGCGGACCTGCGCGAGCGGTCGGCCGCGATGAAGGCTCGCTGGCAGGCGGAGAAGGAGGCGAACGAGGGTGTCTCCAAGGTCAAGGAGCGTCTCGAGGAGGCGCGTGCCGAGGCTGAGCGGGCCGAGCGTGAAGCCAACCTCGAGCGTGCCGCCGCGTTGCGCTACGGTGAGATCCCAGAGCTCGAGCGCAAGCTGCGCGAGTACGAGGCCTCCGAGCATGATCTGGAGGGCGAGGGGCCGGTCTTCTTCAAGAACGAAGTCGATGCTGACGACGTCGCCGAGGTCGTGGCCCGCTGGACGGGTATACCCGTCAGCCGTCTGCTCGAGGGCGAAGTGGAGAAGCTCGTCCACATGGAGGAGCGCCTGCACGAACGAGTCGTCGGCCAGGACGAGGCGATCGAAGCGGTCGCCACCGCGCTGCGCCGCTCCCGCGCAGGGCTGCAGGACCCCGATCGTCCGATCGGCACGTTCCTGTTCCTCGGCCCCACCGGAGTGGGCAAGACCGAGCTTGCGCGTGCGCTGGCGGAGTTCATGTTCGACTCCCAGGAGGCGATGATCCGTATCGACATGTCCGAGTACATGGAGAAGCACTCCGTCTCGCGTCTGGTCGGAGCGCCCCCGGGCTATGTCGGCTACGAAGAGGGCGGGCAGCTCACAGAGTCGGTGCGGCGCCGCCCCTACTCGGTGATCCTCCTCGACGAGATCGAGAAGGCCCACCCCGACGTGTTTAACACGCTGCTGCAGGTGATGGACGACGGGCGCCTCACGGACGGCCAGGGACGCACCGTCGACTTCAAGAACACGGTGCTGATCATGACCTCGAACCTGCCGGTGAGCAGTGAGGGAGACGAGGTGCGCGACGAACTGCAGGCCTACTTCAAACCGGAGTTCATCAACCGGCTCGATGACGTCGTGCGCTTCCATTCGCTCACACGCGAGCAGCTGACCGAGATCGTCGATCTGCAAGTGCGGCGTGTGATCGCGCGCGCAGCCGAGCGCGGCGTGCATCTCGAGATCACCCCCACCGCCTGCGAGCTGCTCGGCAACATGGGCTACGACCCGACCTACGGCGCGCGACCGCTGCGGCGAGTGATCCAGAAGCAGCTCGTAGACCAGCTGGCACTTGCCCTGCTCAAGGGCGAGTTTCACGACGGCGAGAAGGTCGTCGCAGACGCCGTCGATGGCACGATCAGCTTCGAGCGCGCGCCTGTCGAGAGCGGCGGGCGAGCCTCGAGCTGAGCACCAGCAGCCGATCTCTCGGGTGGCTCGCGCAGCGGGAACGTTCGCGGCTGACACCGGCGTCTCGCGCGATCCTGTACAAAAAGGGAAGCGCTCAAGCAAGCGGACCGCTATCGAGGAGGAGTAATGCCCACCTACATCATGCTCGCCAACCTGACGCCGGAGGGCGTGCAGACGATCAAGAACAATCCACAGCGCATCCACGAGGTCAACAACGAGGTGCAGCAGCTGGGTGCGACGGTCAAGGCGCAGTGGGTGACCCTCGGCCGGTTTGACTTCGTCAACATCGTCGAGGCTCCCGACGAGAGCACGATGGCACGAGTCTCGCTCGAGCTGAGCTCGCGGGGAACGGTGAGCTACGAGACGCTCGCGGCGATCCCGGTAGACGACTTCATAGCGTCTCTGTAAGAGGTGAAGGTTCTCGTCGTCGGAGGGGGAGGACGCGAGCACGCGATCGTGCGTGCGCTGCGGCGCTCGCCCAGTAGCCCGGAGGTTCTGTGCGCCCCCGGGAACGCGGGTATAGCCAAAGACGCGCGCCTGCTCGATATCGCCGTGGAGGACATCGATGGGCTGGCGGCGGTGGCCGAGCGCGAGGCGGTCGGTCTCGTCGTGGTCGGCCCGGAGGCTCCGCTTGTCGCCGGGCTGGTGGATGTCCTACAGGCGCGGGGGATTGCTGCGTTCGGGCCGTCTGCGGCGGCCGCCAGGCTCGAGGGCTCGAAGGCATACGCGAAGGAGGCAATGGAGCAGGCGAATGTGCCGACCGCCTCCTGGCGGGCCGTCAGCTCGCTCGAGCAGGGGCTGGATGCGGTGCGTGATCTCGGCGGCGATAGCGCCAGCGTGGTCGTCAAGGCCGACGGCCTGGCCGCCGGCAAGGGTGTGACCGTCGCCGAGGACGCCGAGCAGGCGCGAGCGGCGCTCGAGCAGATCTTCACCTTCGGCCGCTTCTCCGCCGCCGGCGAGGCGAGCGCAGTTGTCGAGGAGCGCCTCGTGGGCGAGGAGCTCTCGCTGCTCGCGTTGTGTGACGGCGAGCGTGCGCTCGCGATGGCCCCGGCGCGGGACTTCAAGCGCATATTCGATGACGACGAGGGACCCAACACCGGCGGCATGGGCTCCTACTCGCCGGTCGCGGACATCGGCTCCGAGGAGCTCACGCGGATCGTCGAGACGGTGCACCAGCCGATAGTCGATTTGATGCTCTCCCGCGGCACCCCTTTCCATGGTGTGCTCTACGCGGGGTTGATGCTGACCGCGGCTGGCCCCAAGGTGCTCGAGTTCAACGTGCGCTTCGGCGATCCCGAGACCCAGGCGGTGCTGCCTCGGCTTCAGTCGGATCTGCTCGAGCTGCTGCTCGCTGCCACCCGTCGAGGTGGGCTCGCGCAAGCACAGTTGAGCTGGTCGCCGCAGTGGGCCGTCACGGTGGTGCTCGCCAGTGGCGGCTACCCCGAGTCCTCCTCCAGCGGTCAGGTCATCGAAGGCCTGCAGAACCTTCCGGCCGGAATCGAGCTGACCCACGCCGGCACCGCCGGCGAAGACGGCAGGCTCGTCAGCGCCGGCGGCCGTGTGCTTAATGTCACGGCGCTCGGCGATGATCCTGACTCAGCCCGTCGTCTGGCATATGCTGGCGCAGAGGAGATCTCCTTTGAGGGTATGCAGATCAGGAGCGATATCGCGGCGCACGCCGCAGGGAGAGCGAGATGAGCGGTGAGCAGGAGGGCCCACCTAGCTGGAGCGATGAGAGCCCTTCTGGGCAGAGCGCAATGTCCGGTTCTGGACAGGGAATCTCGCTCGTGCCGGAACCGGTCGCAACTGACGAGGTAGTGCACGAGCTCGAGGGGATCGGCGCCGATGCCCCGCTGGTGGGCATCGTGATGGGCTCAAAGAGCGACATGGAGACGATGGAGAAGGCTGGCAGCGAGCTCGAGCAGCGAGGCATCATGTATGAGATCAGGGTGATGTCCGCGCATCGCGAAGCGGACGTTGTAGCCGAGTACGCCAAGAACGCTCAGATGCGGGGGCTGCGCGTGATCATCGCCGGCGCCGGCATCTCGGCGGCACTCCCCGGCGCGGTCGCCGCGCACACCCAGCTGCCGGTCATCGGGGTGCCTTTGTCGGGGCGGCTGAGCGCGGCCGGCGGGCTCGATTCGATCCTTTCGATCGTGCAGATGCCCCCGGGTGTGCCGGTCGCCTGCGTCGGCCTGAACAATGCCCGCAACGCGGCGATCCTCGCCGCCCAGATCCTCGCGGCCTGAAGCGCCAGCCGCGCTGCCTAGAGCAGCGAGACAGGTCGTTCCAGGCGGGCGCTGATGCGCTGCAGAAGTTCGGCTGCGTCGGCGCCGTAGAGGATGCGGTGATCGCAGCTCAAGGTGACTGTCATCGTGTGACGTACGGTGAGCTCGCCGTCGCGCACGATCGCTCGCGGGGCGAGTGCGCCGACGGCGAGGATCGCAGCCTGCGGTGGGTTGATCACCGCGGTGAAGGAGTCGATCCCGAACATGCCGAGGTTGGAGACACTGAACGTTCCCCCGGCAAGCTGCGGCGGGGTGATCGTGCCGTCGCGTGCGCTGGCCGCGAGTCGCCGCGCCTGCGCGGCGATCTCCCACAGTGACCGCTCGTCGGCGTCGTGAATAGTCGGTACGAGCAGCGCGTCTTGAGCGGCGACCGCCACACCGATGTTGATCCGTGGGTGCAGCTCGAAACGACCGTCGCGGTAGGTGCCGTTAGCTCTGGGGAACTCCCGTAGCGCGAGCGCGCAGGCCTTGACGACCATGTCGTTGAACGACGGCAGCGTCCCGCCCTTGAGTTCCGCGACTTCCTTCAACTCGCCGCGCAAGCGCACCGCGTCCTCCATATCGATTTCGCGGGTCAGGGTGAACTCCGGGATCGTCGCCTTGGCCTCCGCCATGCGCCGCGCTATCAACGACTGGATGCGCGTCGGCTCGACGACCTCGGCCTCGCCCTTGGCCTGTGCTCTGGCCGGGCTAGGCGACGGTGCCGGCTGGGAGGCGCTCGCCCGCTCCACGTCCGCCTTGACGATGCGCCCGCCCGGTCCCGTGCCGTGGATCTTGCCGAGCTCTACGTTCTGGTTGCTTGCCAGGCGCCGAGCGAGCGGCGAGGCCTTCAGCCGCGGCGCCGCCGCGCTCTCGGGCTCGGCCACGGCCAGCTTGTCCGCCGCCGGCGTAGGGGGGACCGCCGCGCTAGCCTGCTCGCTCGCTCCACCGCGCGGCTCCTCCCCCTCCTGCAACAGCTGCGCGATCGGCGCTCCCACCGGCAGCGTGTCTCCCTCGGCCGCGATCATGTGCAGCACGCCGCCGGCGTCGGCCTCGTGGGTCATCGAGGCCTTGTCCGTCTCGATCTCGACTATCTCCTCCCCGCGCTTCACCTGCGCGCCGTCGGCAACCAGCCAGCGGATTATCGTGCCCTCCTCCATCGAGTCCGAGAGGCGGGGCATCAAAACGTCGCTCATGCCTGACCCAGGCTGTGAAGGACGGCAGCTTCGATGCGCTCCTCGCCGGGCAGCGCCGCTAGCTCTAGGTTCTTGGCGTACGGCAACGGTACCTCGGCCATGCCGACGCGCTCCACGGGCGCGTCGAGGTCGTCAAAGCAGGCGTTTTGGATGCGCGCGGCGAGCTCGGCGCTCACGCCGTAGGAGGGCCAGCCCTCCTCGACGCAGACGGCGCGGTTGGTCTTGGAGACAGACTCGGCGACGGTCTGCACGTCCAGCGGGCGCAGCGAGCGCAAATCGACGACCTCAGCCTGAATGCCGTGACGCTGCGCCAGCCGCTCGGCGACAGCCAGCGAGCGGACTGTCGCGAACGAGTGAGCCACGAGCGTCACATCGGATCCTTCGCGAGCCACTGCCGCCCGCCCGATCGGGGTCACGTGGTCAGGGTCGAGAGGCACCTCGCCCTTCTCCTTATAGATCGGCAGGTTCTCTATCACTAGCACGGGGTCATCATCGCGGATCGCAGCCTTCAACAGGCCCTTCGCGTCCGCGGGGTTAGCGGGCGCCAGCACCTTCAGCCCGGGGACCGACGCGAACCATCCCTCAAAGGATTGGGAGTGCTGGGCGGTGAGCTGGTTGCCGGCGCCATTGGGGGTGCGTATGACCAGCGGACACCCGACCTGGCCCCCGAACATCGCGCGGATCTTGGCGGCATGGTTGACGAGCTGGTCCATTGCGATCAGCAGGAAGTTGATGGTCATGATCTCGACCACCGGTCGCTCGCCGAGCATCGCGGCGCCCACCCCCGCTCCCAGGAAGCCCTCCTCGGAGATCGGGGTATCCCTCACCCGGTCCGCGCCGAACTCGCTGAGCAGGCCGGCCGTAACCTTGTAGGAGCCCTCGAACAGGCCGACCTCCTCGCCCATCACGAACACCCGCTCATCGCGCGCGAGCTCCTCGCGCAGCGCCAGGCGCAGCGCCTCGCGATAGCTCATGACGGCCGAGGAGGCCTGCCCATCGGGGCCCTGCGGCGGATGGCTGGATCCCTCGACGGCACTCACTCCCCGAGTCCTGACTCGAACACCAGCTCCCGCTCGCCGAACGCGCTGCCCGGCAGCATGCGGGCGAACTGCTTGGCGCTTCCCGGCGCGTACACGCCGCGGGCGAGTCCCGCCACGTCGGGCTCCGGGCTCTGCTCCGCGACGCTGACGGCGGAGGCGATGCGCTGCTGCACGCGCTCGGCGACTGCCTGGAGCTCCTGCTCGCTGACGCCAATCCCGAGCAGCATGGAGCGAAATCGCTCCAGCGGATCGGCCTTCAGGTGGGCCGCGATCTCCTCGCGCGTGCGGTAGGCAAGGCCAGCGTCGGCCACCGAGTGTCCTCTGTAGCGGTAGGTGAGGGCCTCGAGCAAGGCGGGAAGCCGCTCCTCGCGGGCGCGGGCTAGCAGCCGGCCGGTCGCCTGTGCCACCCTGTCGAGGTCATTGCCGTCGACACGCTCGCCGTGCATGCGGAAGGCCGCCGCGCGCCGGTAGAGCGCTGGCTCGGCGGAGGCTCTCTCGACACTCGTGCCCATGCCGAAGTCGTTGTTGATGAGCAGGTAGACGATCGGCAGGCGCCACAGCGACGCCAGGTTCAGCGACTCGTGCCAGGCGCCTATGTTCACCGCGCCGTCGCCGAGCTCACACAGCACCGCCGCGGCCCGACCCTGGCGCTTGAGCGCCAACGCCAGGCCCGTTGCTAGCGGCAGCTGGCCGCCGACGATGCCCCATCCGCCGTAGAAGCGGCGCGAGAGGTCAAATAGGTGCATCGACCCGCCGCGCCCGCCCGCGCAGCCGTCGCGGCGGCCGAAGAGCTCGGCCATCACGCGCTCGCAGGGAACGCCGCGCGCGATCGCAAAGCCGTGGCAACGGTAGCCCGTGACGAGCAGGTCATCCTCGCTCATGGCGCTGACGGCGCCGAGGGTCGTCGCCTCCTGGCCTGAGGAGAGATGACAGTAGCCACCGATCCGCGCCGCCTTGTATTGACGCTCTGCCTCGGTCTCAAACTGCCTGATCGTGAGCAGCTGCTCGTAGCTCGCGAGTCGCTGCTCGCGTTCAACGCTCACGCCAGGCTTTGATGTGCTGTCCGTAGCGGAGCTCATAAATCTCACCTTAGCCCTTGCTGGGGGAAACTCATGCATGGATCGCCTATGAGCGCTCAGCCCCGTCCACCGCGGGTCTTGTGCCACGGCCGCTTTAGCCGATCGCTCACCTCTCCTTCCGCCCCGCGCGTGACGGTCGGTCAGCGACCAAGCGATAATGAAACCCGTGATTGCCCGCTACACCCATCCGCAGCTAGGCTCCATCTGGACCGACCAGGCGCGCATGGAGGCGTGGCGACGGGTCGAGGTCGCGGCCTGCGAAGAGCTACCCGCGTTGCTCGGAAACGGCGAGGGCCCCACGAGCGGGGAGCTCGAGCGAATCAAGGCCGCGACGTTCACGGTGCAGGCGGTAGGCGAGCGCGAGCGCGTCACCGACCACGATGTGGCCGCGTTCGTCGACGTACTCTCGGCTTCGGCCGGCGAGGGCGGTCGTTGGATTCACTTCGGGCTGACCTCCTCGGACGTGCTCGACACCGCCCTCGCCCTGCAGCTGCAGGCCTCCGGCGAGGTGATCGTGCCCGGCGCGTATGCGCTCGTGCAGGCGCTGGCTGGCCGCGCCCGCGAACATGTCGGAACGCTGTGCGTGGGGCGCACGCACGGGGTCCACGCCGAGCCGACCACGTTCGGCATCAAGCTCGCCGGCTTCGCTTTCGAGTCTCACCGCAACGCCAAGCGCTTGGAGCGCGCCTTCCGGCAGGCAGCCGTGGGAGCACTCTCCGGAGCGGTCGGCACGTACGCCGCCACCAGCCCGGACTTCGAGCGGCTGGTGCTGGAGCGCCTCGGCCTCGCGCGCGAGGATGTCTCCACGCAGGTGGTCCCGCGTGACCGCCATGCCGAGCTGCTGGTGGCGATCGCGCTCGCCGGCGCGGGCCTGGAGCGTCTAGCGACGGAGATCCGTCACCTGCTGCGCACCGAGGTGCGTGAGGCGCAGGAGCCATTTCGTGCTGGCCAGAAGGGCTCTAGCGCAATGCCCCACAAGCGCAACCCGATCAAGAGCGAGCAGATGTCAGGGCTCGCGCGTCTGCTTAGGGCAAACAGTCAGGCGGCGGTGGAGAACATTGCTCTCTGGCACGAGCGAGACATCTCTCACTCCTCGGTGGAGCGGGTGATCCTGCCGGACTCGACCATCCTGCTCGACCACATGCAGCGCGCCGCCACCTCATTGGTTCAGGGGATGGTGGTCGACGAGCAGCGCATGCGCTCCAATCTCGAGCTCACCCACGGGGCGCTGTTCTCCCAGCGGGTGCTGCTGGCGCTGGTGGAGGGCGGCATGATCCGAGACGAGGCCTACCGCATCGCGCAGGAGCTCGCCCAGCGTGCCTGGGACACCGCCACCCCACTGCGGGACCTGCTCGCCGCCGATGAGCGCGTCGCGGGACTGGATCTCGATGCCATCTTCGACTACGACCACTACACGCGCTACGCGCGGGAGATAGTCGAGCGGCTCGACGAAATCGCCTGAGACGCGGGGTCGTCAAGCGGGATGGCTTATCTCCCGAGCGCGCTGCTAGCATCGCGCCCCGTGAGCACCGTAGCTGACCTCTCACTCATCGCCAGCGGGAAGGTCCGCGAGATGTACAGCCTCGACGGCGCCGGCGATCCCTGCCTGCTGATGGTCGCAAGCGACCGCATCTCTACCTACGACGCGGTCCATCCGACGCCGATCCCCGACAAGGGCAAGGTGCTGACGGGACTGTCGGTGTTCTGGTTTGAACGGACCGCGCAGATCGTCTCAAACCACCTGGTCTCCGCGACCGAGGGCGTCCCCGAGGATGCGCGCGGCCGCGCGATCGTCGTGCGCCGCCTGCAGATGCTGCCAGTCGAGTGCGTGGTGCGCGGCTACATCACCGGTTCCGGATGGAAGGACTATCTGGCGACTGGCAAGGTCTCCGGCGTGACACTGCCGGCCGGCCTGCGGGAGTCCCAGCAGCTACCCGAGCCGATCTTCACGCCCAGCACCAAGGCCGACGTAGGTCACGACGAGGCGATTGACTTCGACCGCGCGGCGGAGCTCATCGGCGACCGTGAGCTGATGGAGCGCGTGCGCCGCGTATCCATCGAGCTGTATTCGTTCGCCGCCGCGCACGCGAGCGAGCGCGGGGTCATCCTCGCCGATACGAAGTTCGAGTTCGGGGTGGACCAGAGCGGCGAGCTGGTGATCGGCGACGAGGTGCTGACCCCAGATTCGAGCCGCTACTGGCCGCTTGAAGGCTACGCCGTAGGCAAGGGACAACCGAGCTTCGACAAGCAATACGTGCGCGACTGGGCCGCGGGGTCGGGCTGGGATAAGCGCCCGCCAGCACCCGCGATCCCGGAGGATGTGGTGGCCGGTACGCGCGCACGGTATCTCGAGGCCTATGAACTCATAACCGGCGAGCCATTTCAGCGGTGGCTCGACCGAACCGCCGCGAGCCGGTGATCCGCGCGCGCGTGCTGATTCGCCCGAAGGCGGGGATCCTCGACCCGCAGGGCGAGGCCGTTGAGCGGGCTCTGCCCGCACTGGGCTTCACCGGAGCGGCGAATGTCCATATCGGGCGCTTGGTCGAGCTGGACGTCGAGGATCCGCAACAGCTCGAGCCGATGTGCGAGAAGCTGCTGGCCAACCCGCTCATCGAGGACTACGAGGTGCAGCTCCTCGACGCCGGCAGCTGACACGAAGTGAAGTTCGGCGTCCTCCAGTTTCCCGGCTCGTGCGACGAGGTCGATGCGCTCCAAGCGGCCCGTCACGTCGGCGACGCGGAGCTTATCTGGTACGGCGACAAGGACCTCAAGGGCGCAGACGCGATCATCGTGCCAGGTGGCTTCTCCTACGGCGACTACCTGCGGGCCGGCGCGATTGCGAGGTTTTCACCGGCGATGGAGTCGGTGGTCGCGTTCGCGAACGGCGGTGGCCTGGTGCTCGGCATCTGCAACGGCTTTCAGGTGCTGTGTGAGGCGCATCTGCTTCCCGGCGCGCTGCTGCCGAACGCCAACCGCCGCTTCACCTCAAGGCAGGTGCAGCTTGAGGTGATCCGCGCCGACAGTCGCTTTACCTGCGCATGTGCGGGCGGTCAACGACTGAGCATTCCCGCCAAGCACTCGTGGGGGCGCTACTACGCCAGCGAGCAGACGCTCGACGAGATGGAGCGGGCTGGCCAGCTCGTCCTTCGCTATGCGCCCGGTGAGAACTTCAACGGCTCGCTGCGCGACATAGCCGGCGTGTGCAACGAGGCCGGCAACGTGTTCGGCTTGATGCCCCATCCCGAGCACGCGGTTGACGAGCTGACCGGCTCGACCGACGGACTGGCGATCTTCGAGTCGATGCGCCTCGCGCTAAAGGACAGCCGTGTCTAGCGCTACGTTGCCGAGCCTGCAGGACGCGCTTGCGCTGGGGCTGACCCACGCCGAGTATGAGCTGATCTGCGAGAAGCACGGTGGTCCGCCGAACCGCCTCGAGCTCGCGATGTATTCGCTGTTGTGGAGCGAGCACTGTGCCTACAAGCACTCCAAGAAGCTCTTGCGAACGCTTCCGACGGAGGGCCCCACGGTCGTCATGGGCCCCGGCGAGAACGCCGGTGTAGTCGACGTCGGCGGTGGGCTGGTTTGCGCGTTCAAGGTCGAGTCACACAACCATCCGAGCGCGGTCGAGCCATTTCAAGGCGCAGCGACTGGGGTCGGCGGGATCCTGCGCGACATCTTCGCGCTAGGCGCGCGCCCGATCGCGGTGCTCAACTCGCTGCGCTTCGGCGAACCCTCAAGCGAACGATCACGCTACCTACTGGATCATGCCGTCAGCGGCATCGGCCACTACGGCAACTCGATCGGTGTGCCGACAGTCGGCGGCGAGGTCTATTTCGAGGGCCCTTACGAGCAAAATTGCCTGGTCAACGCGATGGCGCTCGGGCTGTGTGCGCGCGAGCAGATCGTGCGCAGCGCCGCGAGCGGCGTCGGCAACCTAGTCGTGCTGTTCGGCGCGCGCACCGGTCGCGATGGCATCGGTGGCGCCTCGGTGCTCGCCTCCGCCGAGTTCGGCGAGGCAGACGAGGACAAGCGACCCACAGTCCAGGTCGGTGATCCCTTCGAGGAGTCCAAGCTGCTGGAGTGCTCGCTGGAGCTGGTGGCAGCAGGGCTGCTCGTCTGCCTACAGGACCTGGGGGCTGCGGGCCTGACCTCCTCGGCTGCCGAGATGGCCTCCAAGGGCGGCGTCGGCCTCGATCTGCACGTCGACCGCGTCCCGCTGCGCGAGGCGGACATGGAGCCGTTTGAGGTCATGGTCTCGGAGTCCCAGGAGCGGATGCTGTGCGTGGTCGAGCCGAAGAACGTCCCGATGGTGCTCGAGCTTTGCGAGAAGTGGGAGGTCAACGCCAGCGCGATCGGCCAAGTCACCGACAGTGGGCGGATACGCGTCTTTCAAGCGGAGCGGCTAATCGGCGACATGCCCGTGGTGGCGCTTGTCGACGAATGCCCCCTCTATGACCTGGAGCCGGCTAAGCCGCAACGGCAGCTGTATGCCCCAAGCCGCCCCACGCTCGAGCGTGGGGCCTCGCTGGCGCGGACGCTGCTTGCGCTGATCGGGTCTCCCAACCTCGCCTCGCGCAGGCCGCTGTTCGAGCAGTACGACTCAATCGTGCAGTCACGCACGGTGGCGCGGCCCGGCCAGGCAGACGCCGCTGTGCTCAAGCTTGCCGACGGCGGAG
Organism: Solirubrobacteraceae bacterium; assembly: GCA_025451035.1. Classification (GTDB taxonomy): domain Bacteria; phylum Actinomycetota; class Thermoleophilia; order Solirubrobacterales; family Solirubrobacteraceae; genus Palsa-744. The sequence goes on from JANWLE010000069.1 coordinate 127,876, forward strand.
CGCTCGCCGTCTCGATCGATGGCAATGGCAGGCGTGTGGCCGCAGACCCTTACTGGGGAACGGTGGCGGTGGTGCTCGAGTGCGCGGCGAACCTCGCCTGCGTTGGCGCGCAGCCACTCGGCGCCACCAACAACCTCAACTTCGGCAACCCGGAGAAGCCGCACATCGCCTGGCAGCTGACCGAAGCAGTCCGCGGTCTGGGCGACGCCTGCCGGGCGCTGCAGACGCCGATTGTGGGCGGGAATGTCTCGCTCTACAACGAGGCTGCCCAGGGCGGCCCGATCTACCCTACCCCGGTCATCGGCATGGTCGGTAGGATGCCCGACGCCTCCCGCGCCTGTGGGCTCGGCTTTCGTCGCGAGGGCGACGCGATCGCACTCGCTGGCGAGTTCAAGCCCTCGCTCGCGGCCAGTGAGCTAGCCAAGCTGCTCGGCGAGGAGCTGCCCGACGGCCTGCCGGAGATCGAAATCGACCTCGTCGCGGTGAGCCTGCTGGCTGTGCGGGAGGCGGTGCGCTCCGGTGAATTGAGCAGCGCCCACGACATCGCCGAGGGTGGGCTTGCGGTGGCGCTCAGCGAGTGCTGCCTGGCGGGCGGCGTCGGCGCACGCGTGACTGTGCCCGCCGCCGAGCCGCTCAGCGCTCTCTTTGGCGAGGCGGCGGGCGGGTTCGTGCTCAGCGGTCCCGCGGATGTGCTCGAGCGCCTGGGGACGAGCACCAACTTGAGGGTGATCGGCGAGGTTGGCGGCCAGACGCTGCAGATCGAGCACTCAGATGGTCTGCTCGAGTGCTCGCTGGAGCAGATGATGCAGGCCAGCGGTTCACTGGGCGAGCTGTTTCCATAGCCTGCTGGTGCTAGGTTGTTGGTGTGAGGCATGGCCAGGATCGCCGGGATGGTGATCAATCTCCTCAGATGAGCCGGCTATCTGATGGCGGCTCTGCGGTGACGTCTACCCGCGATGGCCCGCGTGACGAGTGCGGGGTGTTCGGGCTGTATGCGCCCGGGCACGATGCCTCGCGGTTGTCGTTCTTCGCCTTGTATGCGCTGCAGCACCGCGGACAGGAGTCGGCTGGTATCGCGGCCGCGGACAGGGGCGGGCACATCATCACCCGACGTGAGCTGGGACTGGTCAACCAGGTGTTCACCGAGAACGATCTGCACACGCTCGCGGGCGAGCTCGCGATTGGGCACGTGCGCTACTCCACGACCGGCTCAAACGCGTGGGAGAACTCACAGCCAGTGCAGCGCTCGGCCGGAACCAACGGCTCCCACCGGGAGCTCGCGCTGGCTCACAACGGCAATCTCATCAACGCGGTCGAGCTTCACCGCGAGATGCTCGAGGCCGGGGTCACTTTCAGCTCCACCTCTGACTCGGAGATCATCGCTGCGCTGATCGCGACACACCCAAGCGCGGACGTCGAGGACGCGATCGCTGAGGTGCTGCCGAGATTGAAGGGAGCGTTCTCGGTCGTCGTGATGACCAAGGACCGGGTCGTCGCCTTCCGTGACCCTCACGGCCTGCGCCCGCTCGCGCTCGGGGCGCTCGAGCCCGGGGACGACGGCGAGGTGCGCTACTGCGTGGCCAGCGAGTCGTGCGCGTTCGACATCATCGGCGCGAGCTTCATCCGCGACGTCGAGCCGGGGGAGGTCGTGACGCTCGATGAGTGCGGCCTGACCTCCCGCCAGGTTATGCCGGGCGAGCGTCGCGCGTTCTGCATCTTTGAGTACATCTACTTCGCGCGTCCGGACTCACGCATGAACGACCAGGTGCTGCAGGTCGCCCGCGGGCGCATGGGCGAGATCCTATGGCGAGAGGCCCCGGTGGACGCCGATCTGGTGATCGCCGTGCCCGACTCCGGCAATGCCGCTGCGCGTGGCTTGGCGCGGGCGGCTGGCTTGCCGCAGGACGACGGCTTCGTCAAGAACCGATATGTCGCGCGCACGTTCATCCAGCCGGGCCAGGAGCTGCGCAAGCACGGGTTGCGCCTGAAGTTCAACCCGCTGCCCGAGGTCGTCGGCGGCAAGCGGCTTGTGGTCGTGGACGACTCGATCGTGCGCGGCAACACGACCCGTCAGATCGTGCAGATGCTGCGCGACGCTGGCGCCGCCGAGGTGCACATGCGCATCTCGGCGCCGCCGATCAAGCATCCCTGCCACTACGGCATCGACATGTCGACGCGCGAGGAGATGATCGCCCACGATCGTACGGTGCAGGAAATTGCAGAGGAGCTTGGCTGCACCTCCCTTCACTACCTGTCGCTGGAGGGGGTGTATGAGGCGGTGAGGGGAAGTCGCGAGAATCACTGCGACGCTTGTTTCAGCGGCTCCTACCCGCTGGAGGGAACAGGTCAGGCGCGGGGCAAGTACGCGCTCGAGGAGTCAACTGGACCAGTCCTGCCGCTGGTACAGGCCTAAAAAGCGCTGCGAACGAGGCTAGAGAATTTTGTCCTCGCGTGCGGCTGAGGCGTCGTTGTAGCGGTTGTTATATGGGCGTGGGGTGATGATCTCCCCGCCAGGGAGCGAGCGCAACGCGTTGGCGAGCGCCGCGATCACCACGCCTATGACTATCAGTGAATCAAGCACGAGAGACCTCCTTTTTCGGCGCGTTTTGCGCAGTCTCCGTAAGAGTGATACCGCCGCCTCAGTGGGCCTTCTGTGAGGTGAGTCACAGCCTGTGCTCACGGCATCCTGCGGCTCGATGACCCACCCGCGTGAGGGTCAGTGCAGGCGGAGCGTTATCGTCCCCGCCCAATGGCAGCAGTAGTCGATCAGCCGTTCCCCATAGCCGTCTTGGTGTCGGGCGGCGGCACCAACCTGCAGGCGCTGCTCGACACCGTGCACGGACACGAGGCCAGCATCGTGGCCGTAGCGTCCAGCGTCGACGGAGCCCGCGCGCTTGAGCGCGCCAGCGCACAGGGCCTGCCCACGGCGGTGTTTTCGCGCGCCGACTATGAGACACGCACTGCCCGCGATGAGGCGCTCGCCGGCTGGCTTGCCGGGCACGGAGCGCGGCTTGTCGTGCTCGCCGGCTACATGGAGCTTCTGGGCTCCGCGTTCCTCGACCGTTTCCCCGGCGCCGTCATCAACGTGCATCCGTCACTGCTTCCGGCCTTCCCCGGTCTGCACGCGATCGAGCAGGCCTTGGCCTACGGCGTGAAGGTCTTCGGGGTCACCGTCCATTTCGTGGACCCTGGCGTGGACAGCGGCCCGGTCATCTTGCAGCGGGCGATCGAGCTGGCGGCTCCAGGTGACGCTGACGAGGTGCTGCGGGCGCTGCGCCCGTTGGAGCATTCGCTGCTACCGCAGGCCGTGCGGCTGTTCGCGCACGGAGCGCTGAAGGCCGACCCCAAGAACCCTCGTCGGGTTCTCATCGAGCAGTGACGGTCGCGATCGCAGGGCAAGGCCCCGGCCGATCGCATAGGTGGATAGTCTGCGAGTCCAGATGAGTGCCGAGGACGAGAGCTCTGTCACCGCAAGGGAGATGCAGGGCGCTGCACCCGGGCAGGTAAGGGTGAGCCGGGCCTTGCTTTCGGTGTCGGATAAGACGGGCATCGTTGATTTCGCCCGCGGTCTCGCTGACCTGGGGATCGAGATCGTCTCCACCGGGGGGACCGCCCGGACCCTCAGCGAGGCTGGTCTTCCCGTGCGCGCGATCGAGGATTTCACCGGTTTCCCGGAGATGATGGATGGCCGTGTCAAGACGCTTCACCCGCGCCTTTATGCGGGGCTGTTGGCGGTGCGCAGCGAGGAGAGCCATCTGCTGGCCGCCGCAGAGCACGGGATCGAGCCGGTGGACCTCGTATGCGTGAACCTGTATCCGTTCGAGCAGACCCTTGCCCGCGGTGACGCGACCGAAGAGGAGATAGTCGAGAACATCGATATCGGCGGCCCGACGATGATCCGGGCGGCCGCTAAGAACAGCGCGTATGCCGCAGTCGTAGTCGACCCGACCGACTATGCGGGCGTGCTTGCGGAGCTCCGCGGATCTGGTGGGCAGATATCGCTCGACATGCGCGCTCGGCTGCGAGCCACCGCGTTCGCATGCACCGCGCGTTACGACGCCGCTATCTCGCGCTGGTGTGCAAGCAAACTGTACGAGGGCTTTCCCCCGACGTGGGCGGCGAGCTACCGGAAGGTCATGGATCTGCGCTACGGGGAGAACCCCCACCAGCAGGCCGCCTACTACGCCGAAGCGGGCGCGCGCACCCACCTACTCGACGGGGTCATCCAGCTGCACGGCAAGGAGCTGTCGTTCAACAACCTGCTCGACTTGTCTTCCGCGCGCGAGCTGGTAGAAGAGTTCGAGGAGCCCGCATGCGCGATTCTCAAGCACAACAACCCCTGCGGCTGCGCTTTGGGCGAGAGCGGGCAGATCGCCTACGAACGGGCCTTCGCGTGCGACCCATTGAGCGCATTCGGCGGCGTTATAGCTGTGAACCGGCCCGTCGACCGCGCCTTCGCCGAGGTGCTGTCCGAGCAGTTCGTTGAGGTGCTGCTCGCCCCTGGCTTCAACCAGGAGGCGCTCGAGGTGCTCACCCGCAAGAAGAACGTGCGCCTGCTCGAACTGGCCGAGTGGCACAAGCAGCCGGCGGGGGTCGAGGAGAAGCCTGTGCTTGGCGGGGTGCTCGCGCAGACTCGCGACGTAGTCAGCGAGACCCGCGAGCAGATGCAGACCGTCACCGGCACACAACCCAGCGAGGAACAGTGGGATGACCTTCTGTTCGCCTGGCGCGTTTGCCGACATGTTCGCTCCAACGCGATCGTGATCGCCCACCGGCGGGCGACGATCGGCATCGGCGCGGGCCAGATGAGCCGCGTCGATGCGGTGAGCATCGCCGTGGAGAAGGCTCGTGCTGCCCAGCCTGAGCTTATGGCTGGATCCGCTTTGGCTTCGGACGCGTTCTTCCCCTTCTCCGATGGGCCGGAGCTTGCGATCAAGGCCGGTGTCACGGCGATCATCCAGCCGGGCGGATCAGTTCGCGACCAAGACACGATCTCCCTCGCGGATGACTCCGGCGTAGCAATGGTGATGACCGGCGTCCGTCACTTCCGCCACTGACGGGTGTGTGGAGTAGCTGGCGCTGAAGCAGCGCTACGGGGTAGTCAGACAGCAAGCCGCAGCGCCTGCTCGTCGGCGTCCGCCGCGGCGAGCCTTGTTGCCTTTGGGCTGGCGACAACGACCCGGTTGCGGCCTGTTCGCTTGGCCTCATAGAGGGCTTCGTCGGCGGCCTTGAACAATCCTTCATAGTCGACTGACTCTCCCAGGCCAGTGCTCAGGCCAAGCGAGATCGTGACCTGCATACCGGTCGGTCGCAGCTGCTCCATCGTGGCACGCAGCCGCTCGGCTGTTTTCTGCGCGTCGGCGGAGCCAATACCGGGCAGCACGATCAAGAACTCCTCACCCCCGAGGCGGTAGGCGAGCTCGAAAGAGCGCAGTTGCTTGCGTAGCTCGTAGGCGATGTCCTGCAGCACCGCGTCTCCGCGGTCGTGGCCACAGCTGTCGTTGATCGCCTTGAAGTTGTCGACGTCACACAGCAGCAGGCTCACTGGCTGGCCGCTGAGCCGCGCCTGATAGGTGATCTCGATGAATCTCGGTAGGAGCGTGTTGCGATTGAACAGGCCAGTGAGTGGGTCGAGGATCGCCTCGCCGCGATGATGCAGCTCGGCGTCCTCCAACGCCCATACGATCGAGACGACCCCGGCGAGCAGCGCGAGCGTAGCTATGAGCAGGACGGGATCGTGAAATGTGGAGCGGGGATCAACACCGATGGTTGAGATCAAAATCAGGACGATGGTGAGGACCAGTGCCGCCACCACCACCCGAGGACGAAAGCGTGCTGCCACCATTGCGCTCGGAAGAACCATCCAGGGAAGGGCTGGGCTCTGCGGCCCGCCGCTGAACGCAACCCCCACGCTCAAAAGCAGCAGCGTGATCACGATCGCCGCAGCGCTCACGATCTCCGGCCTCGGGCTCGTGTGGATCCGCCTTTCGACGTTCACGAAGTTGAGTGTCGCCAGGGCAAACAGGACTAGCGTCCACCAGCCGACCCAAGGAGCGGAGGCGAGCAGCGCGACACCGACTGCGATCGACCCGATCATCCTGATCACGCGGACACGATCGTTGCCGTCGATGACGCGGGCGCGATCGAGCTCCGTCGGACACAGCCACCAACCGGTCTTCTGCCTCGCGCTCATCACCGACGGTTCGGCATCCCACTTCCTGACCTTGAGGGGGTAGCGAGCTCTACGCCGCAAAATGGCAGGACTTGGGTTAGGGGCAGTCGACGTATGTTTGACCGCCAGGAGAGGGTAACCAGAGCTGGGCCTACGCTTGGTCAAGCGCCAGGCGCGGCCTGCCCATTCAAGTCAACGGTCACCTGCAATCAAATGGAATAAGGCAGGATCGAGGGGAACATCTTTTTACAGGAAGCCTGTCGTCATAGGAATGGCCAAAAAGGCCAACTGGGGCCCGTTGCTTTGGCCATCAGGGACATGCGGTTTTTCCGCAGATATCTGCTTGCATCTACCGATGGCGCGACCTTTAGCCCTACCTAGCGTTGCCGTGAGGAGATGAGGTTTGCGACGCCAACAGGAGGAGAGTCGTCATGAGGGTTGCTGCGCGGTCTTTTCTGCCGGGGGCGCTCGTCGCCGCGATGCTTGTGACTCTGGCGCCGGCTGCCGCATCTGCCGCTGAATTCGGAGTGGAACGGTTCTTCGCGGCAAATTGCGTTCAGTTGCATGAAAAATGCGCCGAAGAACCGATCACGACATATCCGACTGAACCGACTCTGAGCGAAGCCTATACGCAGGCAGCGGGGCATCCACCTTGGGGTGCGACCACCTTCAAGATCAACACCGAAGGAACCTTCCCCAACGAAGCCCCGTCCGGCATCTTGACGTCCGGGCCGGTAACTCATGTCCGCACCGACGTTGCTCCCGGCGTCAGCACCGATCCGGAGGCAGTTCCCAAGTGCTCGTTTGCCGAATTCGGCGGAGAAGCTATACCGGGCTCAGGCCTGTTCCCCGCGCCGAACTGCAAAACCGAAACCGAAATCGGCGAAAACAAGGTCGTCGTTTGGCTTGGGCCGAAACCTTCGCCGGAAGGTGGAGATCTGCCACTGCATGGAAAGGTCTACAACCTGATCCAGCCCGAAGGTCTGGCGTCGGACTTCGGCGTCGCGCTCGAACTGCCAATGGCGGTAAGCGCAGCGGCGCTTGCCAAGGGCTTCAAAGAAGCGGAAGAAAAAGGTGCGGTGCCAGGTGTCGGCGGCTTTCCCTCGCTTCCCGAACAGGCATTCCTCGAGGCCCAGCAATACTACGCGCACACCTTGATCGAAGGTCACATCGAATGGGCAGGCGACTACCACGACTACTACGAAATCAACGTCTCGCCAAAGACTCCATTGATCTCCTCGCGGCTGGTGCTCAAAGGCAACATCTTGCTGGCTGGAAAAGAAAACGGTGGGTTCATCACCAACCCAAGCCGTTGCGAAGGGCCTGGTCCTCTCACCACCAACACCGTGTCGCTCAAAGCTGCGGCGGGTCAGGAAGGCACGAAGACCTACACGACCCCCATTGGTCCCGCGGGTTGTCTGGGAGAAGCCGGGTTCACCGCGCCGCCGTTCGAACCAAGCTTTGCTCTGATTTCTGAAACGAGTCAGTCCGACTTGCCGAACGGGCTGACAACCGAAGTGAGTTTGCCGCATGACCCGAGCCCAACAGGAATAGATAGCTCGCAGTTGCGCAACGCAACGGTCGTGCTGCCCGAAGGCATGAGCCTAAACCCGTCGGCTGCACACGGCTTGGTCGCATGCACACCGACACAGTTCGGGATAAAAACCCGCAGAGCCGTGGAATGCCCACTCGAATCAAGGGTTGCCACGGTGCAGCTCACAGTCCCTGATCTGCCGGCGAGTGAACCGCTCGAAGGCAACGTCTATCTAGGCGGCGGGCCAACTATCGAAAACCCGCCCTACAAGCTCTATGTGGACGCAGAGTCTGCGCGCTACGGCATCTCGACACGCCTTGAAGGAACTGTCACGCCGAATGAAGCGACAGGTCGTCTGACCACGACGTTCCTCAACAATCCCGAACAGCCGTTCACCAACATCAAGCTCAACTTCGGCGTGCGCGGCAATGCGCTGGCGCCGATCGCAAACCCGCTCAGTTGCGGGACGGCGCTGACGGAAACGAGTTTCGTTCCATATACAGGTGGCCCGACGAAGACGCCGACTTTTGGGTTCATAGTCGATAGCAATGGCAAAGGCGGCGCATGTGCCTCGCCGCTGCCCTTCTCGCTGAGCCAAAGCACCGAAGATCACCCAACGACGGGTGCTGCCAACACGAACTTCACGTTCAACCTCACGCGGGCAGATGGCCAGCAGTACCTATCAAAGGTAAGCACGACCCTGCCCGAGGGGCTCGTCGGCAAGATCCCGGCTGTGCCACTGTGCGGTGAACCACAGGCAAACGCGGGCACATGCCCGGAAAGCTCGCGGATCGGCACGGCTACCGTAACCGTTGGATCCGGCAGCGCCCCCTCGCAGTTCTCAGGGCCCGTGTATCTCACCGGTCCCACAGGCAAAGACCCATACGGGATGACGGTGGTGATCAACGCCGCGGTCGGCCCCTTCAACCTAGGGCCGGTGGTCGTGCGTGCCGGGATCGCGGTCGATCAGTTCACGACGCGCGTCACGGTGACAAGCGAGCTTCCGACGATTATCAAGGGCATCCCGACTCGCCTGAGGACCCTGAGCGTCGCCGTCAATAGGCAGGGCTTTTTGATCAACCCAACCAACTGTGGCCCGCTGGCGACGGAATCGTCGCTGACCTCCACGCTCGGGGGCACGCAGGTTGTGTCTACGCCATTCCAGGCGACCGAATGCGCCTCACTAGCGTTCGCCCCGAAGCTGACTGCGTCGACTAGTGGTAAGGCCTCGAAAGCGAACGGGACTTCGTTCAAGGTCAAGATCGGCTATCCCGTCGGGGTGCAGGCGAACGTCAAGTCTGTCTTCACGCAGCTGCCCAAGCAACTGCCCTCACGCCTGTCGACGCTCAGGCAGGCGTGCGTTGAAGCAACGTTCAACGCCAATCCCGCGGCGTGTCCCGCTGGTTCTCGTGTAGGTACGGCGACGGCGATCACCCCAGTCTTGCCGGGACAGATGACCGGGCCGGCCTATTTCGTCTCACACGGAGGGGCGGCGTTTCCTGATCTCGACCTCGTACTGAGCGGCAACGGCGTGACCGTGATCCTGGTCGGCAACACCAACATCACAAAGGGGATCACGACCACAACGTTCGCGTCGGTGCCCGATGTGCCGGTCTCTAGCTTCGAATTGAGTCTGCCGGCGGGTAAGAACTCGGCGCTGTCGGCCAACGGCAACCTGTGCGCAAAGCCGCTCTCCATGCCGACGACGATCACCGCCCAGAACGGCAAGGTCCTCAAACAGAACACGCGCATCTCGGTTCCCGGTTGCGGCGTGCAGATCATCTCCCACCGGGTGCACGGCCACCATGTGATCCTGAAGCTGCAGGTGCCTGCAGCCGGAAAGCTCACCGTAGGTGGCTCGTTCCTGCAGGTCCTCCACCGTACGGCGAGAGGAGCAGGGCGACTGACAGTCTCGGTCGCTCTCACCCGCTCCGGAGTCAACCTGCTCAATCTGCATGGCATCCTGCGAACACGCGTAAAGGTGCGCTTCGTCCCGAGCAAAGGCCGTGCGTCTACCGCGCAGGCGAGCGTGACGTTCAAGTCGCATGGCCGCCCACCTCGGCGTGAACCAGGACGAGGCTAGCCGGCCTGGTTCGAAGCGACGCGGAAACCAGCATGGCTAGGTGCGCCTGGTTTCCGCGTTAGTGGTCTGCTGGAAGGCCTAAGACGCGCCAGCTGTGCGGATCTCCGTGCCGAGCGCGGGGATGCCATTCCCTCCGCTGATTAGAGCCGGCGATACGGGGTATTACGCACCCGGATGCCAGATAGCACCAAGACGGGCACGGGAGGGAGAGCTATGAGGCTAGCTGCTGCGCGGCTTGCGGGCGTGTTGGCTGCGACGACGATGTTCTTGGCGAGTGGGGCCGGCTCAGTACAGGCGGCGAGTTTCGGTATCGAACGTTTCGAAGCGGGGACGTGCACTGAAGACAGCAGTGCCGCGCACTGCACGAAGGAAACGCCGGAAAAGTTCTACAGACAGGCTGCCGGCCATCCCAACGTCGGTATCACCGACATCAAGTTCAACAGCCATACAGTCATTCCGGGGGTGCTGGTCGAACCTGTCGGCAAAGTAAAAACGATACGGGTCGACATTCCGCCGGGTCTAGCCGTCAACCCCGAGGCGGTCCCCAAGTGCACCGAAGAACAGCTCGAAGCCGGCGCCTGCACCTTGGCGTCCAAGCTTGGTGTAGACGAAATCACGACGGTGACCGAAAAAAGTCTGGGAGTCTTCGAAAGCATTACGATTCCGGCGGTCGTCTATGACATCGAACCGGGCGCCAAACACCCTGGCGTGCCCTCGTTGTTCGGGTTCGACCTAGCCCCCGGCGCACCCCCCACCTATCTTGTGGGCGGGGTGAGCTGGCACCCTGAATCAGAAGCGGAATTTGCCCCCACAAAATTTCCCACGGGTGACTTCCACGAGTTCTTCACGATCTTCGAAATACCGGAAAGCGTTCCGTTCATCGAGACCCGACTGGTCACCGAAGGCAAGGCATTCATCCCGACCCAGGGGACAGGACCGTTCGTCACGATGCCGAGCTCGTGCACCGAAAAACCCAACCCGATTTCGAGCGCTGTTGTCGAATCATGGAACAAAGAAAGGGATGAGAAGGAGTTCGAAGCGCCTTTCGGGGCCAATGGCTGCGACAAAGTTCCCTTCGAACCAAGCGTCAAGGTGGAGCCTGCCACGGCGCAGTCTGATCGTACGGACGGGGCAACCGTCAAAGTGGAAGTGCCGCAAAACGCCGATCCGGAAGGGATCAACTCCTCCACGCTGAAGGACGCCCACGTCACCCTGCCGGAAGGCATGACGCTCAACCCCTCGGTGGTCAACGGGCTGGAAACATGCACCGACGCCCAGTTCGGCAAGGGAACGGCTGCTCCCGTCACCTGCCCCGCCGGCTCGCAGATCGGAACGGTGACGATCGAAACCCCCGACCTGCCAGCCAAGTCGCTCGTCGGCAACGTCTATGCGGGGTCGCCGCTAAGCACCAACCCCGAATCGGGCCAGGAGTACAGGATCTTCATCGCTGTCGAGTCAGTGCACTACGGAGTCACCATACGACTGCTCGGAATGGTGAACGCCAGCACCGCCACGGGACGGCTCACCACCGCGGTACTCGAAAATCCACCGATTCCCTTCAGTGACTTCAGCGTCACGCTCGATGGCCCGCACGTGCCGCTCGCCAATCCGCTCAGCTGTGGGGCGGCGACCCCAGCTGGGATATTCGCCCCCTACAGCCAGAACCCGCCCTCCGAGTCCATCGCGGGAACGCCGTTCACCGTCGATTTCGACGGCAAAGGCGGTGTCTGCGCCTCGCCGTTGCCGTTCGCGCTCGCCCAGAGCACCGCGACTGCGCCGACGACGGGCGGCTCGACCACGAGCTTCACTTTCACCCTGACACGCGGTGACGGCAACCAATACCTCTCTAAGGTGAGCGCCACGCTGCCGCCGGGCCTTGTCGGCAAGGTTCCGTCGGTCACGCTCTGCGGTGAAGCGCAGGCCAATGCCGGCACCTGTCCGGCCGCTAGCCAGATCGGTGCCGTCAACGTGGCTCTTGGCGCGGGGAGCAGTCCGCTCAAGCTCTCCGGCACGGCGTATCTGACCGGTCCCTACGCGGGCGCCCCTTACGGTCTCTCGGTCGTGGTGAACGCCGAAAAAGTCGGCCCGTTCAACTATGGCGTGATCGTCACGCGGGCGACGATCAACATCGATCCGCACACCGCGCGTCTGATCGTCGCCAGCACCCTGCCCACGATCGTCGGTGGGGCGCCGCTGCGCCTGAAAGCTCTGAGCGTGGATACGAACAGGCCCAACTTCATGCTCAACCCCACTAACTGCGGCGTGCTTGCCAGCGACACGCTACTGACGTCCACCTTCAACTCAACGCAAGCCGTCTCAAGCCCCTTCCAGGCGACAGGCTGCTCAGCCCTCGGCTTCAGCCCGAAGTTCACGGTCTCGACGAACGCGAAAGCCACCAAAGTCAACGGCACGAGCCTGACGGTCAAGGTGGGCTATCCAGGCGGCATGCAAGCGAACATCAAGTCCGTCTTCACCCAACTGCCCAAGCAGTTGCCCTCGCGCCTGAGCACGCTCAGCAAGGCATGCACGGCGGCGGTCTTCGACGCCAATCCAGGCGCCTGTCCGGCCGAATCGAGGGTCGGCACCGTGACCACGACGACCCCAGTTCTGCCCGGGAAGCTGAGCGGCCCCGCTTACTTCGTCTCGCACGGTGGGGCGGCGTTCCCTGACCTGGACATCGTCCTCACGGGCGCCAACGGCGTGACCGTGATCCTTGTCGGCAACACCAACATCGCGAACGGGATCACCACCTCGGACTTCGCCTCCATACCCGACGTGCCGGTCTCAAGCTTCGAACTGAACCTGCCTGCCGGCAAGTATTCAGCGCTGTCCGCCAACGGAAATCTGTGCACGAAACCGTTGATCATGCCGACCACGATCACCGCCCAGAACGGCAAGGTCCTAAAGCAGAACACCCGCATCTCTGTGGTGGGCTGTGGTGTGATCATCCTCTCCCATCGCGTCAGGCACCGTCACGTTCTGCTGAAGCTGCAGGTTCCGGGGTCAGGGCGCATCGTCGCCGGTGGCAGGGATCTCAAGACAGTTCGTAGACCCGTCAAAGGCGGCCGCGTGAGCATTTCCCTCGCGCTCAGCCGCCGCGGCCGGCAGGCGCTTGCACGTGCTCACCGGCACCACCACCATCTCAGCGTGAGGGTGCGCGTGCGTTTTCTCCCCGGTAAAGGGCATGGGTCGGCTGCTGGTGTGACGGTTGTGTTCAGGTAGCGCCCGGCGTGAGAGCCACGACGCGCCTGGTTCACTAGACGTGTACAGCTGACTTGCGCGCGCGCCGCTACGCGCTAGATTGCGGGGAGTGGAGATTGTGTCCCAGGAGCGGGGGGCCGTACCTGACGCCGAAGCGGTGCTCGGCGGCATCCGGCGGCTGAGCCTGCTCGCCGATCACGCGGAGGATCCCGAGTCGATCTTCAAGGCGCTTGCGGGCGAGCTGTTGTCGATGCTTGAGACCGATGAGGTTCAGGTCCACCACATCTCGCCGGCCGGCGCAGACCCGGAGCTCGTGATCGTCTACATGTTCGACGGCGAGGGCAGTCTCACCTACCGCCTGCCACGCTCTGAGCGCGCCCCCGGCGTGAGCTGGGTGGCGAACACCGGCCGGAGCTTCTTGGCGGCCAATCCACGCGAGCTCGAGGCGAGCCTGCCGCGCCTTGCGATCATGGGCGGCGTCCGCTCGGCCGCGCTGCTCCCGCTCACGGTCAGCGGCGAGGTGCGCGTGGTGGTCGTGCTCGTACGCCACGACGGGGAGGTCTTTGACGACGCCGCCATAGGGCTCGCGGGCACCCTTGTCGGCCAAGCCGCCACCGCCCTGGCGCTGCTGCACGCTCGCGCTGAGGCCGGCACAGACCCTCTCACGGGCTGCATGAACCGTCGCGCGATGCACCAGCGCCTGAAGGAGGAGATCGGCCGCGCCTACCGCACCGAGAGCCCGCTCGCCTGCTTGCTGGCGGACCTCGACAACTTCAAGGCTGTCAACGATGACTACGGTCACCCGGCTGGCGACAAAGTGCTGCAGGAAGTCGCGCAGGCGCTGATGGGCGAGTTCAGGGCATTCGATCGTGTGGCTCGCTACGGGGGAGACGAGTTCGTCGTGATCCTGCCAAACGCCGATCTCGACAAGGCGACCGCGGCTGCGCAGCGCGCCCTCGTGCGGCTCCAGGCGCTGCCGTCCTTCGGCGACGGTGACACCGGCGTTGGCGCCTCGATCGGCGTAGCCCAGTGGCGTACGCCCATGACCGCGGAGGAGCTCCTGCAGGCGTGCGACGAGGCCCTCTTGCGCTCCAAGCGAGACGGCAAGGGCCGAATTACCCGCGTCGGCTAGCTTGCCTATCGCCGCGACCGGCGCCCGCAGACATGCGCTCTCGCGCTGAGTTACGACCAGCAGGCCTTTAGCGCGGCGCTCTGCGAGACTGGAGCCTAGACCACAATATCCAGATCCATGGAGGCGTCCAATGTCTCAAAACACCTCTGGCGCTAAGGCCACGCTCGCGATCGCCGGACGCGAGTACGAGATCTTTCGCCTGGATGCCCTTCAGTCACGCTTTGATGTGGCGCGCCTGCCGTTCTCGCTGAAGATCCTGCTCGAGAACTTGCTGCGTGCCGAGAGCGATGGGACCGTCGGTGCCGAGCAGGTCGAGCAGCTCGCGCGCTGGGACGCTCACGCCCAACCGAGTAAGGAGATCGCGTTCAAGCCAGCGCGCGTCTTGATGCAGGACTTCACCGGCGTTCCTGGCGTTGTCGACCTCGCGGCGATGCGCGATGGGATGGCTCAGATGGGCGGCGACCCGTCGAAGATCAACCCGCTTGTCCCAGCGGAGCTCGTGATCGACCACTCGGTACAGGTCGATATGTTCGGCACGCGCGAGGCCTTCCGCTTCAACGCCGAGCGGGAGTTCGAGCGCAACAAGGAGCGCTACTCGTTTTTGCGCTGGGGTCAGGGCGCCTTCGACAACCTTGCTGTGGTGCCACCGGACACGGGGATCGTGCACCAGGTGAACATCGAGTACCTCGCTCGCGTCGTCTTCCGCGAGGAGGGCGCGGGAGATCGCGCCCCGCGGCTGTACCCCGACACGCTCGTCGGCACCGACTCACATACGACGATGGTCAACGGCCTGGGGGTGCTTGGCTGGGGCGTGGGCGGCATCGAGGCTGAGGCGGCCATGCTGGGGCAGCCGATCTCGATGCTCATTCCACAGGTGCTCGGCTTCAAGCTGCACGGGCAGCTGCCCGAGGGCGCCACCGCAACGGACCTCGTGTTGACGGTGACCGAGATGCTGCGTGAGCGAGGCGTCGTGGGCATGTTCGTCGAGTTCTACGGCGAGGGCCTGGCGGGGCTGCCGATCGCCGACAGGGCCACCATCGGCAACATGTCGCCGGAGTTCGGATCGACCTGCGCGATCTTCCCGATCGACTCAGAGACGCTGCGCTACCTGCAGTTCACGGGGCGCGATCGCGAGCAGATCGAGATAGTCGAGGCTTACGCCCGCGAGCAGCACCTGTGGCATGAGCCAGGTGAAGAGGAGCCGACCTTCTCAGACACAGTCGAGCTCGACCTCGGCGAGGTGGTGCCGAGCATCGCCGGCCCCAAGCGTCCCCAGGACAGGATCGCTCTGACCGACGCCAAGCACGCGTTCGGTGAGGCACTGAAGGGTCTCGTGCCCGAATACGACTGCTGCGACGAGGCATCTGCGGAGAGTTTTCCCTCCAGCGATCCGCCCGCGTCCGCGTCGCCTGGGCACGCCCAGAGCAAGCACGATGCCGGCGCTCACAGCCCCAGCTCGCAGTCGACCGCAGCCAGCGAGTGGTCGGGTGGGCTTGCGACGGTAGCCTCGCCACATGCCGTGTCGGTCACGCTCGAGGACGGCACCGAGACCCAGCTCGATCACGGCCATGTCGTGATCGCCGCTATCACGAGCTGCACGAACACCTCGAATCCATCGGTTATGGTCGGCGCTGGCATCCTGGCCCGCAACGCCAGTGCGCGCGGGCTTCATCGCAAGCCATGGGTCAAGACCTCGCTTGCGCCAGGCTCCAAGGTTGTCACCGAATATCTCGATCGTGCAGGTCTCACCTCCTCGCTCGAGGCGCTCGGCTTCAACCTGGTCGGCTACGGCTGCACGACCTGCATTGGCAACTCCGGGCCTCTGCCTGAGGCGATATCCAAGGCTGTGAGCGACAACGACCTTGCGGTCGCCTCGGTGCTTTCGGGCAACCGCAACTTCGAGGGACGCATCAACCCCGACGTGAAGATGAACTACCTCGCCTCCCCGCCATTGTGCGTCGCCTACGCGATCACGGGCACGATGAACATCGACATCGTGAACGAGCCGCTCGGCGTCGACTCCAACGGAGAGGACGTGTATCTGCGTGACATCTGGCCGTCCGAGCACGAAGTCGCGCAGACGATCCAACAGGCGGTCCAGTCCGACATGTTCCGCGCGAGCTACGGCGAAGTGTATGCCGGAGATGAGCGCTGGAACTCGTTGGATGTCCCCTCGGGCGACCGTTTCGCCTGGGATGAGAGCTCTACCTACGTACGCCAGCCGCCCTACTTCCAGGATCTGCCCGCCGAGCCGGAGCCGGTGCGCGACATCGGCAGCGCGCGGATGCTGGCGCTGCTCGGCGACAGCGTCACGACGGACCACATCTCCCCAGCCGGCGCGATCAAGCGCGATGGCCCCGCAGGCGTCTACCTGCAGGAACACGGAGTCCAGC
Source organism: Solirubrobacteraceae bacterium (assembly GCA_025451035.1). Taxonomy (GTDB): domain Bacteria; phylum Actinomycetota; class Thermoleophilia; order Solirubrobacterales; family Solirubrobacteraceae; genus Palsa-744. The sequence goes on from JANWLE010000069.1 coordinate 144,391, forward strand.
CGAAGGACTTCAACTCCTATGGATCCCGGCGCGGCAACCACGAAGTGATGGTGCGCGGAACCTTCGCGAACATCCGCCTGCGCAACCTTCTGGGTGCAGGAGAGCGACTGCCGGAGGGGGGCGTGACCCGCTACCTCGGGCCTCCCGGCTCGGATGTCAAAGAGCAGATGTCGATCTACGACGCGGCCATGCGCTATCAGCAGGACGGGGTGCCGCTGGTCGTGCTCGGCGGGCGCGAGTACGGCTCGGGTTCCTCTCGCGACTGGGCGGCCAAGGGCACCCGCCTATTGGGGGTACGGGCGGTGATCGCGCAGAGCTTTGAGCGTATCCACCGCTCCAATCTGATCGGCATGGGCGTGTTGCCGCTGCAGTTCCCGGAAGGCGAGAGCGCGCAGTCGCTGGGGCTCACTGGCGAGGAGGTGCTCTCCGTCACGGGTATCGCCGAGGCGCTAGCCAACAGTTCCTCGCCGCCGCTGGTGCGAGTCCGCGCGGAGCGCGGTCGTGGCGAGCCGATCGAGTTCGACGCCCGCGTGCGTATCGACACCCCCCAGGAGGCGGAGTATTTCCGCCACGGCGGCATCCTGCCCTACGTCCTACGCGGCCTACTGGCGCGATGACTGCCTCCGAGGCTGAGCTGCTGCCGGACATCCTGCGCGAACTTTTGCGTGCGCGTGGCCCCTCCGGCTATGAGACGGCTCCGGCGGCGGTGTGGCGGCAGGCGGCCGCGGAGTTCGGAGCCGAGGTCAGCACAGACTCGGTGGGTACGCCCTCGGCCAGGGTGGCGGGCCGTTCGAGCAAGCGCCTGCTGATCATGGGTCACATAGACGAGATTGGGCTCATCGTCACACACATCGACGACGAGGGCTACCTCTGGTTTGCCCCGGTCGGTGGATGGGACGCGCAGATCCTGGTTGGGCAGCGTGTGGTGCTCGGCACTCGTTCGGGTGATGTTCGGGGGGTCATTGGCAAGAAGCCGATCCACCTGCTGCGCGATGAGGAGCGCAAGAAGGTCGCGGAACTGCGTGACCTTCACATCGACGTGGGTGCCAAGGACGGTCAGCAGGCACGGGAAATGGTGCGAATCGGTGACGTGGCGGTGCTCGACGGCGAGCCGCTCGAGATGCCGAACGGCCGGCTGGTCTCCCGCGCGCTCGACAACCGCCTGGGGTCATTCGTGGCGCTCGAGGCGGCGCGCTTGGTGGCGCGAGCCGGCGGTGGTGATTGGGAGCTGGTAGCGACTGCCGTCGCGCAGGAGGAGACGACTTTCGGTGGCTCGCGCACCAGCTCGTTTTCGCTAAAGCCAGACGCGGCGGTCGTCGTCGACGTCACCCACGCGACCGACGCGCCGGGGATAGATGTCAAGGAGGCCGGCAAGCACGAGCTTGGTTCCGGGCCTGTCTTGAGCCGCGGTTCGACGCTACATCCCGCCCTGTTCGAGCTGCTCCACGAGACCGCCGAGAGCGAGGAGATCCCTTTCACGGTCGAGGCCTCGGGGCGCAACACCGGCACGGACGCCGATGCCGTGCACCTCAGCCGCGGAGGGGTGCCGACGGCTCTGGTCTCGATCCCTCTGCGCTACATGCACTCACCGGTGGAGCTGGTGGCGCTCGAGGACGTGCATGCCTGCGCGCGGCTGATCGCAGCGGCCGCGCTCAGACTGAACGACCAGTTCTCGTTCGCGCGCTAACGCGCAACTCATGGACACCCCCACATGGGGGTGTCCGGGTCTGGGTGGGGCCTAGTTACTCGTGCCGTCCAGAGCGTCCACCGGAACGCTCAAGCTTTCGAGCTCGGTCATCCCGACGACCTCGTAGACGGAGCCGGGGGTGGCGCCCAGCGCGAGCATCTCAAGGCCTTGCGGACCGGCGAAGACCTTGCGCTTAGGGGCGGGGCCGACACGCACGAATACGTCGGGCTCGAGCTCCACTCGCTCGCCGTCTATCTCGATCCAACCGGAACCCTTGAGCGCTAGGAAGACCTCCTCCTGGCCGCTCTCGGCGTGGTCGTGGAGGGGGTAGTCGCCGTAGTCGGCGGGCATCCGGATCACCTGCATGCCGAACGAGGTGACGCCCAGCGAGGCGCGCGCCTTGACGAAGCCGCCACCATAGGCCGCCTCCATGTCTTTGACGTGCTTGACGGTGTAGTCGCTCATCGTTGCTCCTGTCTGTTGGGGGTTGGATGCTCGAAGCTTGGTTTCAGCTCTCGTGCTTGCCGCGACCGGTGGTGCGCACACGGCGATCTCTTACTCGTTTCCATCCGCGACGGCAGGCGCGGATGCGCCACTTGGCTGCAGTACGGGTTTGTCGGTGGGCATGATGATGCCGAGTTGGCGTGACTGAGCGAGGACGGAGCCGTCGGGGGCCCAGATCACTCCGTCCTCCACGAAGAAGCCGTCATGGACCAGGCGGGCGCGAAACACCGCCAGACAGAGCTCCTCGGGATCTTCCACTGGCCTTGTCGGAGCGTGGAAATGGACGGTCAGATCCACGGTTGGTGCGAAGGCGGGCTCTTTCAGCGCGATGAATGCGGGCGGGATCCACGCGTCGCAGAACAGCGCCAACGCGAGAGGGTCGATCGGTCTCGGCTCCGCAAAACCCGTCCATCCGCCGATTTCCATCGGCGCCTGTGCTTCCGTGAACGGGACCGCGCCGACCCGTGGCTGCATCACGAGTTTGCGCGTGAAAGGCGGGCCAAATTCGCTTATCAGACGGGAGGATTGGCGCTCTGCGGCGGGCGCCTCGACCTGTGGCATCGGCAGCTCGCTTATCTCCTCGGCCTTCCAGGGCACCGAGAAAGCAGCGAGCGCGAGCGCCATCAGCTTGCCCTCCTGCTCCATGCGCGCCGACAGTGTGCTGAGCGAGCGTCCGTGGCGCTCGATCTTCGTGTGGATCGCGACCGGTCCGGGCTTGGGCGCGCTCGCGTAGTGGATCGTCAAGGAGCGAGGCTGGCGCGAGGGGTCAGCCAGCGCCAGCGTCAGCGCGCGCAACAGGATCGCAGCCAGATAGCCGCCGTGCGGTCCTCGGCCGGCGCGCCACAGCTCAGAGACCTCGGCGGTGAAGTCACCCTCCCCGGTCGCGCAAGGCGACACCGCCGTGTCGTTGTCGAAGGAAGTGCTCATGGCAGCGGGCGAGCATACTTCAGCTGTGCTCTTGTTGTTCGACATCGACGGGACCATCTTGCAGGGCGCGGCTGCTGCGCATGCCAGCGCGCTGCGGGCGGCGCTGCACGAGGTGTATGGCGTAGGCGACGGGACCGGCCTTGCCGAGTCGGTGCCGAAGGTCCAAGCGGCGGGCCGCACCGACATGGAGATCGCCCGTGAGATCGTGCTTGCCTGGGGTAGCTCCGCGGAGGTCTTCGAGGCCGGCTCAGAGCGCCTGAAGCAAATTTGCGTCCGTGCGTATGAGAGCCTCGATTTGAAGCATCTGCGGAGCTGCCTGGTCCCGGGCATGGAGGAGCTGCTCGCTGATCTCGCTGCGCGGGAGGATGTGCGGTTGGCTCTCTTGACGGGAAACCTTGAGCCGATCGCCCGCGCGAAGCTCGCCGGCGCAGGCGTGGGCCACCACTTCCCCTCCGGACAGGGAGCCTTTGGCTCTGACTCCGAGCGGCGTGCGGACCTGCCGGCCGTCGCGCGAGCGCGGGCCGGCATAGACGGACAGCCCTACCCTCGCCAGCGCACGGTGATCATTGGCGACACGCCACGGGACATCGCCTGTGCTCGCGCTGACGGCGTGCGCTGCCTGGCGGTGACATCCGGCCCCTATGACGCCTCGCAGTTGGGCGATGCCGACGCGATTGCCCACAGCACAGCGCAGCTGCGTGAGCTGCTCGAGCAGGAGCTCTCACGCGTTCACGCCTAGGACGGACAGCGGCGATGTTGGCTAGTTGCGCGCTAGGCGCTTGTAGGTGATGCGGTGGGGACGCTCGGCGGCGGCTCCGAGACGCTCACGCCGGTGCTCCTCGTAGGCCTCGAAGTTGCCCTCGAACCAGTTGACCTGTGAGTCGCCCTCGAACGCCAGCACATGGGTGGCCACGCGGTCCAGGAACCAGCGATCGTGTGAGATCACCACGGCGCATCCTGGAAAGCCCAGCAGCGCGTTCTCGAGTGCCCGCAGCGTGTCCACATCGAGGTCGTTCGTGGGCTCGTCGAGCAGCAGGAGGTTGCCGCCGGTGCTCAGCAGCTTGGCGAGATGCACGCGGTTGCGCTCGCCGCCGGAAAGCTTCTCGATCCGCGCCTGCTGGTTGGAGCCCTTGAAGTTGAAGCCCGCCGTGTATTGGCGGGAGTTGACCATGCGCTCGCCGAGCTTGATCTGCTCGGCGCCACCCGAGATCTCCTCCCACACCGTCCTTTGTGGGTCGAGCGCATCGCGCGACTGGTCGACGTAGGCGAGCTGGACTGTCTCGCCGAGCTCCAGTGCGCCGCTATCTGGGCTCTGCTCGCCGGTGATCATGCGAAAAAGGGTGGTCTTGCCCGCGCCGTTTGGCCCGATCACGCCGACAATGCCGGCGCGAGGCAGATCGAAGGAGAGATTCTCGATCAGCAAACGGTCGCCGAACCCCTTGCTCAGGTTGGTCGCGCTCAGCACCTTCTCGCCGAGCCGCGGTCCGGCCGGAATGTGGATCTGCACCTCGTCGAGCTTGACACTGCGCTCTTCGGCGACCAGCTCCTCGTAGCGGGCCAGGCGCGCCTTTGACTTCGTGCGGCGGCCCTTGGGATTGGTGTGCACCCACTCGAGCTCGGCAGCGATCGTGCGCTGGCGCGCCTTTTCGCTGCGCTCTTCCTGGGCCAGCCGGGCTTGCTTCTGCTCCAGCCAGCTGGAGTAGTTGCCTTCGTAGGGGATGCCCCGGCCGCGGTCCAGCTCGAGGATCCAGCCGGCGACGTTGTCCAGGAAGTAACGGTCGTGGGTGACCGCGACCACGGCCCCTTTGTACTCGGCCAGGTGCTGCTCCAGCCATGCCACCGACTCGGCGTCGAGGTGGTTGGTGGGCTCGTCGAGCAGCAGCAGGTCAGGTGCCCGCAGCAGCAGCCGGCATAGCGCGACTCGTCGGCGCTCCCCGCCCGAGAGCATGCTGACCTCCGCATCGGGTGGGGGCAGGCGTAGGGCGTCCATCGCATATTCGAGCTGTGTGTCGAGGTTCCAGGCGTCAGCGGCTTCGATCTGCGCCTGGATGCGGCCGAACTCCTCGGCCGTCTCATCGGAGTAGTTGGCGGCGAGCTCGTTGAAGCGGTCGAGCAGCGCCTTGGTCTCAGCCACGCCCTCCTCGACGTTACCCTTGACGTCCTTGGACTCGTCCAGGGCGGGCTCCTGCTCAAGCATGCCCACAGTTGCTCCGGGGGCCAGCGCCGCCTCCCCGCGATAGTCCTGATCAATCCCGGCCATGATCCGCAGCAGCGTGGACTTGCCCGCTCCGTTGTAGCCGAGCACGCCGATCTTGGCGCCGGGGTAGAAGGCCAGGGTGATGTTGTCGAGTACCGTCTTGTCCGGGGGATGGACCTTCGAGAGGCGGTGCATCGTGAAGATGTACTGCGAGGACATAAGCCGTGAGCATAGACGCACGGGTCTGTCGAGCTCGGACCGCTCTCTATCCAGGCCGTTCGCTCGCGGTCGGAGTAAGTCCTCGAGTCTGCGGAATGCGCGATCTGCGGTGCGACGCTTCCTCGTCGCTGATCTGGTCGCTAACGTGATCTTGATCTATGCCGATACCGGTCTTCGACCTCGAGGCGTACCTGCTCCTGCTGGAGCTCGAGGCCCCCTTCAACAAGCGCGATGTGCAGCTGGCCCGGCGCAAGCTGGCCAAGCGCTGGCATCCCGATGTAGCCCCGGAAGGCAGGCAGTTCGAGCATGAGCGTCATCTCAAGGCGATCAACGAGGCAGCCGATCAGCTCGAGCGTCTAGCCGAAACCTCCAGGGGCAGGCGGGTCACGCAAAGCGCCGTGCGGGCGAGCGCGGCGGCCACCCGCCGAGTTCGCGAGGAAGCCGGAAGGCGCGCCTATGAAGCGGAGCAGAGAGCCCGCGCGGCGGCAGCTGAGCGCACACAGAACGACCCATTCGGTAGCCGTGTTCCAGACCACTCGGTCGTGCACCGCTACGCGCGTTGCATGGCCTACCCGGAGTGGGGTGTCGGTACGGTCACCGGCATCTATTTCACCGGCGAAGGAAACGAAGTCCAGCAGTGGGCTCGCGTCAGCTTCCAGCACGGCATTCGCACCGTGCCCGCCGGCAGCATGCACTTCGTCGACTTCTCAAAGCCGGACCCCGCCGAGGAGCGCGTCGAGCGCTTCATGGTCGCTGCTCAGCGGGCGATGGCCGAAGGCGAGTATGCGCTGGCCGCGCAGCGTCTCATCTACGCCCGGGACGCCGAGCCGAAGAACCTCGCTGTGCTGCGGCTGCTGACGCTCTCCTTCTGGCAGGCGGGGAACCTCGACGCCGCGGCTCGCTCGGTCCGCGACTGGGCCCGCGCCGATGGCCGCCGACCCGCGGCACATCGTTTCGCGGCACGCATCTACGAGGACATCGGCGCGATCGATCTAGCCGCCGAGGCAGCTGAGCGCGCTGCCAAACGAGGTCCTAGAGACGCCGGCGCATGGGAGCGATTGGGGCGCCTGCGGCTGAAGCTGATGGACTCCCGCGGAGCGCTCGAGGCGCTCGAACGCTCTGATCGCCTGGGCCCGTCGCTCGAGGGCCTGCTCGACCTGGCGCTTGCTCGCCAGCTCACCGGCGATCTGGGTGGCGAGATATCAGCCTGCGAGCGAGCTACGGCGATGGACGCCGAGTCTGCCCATGCTTGGTCGCGCTACGCCCACGCCCTCGCTCGCGGCGAACGTGTGCACGAGTGCATAGCGGCTTGCGAAAGGGCACTCGAGCTCGGTGCGGACATCGAGGTCAGCGAGCTTTTGGCGCGCACACGTGAACTAGAGCCGCGGGTGCTCCCGGCTGCCTAGCCCGCGAACTAGCTAAAGGATGTTGACCGCGCGCGAGACGATCAAGCCGATCGTCACGAGCGACACCAGCGACTGCACGCCCATGATGCTCTTTGCCATCGGCGTCAGCGGCATCGCGTCCGTCGGCGAGAAGGCGGTCGCATTGGTGAGCGAGACATACAGGTAGTCGATGAACTGGGGGCGCCAGTTGCGTGGCTCGATGCTGTCATCGGACATCTGCGGGAACAGAAAGTCCGGTGGCCCATCGTGCCCGGCCGCGCGTCGTCCAGGGCCGCCGCGATCGGTCTCCCAGTACCAGAGCCCGAAGATGAGGAAGTTCGTCAGCCAGATCAGCATCCCGGAGATGATCAGCTCCCGGCCTTCGCCCCACTGCGAAGAGGCGTTGTGGTGGAGCAGATAGTGGGTCAGCGCTGCCAGCGAATAGATGTTGGCCGCCGAGACGAAAGCCGTCAGCCCCAGCGCCACACCGCGGCGGCCGGCGTGCTCACGCTCGAGCTGCTTGGGCGTGGCGAGGAACATCCCAACCAGCAGCGCGCCCTCGAGCACGGGGACAAGCCAGGTTGGCCCCGCCGTCAGCCTCTCCGGCAGCGCAAGCTGTAGGCCGATCGCGACGAGCACCGTTAGCTGGGCCGGCCAGAACGGCTCAGCCGCCGCTGGCGGCGGGTAGGAGCGGAGAGGGGCGCCTGAGCTTGCAGATCGACTCTGCACAGCTCACAGCCTAAGCCGAGCGCCGGCGGTCATGGCGTGTGGGCCGCTAGGCTGCCTATAACAGAGGAGCCCGACTTCTGGGCGCAAAGACTCGTGGGAATCAGCAGCCCGGTACATCTGATCTTCATCGCGGCGGTTGCCTTGGTCGTGCTCGGCCCGAAGCGCCTGCCCGAGCTCGCGCGCGCTCTGGGGCGGGCAGTGCAGGAGTTTCGTGACGCGATGAGCCCGGAGGCCGCGAGCGGAGAGCAGTCCTTCCACGACGCTCCGCAGAACGCTCCGGCGCCGCATCTGCCAACCACGGACCCAGGCATGGCAAGCGGCACGCACGCCGACGATCAGGCACCCAGCTAGTCGCCGTCGGGCGACGTCCGGCCCATCCGGCAAGGGGTCTGGCGCCTCTGGGACAACGGTCCGCCGCGACGGATACCGTTGCGGCGTGCGCCTGATCGTTGCTCGCTGTGAGGTCCGCTATACAGGCCGGCTCTCTACTGTTCTGCCGGAGGGCGTGCGGCTGCTCATGATCAAGAACGACGGCACTTTCATGGTCTGGTCTGACGGCGGCGGCTCCAGCGTCAAGCCGCTCAACTGGATGGCTCCGCCGACAGTGATCGAAGAGCGCGAAGACGTGATCGTCGTGCGCAAGCGCGCGGGCTCAAGCGAGGATCGCCTGGACATCCGCGTGGTCGAGTTGATCTCAGAAGCGACGCACGGCATGGACGAGGAGGCCGCGCTCGAGAAGGACGGTGTCGAGTCCGATCTCCAAGAACTCTTGGCGGGGGCACCGCAATGGTGTGGCGAAGGCTTTCGCCTTGTGCGCCGTGAGTGGCCGACCGACATAGGGCCGGTCGATTTGATGTGTCGCGACATCGAGGATGAGTGGATCGCGGTCGAGATCAAGCGTGTCGGCACCATCGAGGCGGTCGAGCAACTCAGCCGCTACTTGGAGCGCATCCGCCTGGATCCCGCGATGGAGAGCTGCCGCGGCGTGCTGGCGGCCCAGGTCATAAAGCCGCAGGCGCGAGTTCTCGCCCAGGCGCGGGGGATCGACTGCGTCGAGGTCGATCTGGCCGTTCTGCGCGGTGAACGCGAGCCTGAGCTGCGACTGTTCGCCGCCTGACGATCGAGCTTGTCGGACGGTAGGCTGCCGTCATGTCCGAGAGTGGTGTGGTGCTTACAGAGCGGCGCGGGAACGTCCTGCTGATCACGCTCAACCGTCCTGAGGTCCGTAACGCGGTCAACGGCGCGGTTGCCGAGGGTGTCGCGCGGGCGCTCGAGCTGCTCGACAGCGATGCGGAGTTGGCTCTCGGAATTCTCACCGGGGCGGGAGGGTTCTTCTGCGCGGGTATGGATCTCGGTGCGTTCGTCAGAGGCGAATCGCCGTGGTACGGCGACCGCGGATTTGCCGGTATCGCCCAGCGCTCCGCGCGCAAGCCGCTCATAGCAGCGATCGAGGGCTTTGCCGTAGCCGGGGGGTTTGAGGTTGCGCTCGCATGCGATCTCATCGTCGCCGCCAAGGGCGCGAAGCTCGGTATCCCCGAGGTCAAGCGCTCGCTCGTGGCCGCTGGTGGAGCACTGCTGCGCCTCCCCAAGAGGATGCCTTATCACGCGGTCATGGAGCTGGCATTGACCGGCGATGTCCTGCCGGCGGAGCGTTTTCACCAGTTCGGGGTGGTCAACAGCCTCGCTGAGCCGGGAGAGTCCGTGGCCGTCGCGCTCGAGCTCGCCGCGCGTGTCGCGAAGAACGGGCCGTTGGCGCTGATCGCCTCCAAGCGGATCCTGCAAGAGCAGTTCGACTGGGCGAGCGCGGACATGTGGGAGAAGCAGAGGGAGATCTCGGGTCCCGTGTTCTCCTCCGAGGACGCCAAGGAGGGCGCGAGCGCCTTCAAGGAGAAGCGCGAGCCTGTCTGGCGTGGCCGCTGAGGGACGACGGCTTACGGCTCGGCGATCCGCGCCATGCGCATGTCGACCTTCTCGCCGCGGAAGGGGACTCCCTCCGCGTCCAGTAGCGCCCGTTGACGTTCTCCCTTGGCCAGCGACCCGTCTGCCTTGACGATCCTGTGCCACGGTAGCCCCCGCTCGCGCGAGGATGCCAACACCGCTCCGGTCAGTCGCGGGGCTCCCGGTGAGCAATCGCCGTAGGTGCGGACGAAGCCCGGCGGCGTCGCGCGCACACGCGCGAGGATTCGCGTGGCTCGCTCCCCGTCGAGGGCCAAGCGCTCGCTCACGACCGTGGCGTTCAGCGCCGCCGCGCCCGGCGCTTACGACGGCGCTGGCGCAATATGTTCAGCAGGCGACGCCAGAGCATCTCTTCTAACGCTGTCCGGGGGTCTTTCGCGGGAACTGGGATACGGGAACGTCGAGATTCAAGGCGGTGCGGACGATGCGGCTCTGCTCCTGCGCGTGCGCGACCGGGTAGCCCTCGCCGGGGCTTGCCCGCTCCGGCCGACCGATGAAGCCGAAGTGCATGCTGTCGGGCATGATCTGCATCAGGCGGGGGAACATGTGGGCGCGGGCGCCCATGTTGCGGGGCTCCTCTTGAACCCAGAGCACCTCGCGCAGGTTGGGGTATTGGCCGATCAAGTCCAGTAGCTGCGCTTCGGGGAACGGGTAGAGCAGCTCCACTCGCCCGATCGCGACGCGATCGTTGCCCTGCCGGTCGGGATGGCCACACAGGTCGTAGTAGATCTTGCCTGTGCATAGCACTAGACGCGTGACGCTCTGCACGTTCACGCCGGGCTCGGCGAGCACGGGCTCAAATCGGCTCTCGCCGCTGAGATCGGCAACGCTGCTCGAGGCCTGTGGCAGACGCAGGAGCGACTTGGGCGTCATGATCACCAGCGGGCGCTGCTTGGCGATCCGCGCCTGGCGACGCAGCATGTGGAAGTACTGGGCAGGGGTGGTGAGATTCGCCACGCGGATATTGCCCTCGGCCGCGAGCGCGAGGAACCGCTCGAGGCGCCCCGAGGAATGCTCCGGGCCGGATCCCTCATAACCGTGAGGCAAAAGCAACGTCAGGCGGGAGGTTTGTCCCCACTTAGCCAATCCCGAGACGAGGAACTGGTCGACGATGACCTGGGCGGCGTTCACGAAGTCGCCGAACTGCGCCTCCCAGAGCACGAGCGTCTCGGGCGCTTCCTGGCTGTATCCGTACTCAAACCCGAGGCAGGCGAGCTCTGACAGTGGGCTGTTGTGCAGCTCGAAGGGCGCGAGTGCCTGCGAGAGGTTCTGGATGGGGCAGATCGTCTGGCCGGTCTTGGCGTCGTGCAGGACCGTGTGACGCTGACTGAATGTGCCGCGCTCGGTGTCCTGTCCGGTGAGGCGAATCGGCACGCCCTCGACTAGCAGCGAGGCGAACGCCAGAGCCTCGGCGTGGGCCCACTCGATGGTGGCAGAGTCCTCCTCAAGCAGCGCCTCGCGACGACGCTGGAGTTGCTTGACGAGCTTCGGGTGCACCGTGAAGCCATCAGGCGGGCTCAGTAGCTCTTCGCCCAGCTCCCGCAGTCGGTCCACCGGTACGGCTGTCTGGACCTCCGGGCTGGGGGAGCGATCTAGCTGATACTCGCCGGTGCTCTGCTCGACGGAGTCCTGCTCAGAGGCAGCCGCGATCTTCGCCTTCAAACGCTGGTGGAGGATCGTGAGGTTGTCCCACACGCCCTGGGCGAGACGGTCGACCTGCTCTTGGCTGACGACACCCTCGGCGATCAGGTGCTCCGCCCACAGCTCGGCGACCCGCTTGTGCGTCTTGATCTTCGCGTACATCTCCGGTTGCGTATACGCGGGCTCGTCTGACTCGTTGTGGCCGAACCGCCGATAGCCGATCAGGTCGATCAGTACGTCGTGGCCAAACTCCTTGCGGAAGGCGAAGGCCAGGCGCACCGCGCTCATGCAAGCCGCCACATCGTCGGCGTTGACATGGATGATCGGCACGTCGAAGCCCTTCGCGAGATCCGAGGCCCAGCGCGTGGAGCGCGCGTCGTCGGAGTCGGTCGTGAAGCCGATCTGGTTGTTGGTGATGATGTGAACGGTCCCGCCGACCTTGTAGCCGTCGAGGCCCTGCAGGTTCAGCGTCTCCGCCACAACGCCCTGGCCGGGGAAGGCTGCGTCGCCATGGATGACGATCGGCACCGCCGCGTCGGTGTCGTGGTGGGCGTGGGCACCCTTGCGGGTCGTCTGCGCGGCGCGCGTTGCGCCCTCCACAACCGGTGAGACATACTCGAGGTGGCTGGGGTTTGACTCGAGATTGACGAGGATCCGCTCACCATTTGGTAGCTGGTAGTAGCCCTGCTTGCCGTGGTGGTACTTGACGTCCCCGGTTCCCCCCTGGGGGATCGTCGTCACGGCCTCCAGCGTCGAGGCGCCCTCGAACTCCGCGAAGATCGTGTCATAGGAGCGTCCGAGATTGTGCGCCAACACGTTCAGCCGTCCGCGGTGGGCCATGCCGATCACGACCTCACGGGCACCGTGCGCGGCGGACAGCTGGACCAGCTCGTCGAGCATCGGCACCGCCATGTCCAAGCCCTCGATCGAGAACTGGTGCTGTCCGAGATAGGCCTTGTGCATAAAGCGCTCGAGCGCGTCCACCTCGATCAAGCGCTTGAGCAGAGTCTTCTGCTCGTCGCTCGAGAGCGCTTGGCGGAAACTGCCGGACTCGATCTTCTCCCGCAGCCAGACTCGCTGACGGTGTGAGGCGATGTGCTCGATCTCGTAGGCGATCGTCCCGCAGTAGGTCTCACTCAGATGGGGCAGGGCGTCGGCGAGCGTCGCGCCCGGCACGTACATGCGCAAGATCTTGGCTGGGATCTGGACCATCAGCTCGCGCGTCAAGCCGAGCGGCTCGGGGTCGAGCGCTGGGTCTCCCTCGGGCTCGGTGCCCAGGGGATCGAGGTGAGCGGCCAGATGCCCGTGGGTGCGGAAGGCCTTCACAAGCGCCGCGGCGGCCTGGACTGCTTGCAATAGCTCCTCGTTGGCGGGCGGAGCTGGCGCAGGGCGGGCAACGGCGGCGGCCGCGGCTGGCGCCGGCATGCTAGGTACGGGACCCAGCTCGACGCCCAACGAGGCGAAGACGTTCTCGTAGAAGCCGTGCTCACCCTGCAGGTACTGCTCTATCTGCGCCAGGAAACGTCCAGACTCGGCTCCCTGGATGATCCGGTGGTCGTAGGTGGAGGTCATTGTCATGACCTTCTCGGCGCCGATCATCGAGCCGATGTTGCCGAGTCCGACCGGGTAGGCGATCGAGCCGGTGGCGATGATCGTGCCCTGGCCGGCCATGAGCCGCGGCACCGATGCGACCGTGCCCAGTCCGCCAGGGTTGGTGAGCGTGATATTGGCGCCGACGAGGTCATCGGCCGTCAGCGTGTTTGTCCGAGCCTTCTCGACGAGCTCGTCGTAGGCTGCGAGAAACTCTTGGAAGGAAAGCCTCTGCGCGGCGCTGATGACCGGGACCATCAGAGTCCTAGTGCCGTCCTTCTTCTCCACGTCGACGGCCAAGCCGAGATTGACCTGGCCATCGCTGACGCGATGAGGCTTTGAGTCGATCTCCGCAAAATGCTCTGCCATGACCGGCATGTCCTGTGCGGCGCGGACGATCGCGTAGGCGATCAGGTGCGTGAAGGACACCTTGCGCTGTGCGGCCTTCAGTTCTCCCCGGCGCGCCTGGAGTGTCGTGACGGTGAGCGTCCTGAAGCTTGTGGCTGTCGGTATCGACCGCGACTCGTCCATGTAGCGGGCGAGCATCGCAGCCGCTCCCTTCATCAGCGCCGCGCCACTAGGCATCGCCCCGGACGCTGTGGAGGCGCCGTTGGCCGCGGCCTTCAACACGTCGTCCTTGGTGATGCGCCCCGCCGCGCCGCTGCCAGCGATTCGTGCGAGGTTCACCCCCTCGACCGCCGCAGCGCGGGCGGCCACCGGTGAGACGCGCATACTGTCCGGCAGCGGCGGGGCGGTGGGCTCCTGAACCCCCGCGGCCGCGCCGCCGCCTTCCGCCGCCTGTCCCCTCGCGGCGCCGGCGCGTAGCCTGGCGATCACCTGCCCGACGGTGACCGTATCGCCCTCGCTGACCAGCAGCTCTGTGACGGTGCCGCTGGCCGGGGAAGGCAGCTCGACATCGACCTTGTCGGTTGAGATCTCGACGATCGTCTCGTCGTGCGCGATCGAATCGCCCACTTGCACGCGCCATTCCAAGATCGTCCCCTCGGTCACCGACTCGCCGGCAGCGGGCGTGACGACATCGATGATCTCGCTCGCGGGCTCTTGCCGATCCGGGGCGTCGGGTGAGGCAGCGCCCTGCGGCGCCTGCTCATGAGGGCCGGTGCCGTTCGCCTCGGGGTGCTGAGGGGTGCTCTCGCCGGCCGGTGGTGCTCCGTTGGGGCTGATCTCGGCGAGCAGCATGCCGACCTCCACCGTGTCGCCTTCGGCGGCGTGAATCTTGATCAAGGTTCCGCTGGCGGGGGAGGGAACCTCGGCATCAACCTTGTCGGTCGAGATCTCGACCAGCACCTCGTCGGCGCGTACGGTGTCCCCCTCGCGCTTATGCCATTCGAGCACCGTGCCCTCGGTCACCGACTCGCCCATTTGGGGCATGAGAACTTGGGTGGTGGAGCCAATCGCCATCGTTTTTCCCCACTCTATCGCGCACCGTCGAGAGACACGCCGCTGCATGCGCCGATGCGCGGACGTTTAGGCGGCTCAGCTGTCGGCGCGGCGCGTGCGCTGCTCGCGGACGAACTCATAAGTCCCAAAAAACGGCCCGATGCCACCGAGCACCGCCACCGCTACGACTAGACGCAACGGCAGGATGCGTTTCCTCGCCGCGGCGATGCAGGCAACCGACATGCATATCCACAGCAGCCCGTGGGTCAGCCCGAGCACGAATGTCTCTGGCTCTGGTTTGCCCGCCGCAAACGCGCACACAAGCAGCCCCAGGTATATGCATGAGTGCGTGAGCGAGACCCACTTCAGGACAGCGAAGAGAGCTTGCGAAGCTGCGCTGGCCGGCGCAGCTTCGTCCACCGTCATCACTGCGACTGGGCGGCGGCTCACTGCGACAGCCACTGCGCCATGCCGCGCAGCGGACCCTCGGCCTCGGCGGGCCAACGGTCGATATCGGCTGGCCACCAGTCGTAGGCGTCGTGCTCCTCGTCGGGAGTCACCTCGGCCCCGGGCGCCAGCCACGCCTGGCCGACGAACATGACCAGGCCGTGCGGTAGTTCAACCAGCGCCTCGCCCGTGACACGTTCAGGCGAGGCCGACCACTCCTCCTCGAGCTCGCGCACGAGTGTCTGAGCCGGGTTCTCGCCGAGGTCGACAGCGCCGCCGGCCCCGAGCGCCCAGCGGCCCGCCCACGAGGAGAGCCACGGCGCCCGTCGTCCTGCCAGCCAGCGGCCGTCCGCAGATCGCGTCACGCACAACGCCGCGATGCTTCCCGAGGCGTCGCCCGCCACCAGCCGCAGCGCCCACCGCAACGGCTGTAGCTCGAGCGCGAGACCGCCTGTGTCCTGGCTGAAATCGACCAGCCGTCCCGCTAGGCCGTCATGACTTGGCGAGCCACGTTCGCGCAGCGCCGTGATTGCCTCGTCGGCGGCGAGCGTGTGGGACGGCGGCGGGTTGAAGTGCTCCTCGAGCCAGCGTGCGGTGACCTGCCCCAGGTCCCAGGGGCCGCGCGCCAGGATCTGCGGATGACGGACGGTAGGTCTCTGCTCGATGCTCATGCACCCAGAAGGCTAGTGCCCATACACTCGCGATGGTGAAGATTCGTCGACTCAAGCACTGGGGCTGGGGGTTTGAGGACCAGCAGCCGTCGCGCGAGGAGCTCGCGAGCGCCGCGGCGGCGCTCGCCGCGCACCTTGGCTTTCCCTGCACTGAGATCGAGCAGCCGGTCGCCCTCGAGCACGTGAGCCTCGCCGAGCCAAGGGTAGCCATGCCCCCGTCTCTGGTCGATATCTCTGGGCGGGACGATCACGCGCGGGCCAGCCACGCCTGGGGCAAGTCCTACAGCGACATCGTCCGCGGATTCCGCGGGCGCTTTGACCATCCTCCTGACTTCGTGGTCTATCCGCGTGCCGAGCAAGACGTCGAACGCGTGCTCGAGTGGTGCTCCGCTCAGCGCGTTGCGGTCGTTCCTTATGGCGGTGGAACCAGCGTCGTGGGCGGCGTGCAGGCACAGGTGGATGGCTCCTACAACGGCGCCATCAGCCTCGATATGCGCCAGTTCAATCGCGTGCTCGAGATCGACGAGTGCTCGCGCGCGGCTCGCATCCAGGCCGGCGCGCGCGGTCCAGAGCTAGAGGCGGCGCTCGCCGAGCAAGGGTTGACGCTGCGCCATTTTCCTCAATCCTTTGAGTTCTCGACCCTCGGGGGCTGGATCGCCACGCGAGCAGCGGGCCATTTCGCTACCGCGCTGACACACATCGAGGACTTCGTCGAGTCGGTGCGCGCCATCACCCCCGTTGGGCTGTGGCAGTCACGCAGGTTGCCGGGATCGGGGGCCGGGATCAGCCCGGACAGAGTCCTCGCAGGATCGGAGGGGACGCTCGGGGTGATCACCGAGGCGTGGGTTCGCGTGCAGCCTCGCCCTCACCATCGCGGCTCGGCGACCGTGCGCTTCGGTGAGTTCCACGACGGCGCCGAGTGTGTTCGTGCCATCTCTCAGTCCGGGCTCAACCCCGCCAACTGCCGCCTGATCGACCCACTGGAGGCTCGCCTGACGATGACCGGCGACGGCAGCAGCGCACTCTTGCTGCTCGGATTTGAGTCCTCTGATCACCCCGTCCAGGCGCTGCTCGAGCGAGCACTCGAGATATGCCGCAAGCACGGCGGCGAGGCGCCGGGCCCGCGTCAGGGCTCACAGGCGGCGGGCTCTTGGCGCCAGGCGTTCATGGGCGCCCCATATGTGCGGGATGTGCTGGTCGCGATGGGCGTGCTCTCGGAGACGTTTGAGACGGCCATCACCTGGGAGCGCTTTCCGGCGCTGTATGAGGAGGTGATGCAGGCCGCCCGCCAGGCGCTTGCCGAGGGCCCTGACGGCGGGTCCTCTAGCCACGTCACGTGTCGCTTCACCCATGTCTATCCAGACGGGCCTGCGCCCTATTTCACTGTGCTTGCGCCGGCGAACAGGGGCGAGGAGCTCGCCCAGTGGGCGCGCGTCAAGCAGGGCGTGAGCGACGCGATCATCCGCGTCGGCGCGACGATCACTCACCACCATGCTGTCGGCCGTGATCACCGCCCGTGGTATGACAGACAGCGCCCCGAGCCGTTTGCGCTCGCGTTGCGGGGGGCAAAGACGGCCCTGGACCCAGCGGGGATCATGAATCCTGGCGTCCTATTGGATCCAGCGCCGTGAGGGTCGCGATCCTTGGAGCAGGCGGGGTGGGCGGCCTCATCGCCGGCGCGCTGGAGCGCGCTGGCAACGAGACGATAGTCGTGGCCCGCCCGTCGACCGCGCGGGTGATAAACGAGCGCGGCCTGCATGTCACGAGCGTGCGCTTGGGCAGCTTCGTCGCGCATCCGCGTGCCGTCGAGTGCCTGCAGGAGCCCGCCGACGCGCTGATCGTTTCGCCCAAGGCCACGGCGCTTGCGCAGGCGCTCGAGCGCATAGAGATCGTCCCGCCGTTGTTGCTGGCGCTGTTGAACGGGCTTGACCACATCGCGCTGCTGCGCGACCGCTTCGCCGGCGACACGCGGGTGGTTGCGGGGGCGATCCGCGTCGAGTCCGATCGCCCGACGGCGGCCACGATCGTCCACACGAGTCCCTTTCTGCGCATCGACATGGCCTGCGCCGAGCCGACGGCGCGGGACGGCATGGAGCTTCTCGCCCAGGCGCTCAACGAAGCCGAAATACCGGCCCGCATACTCGACTCCGAGGCGCAGGTGATGTGGGGCAAGCTCGTCCGTCTGAACGCGCTTGCGTGTACCACCAGCGCGCACGACAAGCTGCTCGGCGAGATACGCAGCACCCAGCGGCTCAGAGCGGAGCTCTACGGGGCGATCCGCGAGGCCTGCGAGGTCGCCGTCCGAGAGGGTGCGCAGATCGAGCCCGAGAGCGCGATCGCCGAACTGCAGGACGCCCACGCCACGCTGGGCAGCTCGATGCAGCGCGACATCGCGGCGGGCAGGGCCCCCGAGCTGGACGCGATCCCCGGTGCCGTGCTGCGAGCGGCGGCGCGCCACGGGATCGCTTGCCCGACGATCGAGCGCCTCGTCGGGCTGATCGCCGCGCGGGCGGGCGTGCCAGCGCCGGCGGTCTCCCAGCGAGCCTCTGGCTTGACGTAGCTAGTCAGCTGATGTCTTCGTGCGGGGAGCCCGGAGTGGCTTGAAGCGCCTGGCTTGCGATCACGACCAGCACCTCTTGCTCTGACTCGGAGCGATCCTCCTCGTGCTGGCCGTCGCACAGAACCCGGAAGTTGCCGCTGACCCCGCCGTCGCACTGGATCGTTATGCCGGGCAGGATCTCCTCGCCCTCCTCCAAGCCGAGGCGCTCCATGTCGTAGTGCGCAAGGCCGATGCCCCAAGCGGTGTGGGTCGGGTTCTCGCGGTCGTGGGCAGCCACCGCTTGGGCGAAGCGCTCGAGGTTCTTTGCGATCTTGCCAGCGTCTGCCATCGCTCTAGCCACGTTATACAAGGCCACGGCGTCCCTGGGAAGATCGGCGCGGTGCCGGTTGGCCGAGGCACCGCTCCAAGCACTGGACTACTTGACGAGCCCGACGAGGTTCCCGTCAGGATCCCGGAACAGCGCGATGCTCGGGCCGTTGGGGATGTCCATCGGGGGCTGGACGGTGCTGCCGCCGGCGGCCTCGATCGCGTCAAGGGTCGCCTGGAGGTCCTCGACTTCCACGTAGAAGGTCGTGTGTCCTGGGGTATCGGGGCTCATTGTCGAGCCGACGCCACCGGCGATGCCTTGCTCGCCGGCCGGCCTGACCATCGCGTAGCTGTCCATCACCTTCTCCATCGGCCAGTCGAAGACCTGGGAGTAGAAGCCCTGCAGGGCCTGGGCGTCCTTGCCGAGAACCTCGAAGTGAACGACGGGATTGGGCATAGCGTTGCTCCTGGCGGTTGGGGAAGCGTGAGCGCAGCGTAGCGCCCGCGGACGGAAGGGTTACTACGAACGTCAGCTCGACTGGGCATACCCCTTCAAGCCACCGAAGTCGAGCAGGACGCACGGCTCGTCGCCGACGATCCACGCGTCGTGCCCGGGTGGCATGTGGAAGGCGTCGCCGGGGCCGAACTCGTGTTCTGCGCCATCGCCCATCTTCAATGCCATCCGTCCTTTGAGGACGTATCCGATGTGCTCGACCTGACAGGAGTCGGTGCCCGCGATCGGCTTCACGTTCTCCGACCAGCGCCAGCCGGGCTCGAAAGTCCCACGGCCTATGGCATTCCCGTTCAGATCCACCAACTCCAAGCGACCCTTGCCGCCGGTGAACTCCCGAACCTCGTCCGGGCTCTCAAAGCGCTTCCAGACTAGTGCTGTCATGACAGTCTCCTGGCTTTGGGTGAGGTATTTGCCGGGTCACGCTAGGCGCTTCTCATCCCGTATCCATCCGTAGGCCCTACGGAAGTCTTATGAGCCCGGCGGTCAGCCTTGCCACTAGGCAGACGCAGCCTCTGTGTCTACATCTCCAGAATCTCTACGCGGTACCCGTCGGGGTCTTTCACAAAGCAGAGTCTCGACCCGCCCTCGCGCACCGAGTAGGGCGGCTTCTCGGGCTCGATGCCCTGCTCGGATAGCTTCGCCAGCATCCCGTCAAGGTCCGAGGCGGTGATCGCGATGTGGCCGTAGCCGGTGCCGATCTCGTAGTGCTCCACGCCCAAGTTGTAGGTCAGCTCCAGGCGCGGCGCCTCGCCGTCGCCGGGCTGGTTCATGAACACGTTGATCGCCTCGTCGCGAATCGGGACGCGTCCCACCTCCTTGAAGCCGAGCGCTTCATAGAAGGCAACCGAGCGGTCTATATCGGTGATGCGGTAGCACGTGTGAATCAGAGCCATGAGCGCTGCTCCCGGTGAGCTGGGGTCCCCTTCACGGCAAACTGTCGCAGAAATGCCTCAGCGGGTGATTGTGAAGGTGAGTGACTTTGAGGCTGATTTCAGCGCCGGCGGTCCAGCGCCGACGACGACGGTGTAGCTACCGGGCTTGAGCCGCTGCGTAGTGGAGATCAGTCCCTGGAACAGCACCCTGTTGGCTGCGGCCTTCGCGGGAAAGCCGAGCTGCGCGGCGCTCACGATGCGCGTGCAGCGACGATGGCGCGCGTTGTGTCTATTGGGAGCCGCGCACGTATGCCCTGAGCGTCGCCCGCTCTTCTTCTGCAGGAAGGTCATCGTGACCGTGGTGGGGAGGTTCACGTCGAAACTGAAAACCGTCCCCTGCGATGACCGGGAGAGGTTGGTGAGGCGCGGCAACAGATTGCCCTCCCGCCACCTCCTCGCCGACTGCGAGACCAGCCAAAGCCTGGGTGCGATCGCAGTGATCAGGTTGAAAGGAACGAGCGCGGTCGCTTCGGATTCCGTGACCTGCGTGTCCGTGGCGTTATGGGCGCTCTTGCGGAACCGCAGCGTGTGCCCGATGTCGACCGCGCTGACCGCATAGGTGAAGGCGCTCGCGCCCGGTATCGGGTAGCAAGCCTCGCCGTTGGCGGCGCAGCGCATCCATGCGAAGGAGGGGTTTTCGGGGCTGCCTCCCGCGACGGCCGAGAGGGTCTGGCCGAGTTGGGCGCTGCCGCTGACCTTCGGCGCCGGACACGCTTCGTGGGTGGAGGGGTCTGTCGGGCAGGGGTCCTGCGTCGTGTCGCCGTAGCCGTCGTGGTCGGCGTCGGGCTCGAGCGTCGCGGTGAGGTTCAGGCGTTCGTTGAATTTCGCTTCAGAGTCCACGAACGGCCAGCCGATTTTCGGCGTGCCGCTCATCAGCTCGATTTCATCGCCGTTCTTTTCTTCGGGTGTGAGAAACTCGCACGAGAAGGCGCCGAAGGCCAGATACAGGCCGAGCACGTCACCCGATTCCATCGGCATGCGCACGGGGAAGGTCTGGGTGCTTTCGCCTGAGATCTGCTCTTCGGGGCTGATCGCCACCACCGTGTATTGGCCGGGCGCGGAGCTGGGCGCGGCGACGATGAGGCTCGCTTGCGCCTGGCCGTGAAGCGGCGTCTCAGACCAGGAGGTGATGACGCCCCCCGACGGGGCGGTGTACGAGCTCAGGCCGGTAGCGCTTTTTGCCTGTAGGTAGACCTTGCCGGTCTGGCAGTCAGAGCGGGTGGCGTTGGCCAGCTGCCCGAGGGTCGTGTCTGCCGTCGCGGGCGCCGCGGCGGCTAGCAGGGCCAGCGACGGCAGAAAGGCTGCTCTGAGGATGACTGCTCTGATCACGATAGCCCCAACACGCTAGCGGGTCGTTTTCTTCGGTTCAGTTGGCGCGCTGTTGTGTTCTGCAGGGCAGACCCGGGCCGCTCGCGCTAGCTACCAACGGCTCGCGCACACCCGCATTTCATGCAAGTATGGCCGCGTGATCGTGGAGTGCTCACAGCACCCTCAGTTTCTGTCGAACACCTATCTGGTCTCAGACGGCGAGGGTGGCCCGGCGTTCTTCATCGACGCCGGCGGTCCGGTGAAGCCGCTAATCGAGGCGGCGGAACGCCTGGGCCTCGAGCCCAGCCATGTGCTGCTGACGCACCACCACTACGACCATGTCAGTGAGGTCGGCTCGCTACGCGAGCGCTACGGCGCGATCCGGGCGCTGATCCACCCGCTCGAATTCGATCTGCTCGCCGGCGAAGCGGATGGCACGATGCAGGCAGGACAGCCCCTGCGCTTCGGCGCGCTCGAGGTGCGACCCCTACACACGCCTGGTCACACGGCCGGCATGCTCTCCTTCCTCGTGGGCGAGCCAAGCGGCCCCGCTTACCAAGCCGGCGCGGCGGGGGGCTCCACCGGTGGCGGGGCTGTCGTGTTCACCGGCGACACTCTGTTCAAGGGCTCGGTGGGAGGCGTGCGCGCTCCGGGCCACACCACCTATGTCGACCTGCGCGATTCGATCATGGGCACGCTGATGGAGTTGCCGGCCGATACGGTCATCTATCCGGGCCACACCGAGCAGAGCACCGTCGGGCGGGAGTGGGAGGAGAACCCGTTCGTCCGAGTCTGGCGCGGGGTGGACGCCGAGCGCTCCGAGCCATGCCAGGCGCTCGGCCAACCGGCCACGCTGGTGTTGCTCGCCGATGATTACGACGGCGGCAAGAAGGCCTGGGTGCGTTGGCCGGACGGTTCGGATGACATTGTCCCTGGCTCGCAGATCGCGCCGTCTCCCTGAGCGGCGGCCGTGAGAGCGCCTGCTAGGGTCCGGCTTGAGGTGCGGTTCTGATCCCGACGCAGCCCGGATCTGGTAGCGACGAGCGGGAGCCCCACGCCCCGGTCGCGCTCGCTCGCGGGTCTGCGAGCTTCGTTTTCGACGAGTGGCAGCTGGAGCTGCACGGCCACCGTGTGATCTACCGGGTCGCCGGCCAAGGGCCACCGGTCGTGCTGATCCACGGCATGCTCAACTCCTCGCGCCACTGGCAAGCGGTCGCCGAAGCGCTGGCCGACCACTACACGGTCATCGCCCCTGACCTGATCGGTCATGGCGACTCGGCGACGCCGCGCGGCGATTACTCGCTTGGTGCGCATGCCGCGAGCATTCGTGACCTGCTGTCGGTGCTCGGAATCGAGCGGGCGAGCATAGTGGGTCACTCGCTCGGCGGTGGTGTCGCGATGCAGTTCTTCTACCAATTCCCGCAACGGGTGGAGCGCCTGGTGCTTATTTCAAGCGGCGGCCTCGGTTACGAGGTCAGTCCGATGCTGCGCACCGCCGCTCTGCCCGCCGTCTCGGTGCTGCTCGCCGGGGCGGCCCACAGCCGGGTGCTGGCGGCGTTGTGGGATGTCGGCGCGCGGCTGCGCAGACGCGGTTTTCGTCACGGCATCTATGTGCAGGCCCTCGCCCGGGCGTTGCGGCCGCTGGAGCAGCCAGGCGCGCGCGAGGCGTTTCTGCAGACGCTGCGCGCCGTGATCGACATCCATGGCCAGCGCGTCGGTGCGAGCGACCGGCTGTACCTGCTGGAGTCGATGCCCACGCTGATCGTGTGGGGCGAGCGGGACAACACGATCCCGCTCGTCCACGGCTCGCGCGCTCACGAAGCTATCCCGCACAGCCATTTCCACACGCTGCCTCAGGCCGCACACTTCCCTCACCTCGAAGACCCCGAGGGGCTGGCCCGCGTGCTGCTCGACTTCCTGCGCGCCACGAGCCCCGGGCGGATCGACGACGCCGACTGGGGAGCTGTTCTGTCCAAGCGCTCGTTGCGCAAACGCAGAGCCACTGGCGCGGCCGCCTGAGAGGCTCGCGTGCAGCCCAGCCTGCAAGCTGCCGACTGATGCGTGGGTAGGTCGTACCATCTAGGCGCCGTGGCGCGCAAGAACATCCCCACATCCAGAGTGCGTCGCACCGCAACGGTGGGGCGGCTCGCTGCCAGCGAGGCGGTCAAGCAGTTCGGCACGCGCGCGGCGAACGTCGCGCGTTCTGAGGAGGGCGCGACCGAGGCTTTGGCCAAGCGCCAGCTGGAGACCGCCAAGCAGATCGTCGCGGCGCTCGGCACGATGAAGGGCGCCGCCATGAAGGTGGGGCAGGTCATGTCCTTTTTGGATGTTGGCTTGGTGGGGGAGGAGTACCGCGAGGAGTTTCAGGCGGAGCTCGCGAAGCTTCGCGACGCGGCCCCCGCCGTGTCCTTCAAGCAGATGCGGCGTGTCATCGAAGACGACCTGGAAGGCCCGATCAGCGACACCTTCAGCGATTTCAATGAGGAGCCGATCGCTGCCGCCTCGATCGGCCAGGTCTACCGAGCGACCTTGCGCGATGGGCGGGAGGTCGCCGTCAAGGTCCAGTATCCGGGTGTGGCGGCGGCCGTTCGCGCCGACCTACAGAACCTCGACATGATCATGCGCCTGTTCAAGCGCATGACGCCCCAGCTTGACGCGAAGGCCATCACAGCGGAGATCCGCACGCGCATTGGCGAGGAGCTCGACTACGAGCTCGAGGCCCAAAACCAGCGCTCGCTCGCGCGCATCTATCAGGGCCACCCGTTCATCGTGGTGCCCGAAGTCGTCACCTCGCTCTCGCGGGAGCGCGTACTCGTCTCGGAGTTCGTGAACGGGGTCGGTTTCGAGCAGCTCAAGAGCTACCCGCAGGCCGAGCGTGATCGCATCGGCGAGATCGTCTTTCGCTTCTTCCTCGGCTGCCTGTATCGCCACAGGCAGTTTTCGGGGGACCCCCATCCCGGCAACTTCCTGCTGCTGGAAGACGGACGGATCGCGTTTCTGGACTTCGGCCTGTTCAAGCGCATGGAGTCGAGCGCGGTTGCGCTCGAGCTCGCGGCGCAGCGCGCCGTCGCCGAGGCCGATGCTCCGCTGCTGCACAGGCTCCTGGCGGAGTCAGGCTTTCTGCCGGAGCCGGAGCGGGTGGACCCCGACAGCCTCATGGATTTCATCGAGGACGCGATCTGGTGGTACACGACAGCCGATGAGGTGGTTGAACTGACGCCGCAGATCGCCACACAGGTGATGATCGAAAGCTCCGACCCTCGCTCTAGCCACTTTCGCGAGATGCGCCACCAGGACATGCGCCCGGAGCACCTGTTCGGCAGGCGCATGGAGATGCTCACGCTCGCGGTTCTCTCGCAGTTGAAAGCGCGTGTGAACTGGCATCGCATCGCGCGCGAGTGGATGTATGGGGATCGGCCCGTCACGGAGCTCGGTCGCCAGGAGGCCGAGTTCTACGAGCGCGGCGGGGTCGGTGCCGCGGGTTAGCGGCGTTCGCGCCTCAGAGGACCTGGATCTGAACGAGGCTGGTCGTACCCGGGCGCCCGCTCGGTAGGCCAGCGGTGATCCCCACGCGCTGGCCCTTTTGGCACCAGCCGAGCTCCACCACGCGCCGAGCCGAGTCGGCGATGAGCTCCTCGGTCGTCTCGTGGCGGCGGATCGAGGAGGCGCGCACTCCCCACATGAGCCCGCAGCGGCGTACTGTCTCGCGGCCGGGGGACAGCGCGTAGATCGGGACCGGAGGGCGGTGGGCGGAGACTAGGCGCGCCGAGCGGCCCGAAAGCGTGGGAACGATCAGGGCGGCCAGGTGAAGCTCACGAGCGGCCACCGTGAGGCTGTGGGCGACGGTGTAGGCGGGGTCGGCGTCGCGGCGTCGCACGCGCGAGACGTTCCAGCGCTCGTACGGGGCGATCGCCTCGGCCTCCTTGGCGATCGAGGCCATCATCGCGACGGCCTCCACGGGATAGGCGCCGATCGCGGTCTCCTGGGAGAGCATCACCGCGTCGGTGCCGTCCAGGATCGCGTTGGCGACGTCGGCGACCTCGGCGCGGGTGGGGCGCGAGGAGGTGACCATCGAGTCGAGCATCTGGGTGGCGGTGATCGAAGGACGGGCCAGCCAGCCGGCCAGCTCCAGCAGGCGCTTCTGCACAGCTGGCACCTGCTCGATGCGCATCTCGATGCCCAGGTCCCCGCGTGCGACCATCACGCAGTCGGCGGCCCGGATGATGTCCTCGGCGCGCTCCACCGCCTGGGGCTTCTCCATCTTGGCGATCAGGGGCAGGCGGGTGTGGGCGCGCACGTCTTCGACGTCCTGGGGGCTGCGCACGAACGACAGGGCGACCATGTCGACGTCGATCGATTCCCCGTGGCGCAGCAGCTCGAGGTCCTCCTCGGGCACGGACGGGAGCGCGTGAGCGGGGCCCGGGATGTTGAGGCCCTGGCGCGAGGCCACGGCTCCGCCTACCTCCACCTCGGCATCGACCTCGCTGGTGGCAGGGCGCGCGTCGGTCACGCGCAGGCGCACCGAGCCGTCGGCCAGGTAGAGCACCTCGTCCTTGTGCAGTGCCTCGGCCAAGCCGGGCCAGGTGATCGTCATGTGGCGGGCGTCGCCGACGTGGTCGTCGCCGCAGGTAAACGTGACCATGTCGCCGGGCTTGAGCTCCACTACGTCGTCGCGCAAGGGGCCGATACGGAGCTTGGGACCGGGCAGGTCCTGCAAGATCGCCACCGGCCTGCCTGCGCGCCTGGCCGCATCGCGCACGCGCCGCACGGTCTCCTCGTGCTCGTGCAGCGTGCCGTGCGAGTAGTTCAGGCGCGCCACGTCCATGCCCGCCTTGACCATCGCCAGCAGCGTGTCGGGCTCGCGCGAGGCGGGGCCGATGGTGGCGACGATCTTGGTGCGGCGCATTGACTGCCAAGGTAGCGATCCGCGGCGCTCGGCGCATACCTGCCGAGGCGGATCCTCACATGGCCTTAACATGCACTGCGTGCTAGGCCCAACGCGTCCCATGCCGACGATCGGCTCGCGTGCCCGCATTACATACTTCGGTGGTGGGCACGAATCGGCGCAGATTGTCGCGGTGCAAGACGACGGCCGGCGACTTCAGGTCCGGGGCGAGGCGGGCGAGATGCTCGAGTTCGTCTTGAGTCCATCGACGGCGAAGTTCGTGCGGCCCGGCCAAGCGATCGCCGGCGAGCGGCTGGAGCTGCTGAACTAGTGCTGTTATCTACGGTGCCTGCACGTCCGGGAAATGCTCGGCGCAGTGCTCGCGCAGGACATCTCTGATCCAGGCCCGCTCTGAGCTGCTAGCGGCGCGAAAGCGTCCTAGCAACTCCTTCTGGCGTTCAATCGGCGCGCCGGCGATCTCCCATCTGAGCGCAAGGTGCTCGAACAAGAACTCGACCGCCCTGTGCCAAGCGTCCTCGCGTGTTGCCGCCGGCCGCTCGCTGCCGGCGAGGATCTGTGCGTACTTCATGCGGCTCGCCGGCGTGAGCGCGCCGCGCAGCGTGATCGAGTTGCCATCCACTTCGGTGTAGACGCTGGTCGGAGCCGCCGGCTTCTCGGTCCGGCGACGTGAGCGCTTGGCCATCCCGGTCTCCTTCTAAACGCCGCGCGACAGGGCTCAGCTGTCGGCGGCGCGTTCGAGCTTTGCCCTCACTTCGCCGGTCACGGGCTTGGCGTGCCCCGGCCAAGCCGCCGCCGGCTCGAGTGCGGCGAGCTTGCGAAGGCTATCCCTGGCCTGCTCGGTGTCGAAGTTGTAGATGTCGACCGGTAGGTGGGGCTCGCAGCTGCGGCCCCACATGTCGAGCGTATAAAAGCAGTCGCTTACCAAGGCCAGCCGGTCTGGTTCGCGCCATAGCGCGATCTGCCCCGGTGCGTGGCCGGGAATGTGGATCACTTCAAAGCCGGCTATCTGATCGCCCTCGTTGAGGGTCTGTGAGATCTCGACCGGCCCGCCGTCCCAGGCCATGCGGTGAAGCAGACGGTGGATCTGGCGTTGCGGGACGGGCAGTCCCGCCAGGTCGCTGGGCCAGTAGCGAAAGCCGCCTGAGCCTTCTGCGTCTTGCACCTCGTCTAGATGGCAGAGGACGGGAGCGCCGAGCGCAGGCGCTGCGCCACGGTGATCGGTGTGTCCGTGACCCAACACGACTCTGCGGATCCCGCCGAGCTTTGCCGCCTCGGTGGCGATCAGGCGGCTCATCGTTCGTGCTCCCGCGTCGAACACGGTCACACCACCTTCGTCCTCGATCAGGTAGACGTTGCAGCGCCCCGGCTGTCCCTGAACGACCCAGACTCCTGTGGCGATCATCCCCGCCTCGCTGGTCCCGAGACTCTTCAGCTGGGTCTTCACGTTGAAGGCGCCGGCCAGGCGCTGCTCGGTGCGCGAACCGGGCGCCGGCATCATCCCGATCTGACGTGGAAAGGTCAGGGTGTCGGTAAACGCTTCGTTTGACTGAATCAGCCCGTCTTTGACGGTGAGTAGGTCAAGACCTTCGAGCACGACCCTGTCGCCTGTGGGGGCGACTCCGTTGAGCTTCTGCGGGCCAGCGAAGATTCCGCTCAGTCGCCACTGCACTCCACAGTGCTCTCCCTCGGTGACGGTGCTCAGCACCTCCATGCGCAGATCCGGGAACGCCCCCAGCAGATTGCCGATGAGCTCGCGCACGCCCTCCGGGGCGTTGACGTCGACATGTCCATGGACGCGGTCGCGTCCGCCGGGCGCCCAGTGGGCTACGGCTGCGTCCAGGTCGTGGGTGCTGATCGCCTCGAAATAGCTGCGGGCCAGCGTCTCAGCTTCGCTGGCTTGGCTTCCCCGCCGCCTGCTCGTAGCCTGCTTGACGTTGGCTGCCGCCTCCTGCACCTTGGCGGCCCTGCTCGAGCTCGAGTCTTCGACCATCTGTCGGGTCTCCTCCTGGCGATTTCCCCCGCAGAGAAGTCTAGACGCCAGCTGGCAAGCCGGGTGATGAGTTTGTCGATGATCTCCTCGCCGCGACGCGGCGTGATCAGATCGCGCACGCGCTCAAGATCTGTCTACCAATAGTCTCTGTCGCGTGACCGAGGCGACCCGCAAGCGAGAGCTGGGCCGTGGTGAGCGAGTGCTGCCAGGCGTCTTTCGCCTGCGGATGCCGCTGCCGTGGCCCGGGGTTCCGCATTGCAATGCGTGGGCGGTCGCAGCCGGCGACGGAGTTGTCTTGTTCGACACCGGCATGCATCTGCCGGGTTCGCTGGCCCATCTCGAGCGCGCGCTCGCTATGTGCAATTTGCGCCTCGAGAACATCCGCCTGGTTGTCTGCACGCACGCTCACTCAGACCACTACGGCCAGGCCGGCTCGATCGTGCAGCGGACCGGATGCGAGTTGTGGATGCACCCCAACCACACGCACATGCTGCGGATGGCCGAAGACTCAGAGGCGGTGATGGCCCGGCGACTCGAGGTGGCGCGCCAGAGCGGCGTCCCCGAGGAGCCGTTGCGGCGCTTCGCGGCCGAGCGCAAGAACAACGGCATCGGCACCGGCATATCGGCCGTGATTGAGCCTGCCCGCGAGCTGGTGAATGGCGTGAGCGTCGACACGGACCTCGGGCCCTGGATCGTCTATGAGACCCCCGGTCACGCACCCTCGCACGTCTGTCTGTTTCAGCCGGAGCGGCGTCTGCTGATCTCCGGCGACCACCTGCTCGGACGCATATCTCTCTATTTCGACTACGGCTACACGCCCGACCCGGTCGGCGAGTTCCTGCGCTCCATGGACGTCGTCGAGGGGCTCCATGCACGCCTGTGCCTGCCCGGGCATGGCCGCACGTTCACCGACGTGCACGCCCATATCCAGGGCAACCGCACGCTTGTGGACGAACGTCTGGCCTCGGTTCTGGACGCGGTCAGCGGCGAGCCGCTGACCGCGTTTGAGATCGTCGGGCGTGTCTATGAGACGGCGATATCGCCGCAGAACGCCCACTGGCTACTGTCCAAGGTGCTCTGTTACCTCACCCACCTGGACGTCACGGGGAGGGTTCAGCGCATCGCCGGCGAGCCCGAGCGCTGGGTGGGCGTCCCGGGCTCCTAGGCTCCGATCGCTGGACTGGCGGAAGGATGGCTGTCTGGCGCGTACGCACGATCCAACCCTAACCTTGACACGCTCGTGTTAGCCTTAGGCGGCGATGCGGATTGATCAGCTGCTCGCCGGGGCAGACCCGGTCTTCTCGTTCGAGTTCTTCCCGCCAAAGACCGAGCAGGGCGAGCAGAACCTGTATGCGGCGCTGGGCGACCTGGTCGCGCTCGATCCCGCCTTCGTGTCGGTCACATACGGCGCGGGTGGCTCCACGCGCGCCAAGACGATCGAAATCGTCAAGCGGATCAGGGAGCAGTATGGCCTGGAGACCATGGCTCACTTCACCTGTGTTGGGGCAACCGTGGAGGAACTGCGTGCCACGCTCGACGAGATGCACAGGGCCAGCATCGACAACGTGCTCGCCTTGCGCGGCGACCCCCCGGCTGGACAGGAGGCCTGGACGAAGACCGACGGAGGTCTTGAGTATTCACGCGAACTCGTCGAGCTGATCAAAGAGCACTACCCGTTTGCGATCGGTGCGGCGTGCTTTCCGGAGACGCATATCCACGCGGAGAGCCCCGAGGCCGACCTGCAGCACCTCGTCGAGAAGGTACAGGCCGGCGTGAGCTTCCTGATAACCCAGCTGTTCTTCGACAACGAGCTGTACTTCAAGTTCATAGAGCGGGCACGAGCCGCCGGTATCGAGGTGCCGATCATCCCCGGCGTGATGCCGATAACCCAGGCAAGCCAGGTGCAGCGGATGGCGCAGATGTGCGGCGCCTCGATCCCCGAGGATCTGCGGCGGGAGCTGCAGGCGCGCGCTGAGGACCCTGAGGCGATGCTGGACTTCGGCGTTGCCTACGCCACGCTGCAGTGCGCAGAGCTACTCAAAGCGGGCGCGCCCGGGATCCACTTCTATACGCTCAACCGCTCGCCGGCGACCCGTGCCATCGTCAGCGCGCTGAAGCTAGCGCGGCCCTGGCAGAAGGGCGGCTAGTCCGGCTCGATCTCGAGGCCCTCGGCCACCCGGGGCGAGCCATCCGGCGCCTGGTAGCGGACGTCGACCGAGTCGTTCTGTTTGTAGGTGCCCACGCCCCATGCGCCAAGCAGCCAGCGCCAGCCGCTGATCTTGTCCTTGCGCAGCTCTCGTTCGAACACAAGCCACCCTTCGCGCAGCTTGAAGTCGCTTTGCGGTCGCTGACGCACGCCGTTCAGGTAGACCTCATAGGGCTCGCGCACCTCGTGCGGCAGCTTGACCTTTGATCTGGTCATCGGGTCTGCGGATTATGACGTGCGCTAGCGGCCCCAATGGCTGTCCGAGCCCCATGGGGCCCCCGCCCCACCCCGTTCAGCCGGGGCGGCTGCGTCGCTGCTGGCGCAGACCGTAGTCGCGCTGGCGCTCGCAGGCGGCGTCGACGATGGCGCACACCTCCGAGGGGTCGCGCACGAGATGCAGCCCGTCGAGGTCCGCTGCGTCGATACGGCCGTCGGAGAGCGCCCGCGCGCGCAGCCACTCGATCAGTCCCTCCCACTCCTGCGCGCCGATCAGGATCACAGGGAAGTGGCGGATTGTCGATGTCTGGATCAGCGTGAGGGCCTCGAATAGCTCGTCGAGTGTTCCGTAGCCGCCCGGGCAGATGACGAAAGCGCTCGCGTAACGGACGAACATCACCTTGCGGGCGAAGAAGTGGCGAAAGCGCAGCTCGATATCGAGGTACGGGTTCAGTGCCTGCTCGCGAGGCAGCTCGATGTTGCAGCCGATGGACAGCGCGCCGACATCGCGCGCGCCGCGGTTGGCGGCCTCCATCAATCCGGGTCCGCCGCCGGTGATAACCGCGTACCCGGCCCGTCCCAGCGCCGCGCCCACTTCCCTTGTCAGGGCATAGTCGGAATGTTCCGGTGGCGTGCGCGCCGAGCCAAACACCGTCACGGCGCGCTCGACGCCGGCGAGCGCGTCAAAGCCCTTGGCGAACTCGGCGGCGATGTCACGGATGCGTTCCGCATCGGCCGCGCGTACCGCGGGCGGCTCGTCGCCCAGCCACAGCAGTAGCTCCTCGTCAAAGGTCTGCGGATGGGTGAGCGTCCCGTCCTCGTCCGCTGGCATCCCCAAAGCGTATGCGCTGCCTGCGTGGTGCGCCGACTTTTCTAACCGCCCGCTCCGGCGCGTACCCTGGACAGCCGTGCACCGAGCCTCCCCGGACATCGATATCCCCTACACCATCCGCCGCTCCAATCGAGCTCGCCGGGTGCGCGTCAACGTGAATGCGCACACTGGTGTCGAGGTGGTGCTGCCGGCGCGCGCACCGGAGCGCGCCGCAGCCGCAGCCGTGAGCGAGCTGCGGCCATGGATCGAGCGCAGACTGTCTGAGGCCCGGCGGGCGCTCGCCACGCTCGCGGAACGCGCGGGCACCGTCCCCTACCTCGGCGAGCACCTGCAGCTGATGCCCGAGCACGGGCGCACGCGAGTGCGCCGCGACGGCGAGCGGCTGCTGGTGCCTGCGCTCGACACGCAAGCAGCGCTCGAGCGCTTCTACCGGCGCTCGGCGCGCGCCGAGATAGGCGAGCGTCTAGACCGGGCAACAACGCTCGTCGGCTTGAGCTACAGCGGGCTCGATATCCGCGCGCAGCGCACCCGCTGGGCCTCCTGCTCGGTCGCCGGGCGGATGAGCTTCAACTGGCGGCTGTTGCTCGCGCCGGAGCGGGTGCTCGAATACGTCGTCTGGCACGAGGTCTGCCACCTGGAGATCCTCGATCACTCGCCCCGTTTCTGGGCGCTGCTCGAGCGCCACTGGCCCGGCTACCGCGAGGACCGCCAGTGGTTGAGGCACAACGGCGCGACGCTCGTCCTGTAAGACGCCGGGCGCGCTTACCTGCTGAGGCCGGCTGTCTGCTCGCCCAGCGCACGCCGCAAGCCGTCAAAAGCGTCCTCCCCGGCACGCAGTGCTACCAGTGAGCGTCGCACGTGCCCCGTGTATGCCTCGGAGGAGCCGTCCCCGCGCAAGTCCACGCCACCGTGCACGCTGGACCAGAAGCCCCCGGGGCCCGAGACCTCGGCTCGCGCGACCACCTGGCGTGCCGGTTCGAACTTGCGTTGAAGCACCTGTACTACCTCGCGGTCGGCTTTCGGCTCGAGCTCTTTCAGGCGCTGTTGCATCGCGTCGATCGCGGCTCGCAGGCTGTCGAAGTGCGCACGCTGGACGCGTGGTCCGTCACGGACGGTGATGGTCCATCGCTTGGCCATCTCGGCGATGCTCCTGTGGGCCTAGCGCTAGCGCTAGCGCTAGCGCTGCTCGAGCGGAACGTACAAGCGGTCGCGCTGACCGGTATAGATCTGGCGCGGTCGCGCGATCCGTTGCTCGGGGTCCTGGACCTGCTCGAGCCAGTTGGCGATCCAGCCGCTAGTGCGTCCGATCGCGAACATCACGGGGAACATCTCGACCGGCAACCCGAGCGCCTCATAGATGAGCCCCGAGTAGAAGTCCACGTTGGGGTAGAGCTTGTGCTCGATGAAGTACTCGTCGCCGAGCGCGATTTTCTCTAGCTCGAGCGCGATGTCCAGCAGCGGATTGCGCTTGCCGACGACCTCGAAGACGTCGTCGGCGGCGGCCTTGATGATCTTCGCGCGCGGGTCGTAGTTCTTGTAGACACGGTGCCCGAAGCCCATCAGGCGCTCCTTGCCTTCCTCCACGCCCCTGAGGAAGTCGGGAATGTTCTCCTTGTGCTCGATCCTGTGCAGCATCCGTAGGACTGCCTCGTTGGCGCCGCCATGCAGCGGCCCGTACAGCGCCGCGATGCCTCCCGCCAGCGCGGAGTACGGGTCGACGCGAGAGGAGCCGACCCCACGTACGGCGCTGGTCGAGCAGTTCTGCTCGTGATCGGCGTGCAAGATGAACAGCACGTCGAGCGCCCGTTCCAGCCGTGGGTCAGGCTGGTACTTAAGCTCGGTCATCTTGTACATCATCGAGAGGAAGTTGCCGGCGTAACGCAGGTCGTTGTCGGGGTACACGTACGGCTGCCCGTTGGAGTGACGGAACGCAAACGCCGCTAGCGTCGGCATCTTGGCGATCAGGCGGATCGTCTGGATATAGCGGTTCTCGGGATCCGAGATGTTGTTCGCATCGGGGTAGAAGGTGGAGAGGGCCCCCACCGATCCGAGCAGCATCCCCATCGGGTGGGCGTCGTGGCGGAAGCCCTGCATGAAGCCCTTGACGTTCTCGTGCACGAACGTGTGGATCGTGATCTGGTGAGTCCACTCCTCGAGCTCTGCCGGGGTGGGCAGCTCCCCGTGAACGAGCAGGTAAGCGACCTCGATGTAGCTCGAGTTCTCCGCGAGCTGCTCGATCGGGTAGCCGCGGTACTGGAGGATCCCCTTCTCGCCATCCAGGTAGGTGACCGAGCTGCGGCACGACGCCACATTGGCGTAGCCCGGGTCATACGCCATCACCCCGAAGTCCTCCTCGGAGGTCTTGATCTCGCGCAGATCGAGCCCTCGCACCGTTCCATCCACGATCGGCAGCTCGTAGGTGCGTCCAGTGCGGTTGTCGATGACCGTCAGCGTCTGCCGATCCGCCCCATCGCCGTCAGTCCTCTGCTGAGTCTGCGTCTCGGTGCTCATCTGCTCTCCTATCGCCAGCTGGTCGGTCCGCTTAGCGAATTATGCGACAACAACGACACTCCTCGGCGCACTGGGTTGGTTGCGCGTCCCACGGTGGCGTGCGGTGAGCGCGATCGTGAGAAGCCCGGCGCACGGCTCAATGTG
This sequence comes from Solirubrobacteraceae bacterium, assembly GCA_025451035.1. Classification (GTDB taxonomy): domain Bacteria; phylum Actinomycetota; class Thermoleophilia; order Solirubrobacterales; family Solirubrobacteraceae; genus Palsa-744. Next base: position 178,170 of record JANWLE010000069.1, read on the forward strand.
GCGCTACGCGACCACGCGCGGCTACCGTCCGTATGCGCGGCGGCGCAAGCGGCATCCGCTCGCCTCGGTGAGGGCCGCGCCGCGGTATGTGCGGGTAGCGCGGCCGCGGACGGTGGGGATGGCGTGGACGCGGCCCGCTTCCGCCGCCCTCTTCAGGCAGCGGATCTGGCTCTTGGCGAAGCGCCCAGCGCACGATCAGAAAGAGCCCGACGATCGGGATCTTCAGCAACAACATCAACCAGATGAAAGTCCACGCGTCCATCGCCGTGATCGTACTACTGCTACCCGCCCGGCTCTGATCCTACGCTAGGCGCCGCAGGCTTCACGGCGCTCAAGGCTTGCGTGAGCGGAAGGGGGCGCCGCTGAAGCTGGTCATCTGCTGCAGGTCGGTGACCCTCTGCGTGATCTCCGCGGCGTTCAGGCGCACGACCCGGTCGGTGCCGAACTCCTGGACGTTGAACGAGGCGAGCGCCGTGCCGTGCGCCATGGCCGCCCGCAACAGCTCCTCGGACAGCTCCTGCCCCGGGTGGGCGGCGAGATAGCCGACGAAGCCACCCGCGAACGTGTCGCCCGCGCCTGTCGGGTCGATCACGCTCTCCAGCGGATAGGCGGGCAGAGCAAAGAAGCCCTCGCGCGTGATCAGCGCCGCGCCGTACTCGCCCTGCTTGGCGACTACGACCCGGGGGCCGGGGGGTCCCCACGAGAAGAGCTCCTGGGCGGCCGCGATCAGGTTCGGCTTGCGCGTGAGCTGACGCAGCTCCGCGTCGTTGAGGATCACACAGTCGACGCTCTGGATCGCCTTCACGAGAGAGTCACGGGCGATGTCGATCCAGAGGTTCATCGAGTCGAGCGCGGTGAAGCGGGCCGCGGGCAGCTGGGCGCGGACCTCGAGTTGCAGATCCGGCTGGATGTTGGCCAAGAACAACACGTCGCTGCAGCGCGATGCCTCGCTCAGCTTTGGCGCAAAGCCCTCGAAGACGCCAAGCTGCGTATCGAGCGTCTCGCGCGAGTTCAGATCCCAGCCGTACTCGCCTTCCCAGAAGAACGTCTTGCCCGGGCTCACGCGCTCCACGGCGCTGACGTCAATTCCCATCCCGCGCATCAGCTCGAGTTCGGCCTCACCAAAGTCCTCGCCGACCGGGCCGACCACGTGTACCTCGTCGAAGAACGAGGCCGCCAGCGCGAAATGCACCGCGGCGCCGCCGAGCATGCGCTCGCGTTCGCCGAACGGCGTTCGCACGGTGTCATAGGCGATCGAGCCGACAACGGTAATGGGCATGGGCGCGGACCCTATAGCCTGGACGCCCATGCGTGCTATCCAGATCAAGCAGTTTGGTGGCCCGGAGGTGCTCGAGCTCGTGGAGCTGCCGAAGCCTCAGCCCGCGGGCGAGGAGGTGCTCATCCGTGTCACGCTCGCGGGGCTGAATTTCAGCGACACCCACACCCGCACGAACTCCTATGTGAGGAAGGCGACGTTGCCCCTCGTTCCCGGCAGTGAGGTCGCCGGGGTCAGGGAGGACACGGGCGAGCGGGTCGTGGCCCTGACCGGCAGCGGCGGATACGCCGAATACGCGAAGGTTCCGGCCCAGCTCACGTTCCCGATCCCGCCACAACTGGACGACGCGACCGCCCTGGCGCTGCTGATTCAAGGCACAACCGCCTGGCATCTGTATCGCACCGCGGGTCGCGTGTTAGACGGCGAGAGCGTGGTGGTCCATGCGGCCGCCGGTGGCGTCGGCTCGCTCGCGATCCAGCTCGGCCGTCTGTTTGGAGCACGGCCGGTGATCGCGACCGCCTCGAGCGCCGAGAAGAGGCAGCTGGCGCTAGAGCTCGGGGCCGACGTTGCGATCGATGGGGCGGCTGAGGGATTGACCGAGCGCCTGATCGCAGCGAATGACGGCCGCGCGGTGGATGTCGTGTTCGAGATGTCAGGCGGAGATGTCTTCGACGCGTCTTACCGCGCGCTCGCTCACTTCGGACGGATCGTCGTCTGCGGGATCGCCTCGCAACAGCCGAACACACTCTCCAGCGGGTCGCTGCTGCGTCACTCCCGCTCGGTCGTCGGCTTCTACCTGTTTCACTGCCTCGAGCATCCTGGCATGTTCGGTCAAGCCCTATCGGAGCTCTTCGCCCTCGTGCGCGAGCAGCGGCTGCGGGTGGTGGTCGGGCGCACGTACGCGCTGGGCGAGGTGCGCCAGGCTCATGTGGATCTGCGCGAGCGGCGCACCAGCGGCAAGCTTCTGCTCGACCCGACCGTCTGAGGCGCGAGAACCGCGTAAGCTGCCGGCAGTCAATGACCAGAACCTTTGCCGAGCTAGGACTCTCCGAGAACACCCTCGCCGCACTGCGCGACGTCGGGTATGAGTCGCCCAGTCCGATCCAAGAGCAGGCGATCCCGTCGCTGCTCGAAGGACGCGATGTAATCGGCCAGGCACAGACCGGCACAGGCAAGACAGCCGCGTTCGGGCTGCCGATCGTCGAGCACGTCGACCCTGATGAGCCGGAGGTGCAGGCCCTGGTGCTCACCCCGACGCGTGAGCTGTGCATCCAGGTGACCCAGGCGCTGCGCGCGTACGGCACGCATCGCGGGGTGGATGTCGTGGCTGTGTTCGGCGGCGCCCCCATCCGCGCGCAGCAAGCGAGACTGCACTCCGGCGCGCACGTCGTGGTGGGCACCGTCGGGCGGGTGCTGGACCTAATCTCCCGACACTCGCTGGTCCTGCACGGCTGCCGGTTGGTCGTGCTGGACGAGGCTGACGAGATGCTCGACCTGGGCTTTCTCGAAGATGTCGAGAAGATCCTTTCGCTGACACCCTCGGGCCGCCAGACTGCGCTGTTCTCCGCGACTATGCCCGACCCGATCCGCAAGCTGGCGGACCGCTACATGTACGACCCGATCACGATCAAGGTCAAGGCCGCGACGCTGACGATCGACACGGTCGCTCAGTTTCAGCTGCCGGCGGACCTAAAGGGCAAGCCGGACAAGCTGGTAGAGGTTCTGCGCGCGGAGGAGCCGGCACAAGCGATCGTATTCGTGCGCACCAAGATCCGCTGTGATCAGCTCTTCCGCACCTTGCGCGACCGCGGCATGAACGTGCGAGCCCTGCACGGCGACATGAGCCAGGGCTCGCGCGACGGGGTGATGCTCGCCTTCAAGGGGGGGCGTGTGCCGATCCTCGTCGCGACTGATGTGGCGGCGCGCGGGCTGGACATCTCGACCGTGACACACGTCGTCAACTACGACGTCCCGACCTCGCCCGACACGTATGTCCACCGCATCGGGCGCACGGGCCGGATCGGCCGCTCCGGAAGGGCGATCACGTTCGTCGAGTCCCGGCAGAAGCCCGAGCTCGAGGCGATCGAACGCCACATCGGCATGTCCATCTCGTTGTGGGAGCGCGGTGCCCAAGCGTCGCCCGCGCGAGTACAGCCGCCGCCGCGTCGCCACTCCAAGCCGCACCCGAAGGGAGCAGAGGATGGCTCGGAGCCGGTGAAGCTGGTGGCGCCGGTCGGTCGCGCGCACGGGCTCGAGCCCAAGGATCTGATC